>CAWULT010000067.1:0-24602 GCA_963923455.1 uncultured bacterium
GCCGTCGACGAGGCGCGCAAGCTCAAGATCCCGGTCATCGGCATCGTCGACACCAACTGTGACCCCGACGAGGTCGATTACGTGATTCCGGGCAACGACGATGCCCTGCGATCGATCCGGCTCTTCGCGTCGAAGGTGGCCGACGCCATCGCCGCGGGCCGCTCCCAGCGCGAGTCGCGCCTGGCCGACGAGGCGAAGGAACAGGCCGAGGAAGCTGCGGCCGCCGACGCCGCCGCCCGACTGACCCGCGCCGTGCGGCCGCAGCGCCGCAGCGAAGCGGCACCGGCCAGCGCGTAAGGTCGCCCTTCGACAGTCGCACGTCCGCGCCGGCGCTGTCGCCGGCGCTTTCTTTGTACGGAATCTGGGTTCCCGCGCCGCCTCCGGTGGCGCCACAGGAACGGAGTCAGGAATCATGGCAACGATCACGGCAGACCTGGTGAAGCAGCTTCGCGACAAGACCGGCGCGGGCATGATGGAGTGCAAGGCGGCCCTCACGGAGGCCGGCGGCAACATGGACGAGGCCATCACCCTGCTTCGCAAGCGCGGGCTCGCGCAGGCCGCGAAGCGGGCGGGACGGGCCACGGCCCAGGGCACGATCGGCAGCTACATCCACATGGGCGGCAAGATCGGCGTGCTCCTCGAAGTGAACTGCGAGTCCGACTTCGTCGCGCGCACGGACGACTTCAACAACCTGGTCAGGGAGGTCGCGATGCACATCGCCGCGGCCGACCCCAAGTGGGTGCGCCGCGAGGACGTGCCGGCCGAGGCCATCGAGAAGGAGAAGGGGATCTACCGGGCGCAGATGGAGAATTCCAGCAAGCCGCCGGCGGTGCTCGAGAAGATCATCGAGGGGAAGCTCGGCAGCTTCTATTCGCAGTTCGTGCTGCTCGACCAGCCGTCGATTCGCGACCCCAACGTCTCCATCTCCCAGATCGTCGCGCAGGCCAGCGCGAAGACGGGCGAGAACATCCAGATCAACCGCTTCGTGCGGTTCCGTGTGGGCGACACCGAGTAGCCTATCCACGCCCGTCGTCGCGGCACGCGGCGACGGGCGGCTTCCCGCCGGTGAGGCGCGCGTGGAGCGCCACCACCGTCACGCCGTCCGCTCCGCCCGCGCCCTCACCCGCGTGACCACACCGTCCCGACTCACCGTCACCTGCCTCCCGGCCGCGGCCGGGGCGATGCGTGTCGCGCCGCCGGCGTCGGTGCCCTCGGCGATGGGCGTCCCGCCCGCACGATGGTGGCCGTTCGTCAGACGCGTCACGCCGGGCGCCGGCACGTCGGTCCCGTCCCGGATACACGTCGGCCTCCTCGAGGAAGCGTTCCCCGCGAACCAGACGCCGGGCACGCGCATGGTCCTGACCCAGGCGACCTACCAGCTGCAGCGGTGGCTCGACTGGCTGGACGTGCATCCGGAGACGACGGTCACCGCCTCGCTGTCGACCAACGCCGGGAGCCTCCTGGCCGAGGCTCGGGCCCGACGCGGCCCCTGGGCGCGGGTGTCGCTGATGGAACAGGCCCCCGGCGCGGTGCCCGCGCTCGTCGGGGGTCGGCCACCGGACACGCGGCCCCACGGTCCCGACACCCCGGCGTGGACCGCCGAGCACGAGGCACTCGCCGCCTCGTTCTGGCAGCCGGATCCCGTGCGCCGGCGCCAGGCCGCAACGGATGCACTCCGCGGCGCCCCCGCCGACGCGGCCATCTCGCTCGCACTGGCGAGCGCCTGCATGGAAACGGGTGACCTGACCGCCGCACTCGACGCGCTCGATGCCGCCGCGGAGAGCGCGCCGGACTGGGAGGCCGTGCACTTCGAGCGGGGGAAGCTGTGGCTGCGCGCGGACGATACTGCACGCGCAGCCGAGTCCTTCGCCGACGCGGTGCGGTTGATGCCGAGCTTCGCGTCCGCCGCCACCAACCTCGGCGGCGCGCTCGCGGAGCTCGGACGTACGAACGAGGCCTTGGCCGCGCTGGAGCAGGCCCTCCGCTTCGATCCCTACGGCTATCCGGTGGTCAACAACCTCGGAGCGGCCTACCGTGAGTTGGGGCGCCTCGACGAGGCAGAGGCCGCGTTCCGCCGCGTCATCGCCCTGGCAGACGGCTTCGTGTTCGGCCACTACAACCTGGGGCACACGCTGCTGCTGCAGGGACGGTTCGCGGAGGCCCGCGACGCCTACGCGGAAGGGGCTCGGCGAGATCCGCAACAGAACGTGAGGCAGGCGTGCCGGCTGGAATTGGCCCGCGCGGCGGCGGGCGACGGCGTCACGGCCGCGCAACGCCTGGAGGCCCTGGCCTCCTCCTGCCCAGGCGGTCTCGGCGAGGAGATCCTCGACGAACTCGACGCGACGCTGGAGGCGCTGGCTGGCGTCCCGCAGGCATCCGCGCCGGACGTGGCACGCGCGCACGCGTGCGTCCGGGCACTGATGCGCGCCCAGCGTTGACCCTGCGGGGGGCCGCGGCGGCGCCGCCCGCACCCGTACGTGGAACGACCCGCGCCGTCCCCCATCGGGAAGACACGGGCCGTGGCGTCGAGACGCGTCAGCCGCGCGGAATCGCGGCTACTCGACGTAGCTGAACCCGCACTGCTCGCAGGTCCAGGTGTTGTCGGCCTTGTACATGTTGCCACCGCACATGTCGCACACCCGATACTCGCGCCCCTGGGCGTCGAGCAGCTTCTTGCGCGCCGGCTCTTCCTTCTTCTCGCCTGCCTGATCCTTCGCGGGCTCGGCCGGCTTCTGCGCCTCCTGGGCGAACGCCGGAGCGGCGGCCAAGCCGATGGCGGCAGCGAACAGTGCGGACCCCTTCAAGAACCCGCGGCGATCCATCGTCTTCTGCGTGAAGTCGGACATCCCGAGAACCTCCTGCGGCGAACTCCGCCTTGGCGGGCGGCCACCGAACGAATGCATTCTACCAGAGACGGGCCCACCCGGTGGGACGGGCCCTGGCGGCGCGCTCCCGGCTGCTATAATTCGCAGTCGCATGTCATCCGACCCTTCGGCTCCCTCTCCTGCCCCCGTCTTCAAGCGCATTCTCTTCAAGCTCTCCGGCGAAGCCCTGATGGGCGAGCAGCAGTTCGGCGTCGACCCCGAGGTGGTCACCCGCATCGCGCGCGATGTCCGCGACATCCAGGCCCTGGGCGTCGAGACGGCCATCGTGATCGGCGGCGGCAACATCTTCCGTGGCCTGGCCGCCAGCGCCCGGGGCATGGACCGGGCCACGGCGGACTACATGGGGATGCTGGCTACCGTGATCAACGGACTGGCACTGCAGGACGCGCTCGAGCAGCACGACGTGCTGACGCGCGTGGTGACGGCGATCGAGATGCGGGCCGTCGCCGAACCGTTCATCCGGCGGCGGGCCATCCGGCACCTCGAGAAGGGCCGCGTGGTGATCTTCGCCGCCGGCACCGGCAATCCGTACTTCACGACCGACACGGCCGCCGCGTTGCGCGCGATGGAGATCAAGGCCGACGTGATCCTCAAGGGCACCAAGGTCGACGGCGTCTACACCGCCGATCCCATGCTCGACCCGCAGGCCACGAAGTACGACCGGATTTCCTACCTGCAGGTGCTCGAGCGGCAGCTCCGGGTGATGGACACCACGGCCATCTCGCTCTGCATGGACAACCGGCTGCCCATCGTGGTGTTCAACCTCCGGACGCCTGGCAACCTCCGGCGCGTCGTGATGGGGGAATCGGTCGGCACGACCGTCAGCAACTGAGCCGAAACCCTCGCGCCGGGGTGCGGCGCCGGCATCGTGCCCCCTGTGGCGCGGTCCGCCCGCCGGGATGCCCCGCCCGGTCCGCTCGCGGCGCTCGACGGGGCCTGGATACTAGGTGACGCATGGACTTCAACGACGTCAAGGGAATGGTGGGCGTGGTGAAACCACGCATGGACGGTGCGATCGAGCGAGTGCGCCGGGAAATGGCGGGCGTGCGGACGGGCCGCGCGTCGACGGCCCTGCTGGACAGCGTGCAGGTCGAGGCGTACGGGGCGAAGATGCCGCTCAACCAGGTGGCGTCGCTGTCGATCCCTGAGCCCGCGATGATCGTCATCCAGCCGTTCGATCAGACGCTCCTCTCGGCAATCGAACGCGGGGTGCGCCTGTCGGACCTCGGCCTGAACCCGGCCACGGATGGCAAGGTGATCCGCGTGCCCATCCCGTCCCTCACCGAAGAGCGCCGCAAGGAGCTGTCCCGCCACGTGCACAAGCAGGCCGAGGAGGGGCGCAACGCCGTCCGGCTGGTGCGGCGCGAGGCGAACGACAGGCTGAAGAAGCTGCTCAAGGACCACGCGATCTCGGAGGACGAGGAGCGGAAGGCCCTGGATCAGATTCAGAAGCTCACCGACGAGCACATCAAGCTCATCGACGACCTGCAGAAGAAGAAGGACCAGGACCTCCTCGGTCACTGAGCCGCGACGGGGCCGCGTCCAGCCCCGGGCCGCTCAGTCGCCGAACGAGATGCCCAGCGCTCGGGCGGTCAGCAGCAGGTCGTAGTCGAGCGGCACGAGCTTCGTACGACCGACGACCTCACCGATCGGGACGGGCACGATGTCGGGCGGGTGGTTCGCCACCATCCGTCCGAACAGGCCATTCCGCAGCGTCTCCACGGCCTTGCCGCCGAAGCGGGTGGCCAGCGTGCGATCGAACGCGGTCGGCGCGCCGCCACGCTGCAGGTGCCCCAGTACGACGAAGCGCGTCTCCTTGTCCGTCAGCTGCTCGATCTCGTGAGCGGCCAGTTCGGCCGCGCCTCCGAGCCGCTCCGCGTGCCCGCCGTGCGCGGCCTCGATGAGCGACACCTTGCCGTGCACCGGGCGCGCGCCCTCGGCGACCACGACGATGCTGAAGTGCCGGCCGGCCGCCTCCCGTGCCTTGATGGACTCGGCCACCCTCTCGGCGTCGTAGGGAATCTCCGGAATGAGGATCACGTCGGCGCCGCCCGCCACGCCCGCGTGCAGCGCGATCCAGCCCGCGTACCGGCCCATCACCTCCACCACCATCACCCTGTGGTGCGCCTCCGCCGTGGTGTGGAGACGATCGATCGCGTCGGTGGCGAACGCCACGGCCGTGTCGAACCCGAAGCAACTCGTGGTGCCGACGATGTCGTTGTCGATCGTCTTCGGCACGCAGACGAGCGGAATGCCGAGCTTGTAGAACTCGTAGGAAATCGCGAGGGTCCCGTCGCCGCCGATGCAGACGAGCGCGTCCAGGCCCATGGTGTGGAACATCTCGAGCACGCGGTCGGCGTAGTTGAAGGTGCCCTGGGGCGTCTCGATGGGCTGCGCGAACGGATTGCCCCGGTTGACCGTACCGAGCATCGTGCCGCCGAGGCGCAGCACGCCCCGGACATCCGTGGCGGTCAGCCGCCTCGACTTCTCCGGATAGATGAGCCCGTCGAAGCTGTCCTCGAGGCCCCAGACCTCGATCCCGGCATTCGTGGCCGACTTGACGACGGCGCGGATCACCGCGTTCAGCCCGGGGGCGTCACCGCCGCCGGTCAGGACACCAATCTTCTTCAGCGTGGGCATGAGCAGTTGGCCTGAGTAAGGGGCGACGTGGCCCACGTTCGAAGTTCGAACCTGAGCCTACTATAGCCGCTCCCCTTCCGCCGTATCGAGTCGAATGCCCCGATGGCCCAGTGCGTTGCGGCCATCGAAGGGCGCATGCTACAATCACCCTTCGAGTCGGACGTTCGTCGATCGTCGGGCTCACGCCAGTGGAATGGGCGGCTAGCTCAGCTGGGAGAGCGCTGCGTTCGCAATGCAGAGGTCACGAGTTCGATCCTCGTGCCGTCCACCAAATTCCCCGAAACCTCATCCCCCGTCGCCGCGGTCGCTGGTCGCGATCGACGCTGACGGCTCGCCCGTAGCTGGTCCTCCATGCGGAATGCCCTGATCGGCGGCGCCGTCGCGGCGGCCGCGGCCATCGCCGCGACCGACATCGAGATCTTCGGCATCGCCGCCTGGAAGATCGTTCTCGGCCTGATCGGCCTTGGCCTGATCGTCTCGGCGGGCCGTCCGGCCAGCCCGGAGGCGTGATCGGGTCGAGCGCGGCCCGGGCGCGATTGCCTGGACCGGCCCGGCAGGTTCGGGGACAATCGAAAGACGCCGTCGTGGCCGATAGGACGGCCGAGCCTCTCCCGTGAAGCCCGTACGCATCACCCTCGGACGCGCCCACACCATCGCCGCCTTCGCCATGGACGAGGCGCGACGCACGGGCATCCCCGCGGCCTCGCTGCTGCCCCTCGGGAGCCTGCGCCGCTATGCGCCGGATATCGGCGATGTCTCCCTGCTCGCCGTCGCCCCGCGCGACGTCCACGCGGACGTCCTGCGCGGCTTCGAGCGCCTCGGCCGCACGGGTGCGCCGTCGCAGAAGACGGCCACCACCCTGACGGCGATCACCGCCAAGGGCCCGCTGACGATCCATGTCGCCACGCCGGAAGATGCCGGCGCCGCGCTGGCCTGGCACACGGGCTCTCGTGCCCACACCGAGCGTCTGATGGCCCGGGCCGGGCGACTGGGCCTCCGCTTCGCCGACGGCAGGCTGACGCGCGCGGCCGCCCCGGTGGACTGCCCGGACGAAGGCGCGCTCTACGCCGCGCTCGAGCTCCCCTACATTCCCGCCGAACTGCGGGAGGACGGCAGTGAGGTGGATGCCGCCGAGCGCGGCACGCTGCCCAGGCTGGTCTCCAGTCTCGACATCCGCGGCGACCTCCACATGCACACCACGTGGAGCGACGGCCGCGACTCGGTGCGGCGGATGATCCACGCGTCACAGGCGCTCGGCTACGACTACATCGCCATCACCGACCACTCGCAGCGGGCCCGGGCGTCACGCGCCCTGGCCGCCGACGACATTCCGCGCCAGCGCAAGGAGATCGACGATGCGCGCGCGCGCCTCGGCGGCCTGCCGGTGCTGCACGGCATCGAGGTCGACATCATGCCGGACGGCTCGCTCGACTTCCCCGACGAGGTGCTCGCGCAGTTCGACATCGTGCTCGCGTCGCTGCACGACGACGCCGGCCATGACGGCCCGCGGCTGACCGATCGCTACCTGCGGGCCATCGAGCATCCCCTGGTGAACGTGATCACCCACCCCGCGCACCGGCGGCCGGGCGACTCGCCCGGCTACGCTGTCGACTTCGGACGGCTGTTCGAGGCGGCGGCCCGCACGGGGACGGCCATGGAGGTGGACGGCGCCCCGGGCCACCTCGACATGGACGGGGCCCTGGCCCGCCGGGCCGCAGCGGCGGGAGTCACGATCGCCGTCGACAGCGACAGCCACCGTTACGAGTCGCTCGGCCAGCAGATGCTGTTCGGCATCGGCACGGCCCGGCGCGGCTGGGTGGAGCCGAGCCACGTCCTGAACACTCGCCACCTCGACGACGTCCGCGCGTTCGTCGCGCGCAAGCGCGGCCGGCGCTGAAGTCACCGGGGCGGCCAGGGGCCGACGGGCCCGGACGGGTCGGCCAGGGCGTGCGTGCTATCGTTGTACCAGCCGGCCAACCGGGGGTGGCCACCATGTCGCGACTCCTCCTCCTGATCGCCGCGTTCGGGCTGGGCGCCAGCGTTGCGGCGGCGCTGGCCCAGGCGCCCCAGAACGCCGACGCCGTCGCCCGCGCACTGCAGCACCACTACGCGGGGGTGCGCGACTTCTCGGCGGAATTCACGCACACGTACAAAGGCGGCGTCCTGCGCACGCAGACCCGCGAGCAGGGCACCGTCAAGGTCAAGAAGCCGGGACGGATGCGCTGGGTGTACACGACGCCCGAGCGGAAGGAGTTCGTCTCCGACGGACGGAAGATCTACTCCTACATTCCTGCCGACCGCCAGGTCATCGTCGGAGCCGTGCCCCCCGACGATCAGGCGTCCTCTCCAGCCCTGTTCCTCGCCGGCAAGGGCGACATCACGCGCGACTTCGTGGCCACCGGCGCCGAGAGCACCGTGCCGGGCACGATCGCCGTCAAGCTGACTCCCAGGCGCCCCGAACCGGAGTACGACTACCTGGTCGTCAGCGCAGACCCGGTCACCTTCCAGATCCGGGCCCTGACCACCAGGGATCGGCAGGGTGGAGAATCCACGCTGCTGCTGACGAAACTGAAGGAAAATCAGGGCATCTCCGATAAAGAGTTCGGATTCGTCATTCCCCGCGGCGTGGATGTCAGTGACAACACACGTAACTGAGCGTATTTCCGTGATCCTGGCGCTTGCCCTGGCGGCGTCGGCCTGCGCCAGCGGCGGCGCGCTGCGCGCCGGCCAGCAGGCCGAGCAGCTGCAGGACTACGACAAGGCCGTCGTCGAGTACACCCGTGCCCTGCGGAGCCAGCCCAGCAGCAAGGACGCCCGGCTGGCCCTGGACCGAGTGAAGTTGCGGGCCGCGCTCGACCACTTCAACCGCGGCCGTCGTCTGGCCAGCAGCGGCCGCCTCGACGAAGCCGTCGTGGAGTTGCAGCTGGCCGCGGAGCTGAACCCGGCGAGCGCCGACATCCAGGACGCGCTGACCAACGCCCGCACGCAGCTGCGAAACAAGGTAGCCGTTGCCCGCGAGGGCAAGACCCAGCTCGAGACCCTCATCGAACGCTCGCGCGAGCTGGCCCCCGCCGGGCGCGAGCTGCCGGCCGACGCCAAGCTGCCGGCGAACCTGACGTTCCGGGACGCAGGGACCCGTGACATCTACACGGCGCTCGCCCGCTTCGCCAACGTCAACGTGGTCTTCGACCCGCAGTTCCGGGACCAGCCGCTGACGATCGACCTGCGGAACGCGTCGCTCGAGGCGGCCCTGCAGGCCGTGTCGGCGACGTCACGGAACTTCTACCGGATCACCGCACCCCGAACGATCACCGTGATCCCGGACACCGCGGCCAAGCGGCGGGAGTACGAGGAAGAGGTCCTGCAGACCTTCTACCTGAGCAACGCGGACCTGAAGGAGACGGTGGACCTGCTCCGCATCGTGATCGACCTGCGGCGGCTGGCGCCGGTGGCCTCGACCAACGCGATCACGATCAAGGACACGCCCGAACGGCTCGCCGCGGCCGGCCGCGTGATTGCGGCGATCGACAAGGCCCGGCCCGAGGTCGTGATCGACGTCGAGCTGCTCGAGGTGGATCGGACCCGGCTGCGCGAATACGGGCTCCAGATCGCGTCCCCGGGGTCCTCCGGCATCGACGGCGCCGCCGACGTCAACCGCGACACGTTGACGCTGCGGGACCTGCGGAACCTCACGCAGTCCAACGTCTACCTGACGAACCTCCCGGGGCTGTTCTACAGGCTGCTGAAGCAGGACAGCAACACCCGGACGCTGGCCAATCCGCAGCTCCGGACGTCCGAGGGCGTGCCGGCGCAGGCCAAGTTCGGCGAACGGGTGCCCATCCCGGTGACGACCTTCTCGCCCATCGCCACCGGCGGCGTCGCGCAGCAGCCCATCACGTCCTTCAACTACGAGAACATCGGCGTCAACATCGACATCACGCCGCGGACCCACCACGACGACGAGGTGACGCTCGCGCTGAAGATCGAGGTCAGCAGCATCTCGGGCACCGGCTACGGCGGCCTGCCGACCTTCGGCAACCGCGCCATCAACACGGTGATCCGGCTCCGCGACGGGGAGACCAACCTGCTGGCAGGCCTCATCCGCGACGACGAGCGCCGCGTGCTGAGCGGCGTCCCTGGGCTGAGCGACCTGCCCATCCTCGGCCGCCTGTTCGCGCACTCCAAGCGCGAGACGCAGGAGACCGACATCGTGATGACCCTGACGCCGCGCATCGTGCGGGTGCTGGACCTGAACGAGGAGGACCTCCGGCCGTTCCGGGTCGGCCGCGACGGAGAGGCCGCCGGGGGCTTCAACCTCGAGCTGCCGTTGCCTGCCGCCGAAACCCCCGCGCCCGGTGCGGCGCCGGGCGCGCAACCGCAGCCGGCGGCCCCGCGGCAGGCGCCACCTGCCGGGGCCGCGCCGATTCTGCCGCCACCGGCGCCCGTACCACCACCGGCCCGGTAGGCTCCGCGCCGCCGGCGCCCCCTACTCGATCTTCTGGACGCGCGCGCCCAGCATCTTCAACCGCTCGACGAGCTGGCTGTAGCCGCGCTCCACCGTCTCGAGCGTGGTCACCTGCGTCATGCCGTCGGCGGCCAGGCCCGCCGCGATGAGCGACATGCCCGAGCGCAGATCGCGGCTGTCGAGCGTACGCCCGCCGCGCAGCCTCGTGGGACCGGTCACGATGATGCGATGCGCGTCGGCGAGGAACAGGTCCGCGCCCATCCCGCTCATCTGTTCGAGGGCGAACAACCGCAGCTCGTACATCCAGTCGTGCACGAGCGTCCGGCCCTCCGCCTGCGTGGCCAGCACCGTGACCAGGCTGACGAGGTCGCTCGGAAACGACGGCCACAGGCCCGTCGTGATCTTGCGCAGCGCCTTCGGCCGTGACGGCTTCACCTCGAACACGCCGTCTCGCATGCCGCACGCGATGTTCATGCGCTTCAGCACCGCCTCGACCACCTCGATGTCCTCATCCCGGACGCCCTCGATGGCCATTTCGCCGCCGGTGATCGCCCCGACGACGGCCCAGCTGCCGGCCTCGATGTAGTCGCCGCCCAGGCGGTGCTCGGCGCCCCGCAACCGCGAGACGCCCTCGACGCGGATCCGCGACGAGCCGATGCCCGAGACGTCCGCCCCCATCTTGGCGAGGAACTGGCACAGTTCGACGACGTGCGGCTCGGTCGCCGCGTGACGGATCTCGGTGACGCCGCGCGCGCCCGCCGCCGCCAGCAGCGCCGTCTCCGTGCCCGTCACCGACGCCTCGTAGAGATACATCGACGCGCCGGTCAGGCCGTCGGGAGCCTCGAGCACGTGGTCGAGCCCTTCGTGGTACCGCGCGCCGAGTGCGATGAGCGCCTCGAGGTGTGTCGAGATGGTCCGGCGCGCCGGAAAGTCGCCGCCGGGCGGCGCGATGTGCGCGCGCCCCGTCCGCGCCAGCAGCGGCCCGAGCAGCAGCACCGATCCCCGCAGGCGCCCGACCAGCCCCCGATCGGGCTCGTGCGTCTTGAGGGCTCCGGACCGGATGCGCAGCGTGGTCGTGCCGATGCCCTGCACGTCCGCCCCCAGGTCCGACAGCAGCCGCGCCATCACCTCCACGTCGCCGATGCGGGGCACGTTGGTCAGCACGCACTCGTCGTCGGTCAGCAGGCAGGCCGCCAGCAGCGGCAGCGCGGCGTTCTTGTTGCCCCCGACCGCCAGCCGGCCCTCGAGCCGGTGGCCACCCTCGATCAGCAATGTCGACATCAGTCCTCAGCCCCCTGCAGGTATGACACGTCGGCGTCGGGCCCGAAGCCCACGCACACGGGTTCGGCGCACAACGAGACGCCCCAGCGCTCACGGACCGTCCGCTTGATGTGGACGGCCAGGCGCAGGATGTCGCGCGCCGTCGCCCCGCCGGCGTTGACGAGGGCCAGCGTGTGACGGGTCGAGATCGCGGCCCGGCCGTCACGATGGCCCCGCGCGAAGCCGGCCCGCTCGATGAGCCACGCGGCGGGTATCTTCACCCGCCCGTCCGGCAACGCGAAGGCCGGCACGGCCGTGCCGGCCGCCGCGGCCACGCGCTGGTGCAGGGCCCGATCGACGACGGGATTCATGAAGAACGAGCCGACGCTGCGCGTGTCGGGATCGGACGCGTCGACGACCATGCCCTTCCGGCGCCGGACCTCGAGCACGGCTCGACGGACGTCGGCGGCGGTGGCCGACACGACGCCGGCCCGGGCGAGCGCCTCGCGCACGTCGGGATACGCCGGCGCCGCCAGCTCGCCGCGCAGCGCGTAGGTGACGTCGCAGATGACGAATCGCCCGCGATCCACCGTCTTGAAGCGGCTGGTCCGGTACGCGAACCCGCAGTCCGCTGCCCCGAACGTCGTCAGGGCCCCCGTGGTGCGATCGAACGCGGTGACGGCGCGGATCGTGTCGGACACCTCCTGCCCATAGGCGCCGACGTTCTGGATGGGCGTCCCTCCGACGCTGCCAGGGATGCCGGACAGGCATTCGATGCCGTGCCAGCCGCGCGCCACGGCACCCGCCACGACGTCGTCCCACGGCTCACCCGCCGCGGCCTTGACCAGGCGGTCGTCGCCACTGGCCCGCCACTGCGTCCCGGCCATGGCCATCCGCAGCACGAGCGCGTCGATGCCCGTGTCGGCGATCACCAGATTGCTGCCCCCACCCAGCACGAAGAGGTCGAGACCGCGCACCGCGGCCCAGGCCGCGTACGCGGCCACGTCCTCCGCGCGTGTCGCGTCGGCGAACCAGCGAGCCGGCCCGCCGACCCCGAGCGTCGTGCAGGGCGCGAGCGGCACGCCGGCGCGCGGCTCCGCGGGCGGCGGGCTACCAGCCACCACGCCCCGCCTCCTGCGCGCGCAGCGCCGCCAGCGCCTCCGAGCGGTCGCAGGCCTCGAATTCGATCCAGTCGCCCGGCGCGAGCTGTCCGAGCCGCGGCAGGTCGGCGCTGATCACGATGGCGATCTGCGGATAGCCGCCGGTGACGGCGCGATCGGCCATCAGCACGATCGGCTCGCCCGACGGCGGCACCTGAACGGCGCCGGTGAACGTCGCATCGGAAATCATCTCGTCCTCGTGCGCGCGCCGCAGTGGCGCCGCGCCGGTCAGACGGTATCCCATGCGGTCCGACCGCGGCGAGATGGTGAAGCGCGCCCGCTGCAGGACGCCGAATGCGTCGGGGCCGAACCAGTCCTCCTGTGGCCCCGGCAACACCCGGACCCGGGCTCCGCCGGCGCCGAACCGGATCGCGGCCAGCGCCGGGACACCGATCGTGCCGCCAGCCGCCACGCTCGCGCCCCCCAGCGGGAGGCGATCAGCCGCGCGCAGGGCGCCGCCCCCGAGCCCTCCGAGCCGCGCCAGGGCCAGCGTGGAGCGGCTTCCGAGCACCGGCGGCACGGCGATGCCGCCGTCGAACGCCACGTACGCCCGGGCCCGCAGCGGCCCACCCACGCGCAGCACGCTGCCAGCCCGCGCGGGCACGGCCGCGCCCGGCCGAAGCATGACGCCGTCGAGCGTTGCCTCGACCGACGGTCCCGCCACCGACACGATCGCTGGCTGCTCGAGCCGCACCGTGGGCCCCACGACGGTGGCTTCGAGCGTCGCGGCGTCGAGCGCGTTGCCGACGGCCGCGTTGGCCAGCCTGGCCGACACCAGGTCCATCGCGCCGCCAACGGGGACGCCAGCCGCCTGGTGGCCCCACCGGCCCGCGTCCTGCACGGTGGTGAACAGACCGGGATCGAGCACGGTCGCGGTGCGCGCGGCCGGCGCCCCGCCGGGCGCGTTCGTCGCGCGCGGCGCGGGCCCCTCCGCGGGCGTCCCGCCCGCCGGCTCCCCGGCGGGGGCACGCGCGGCGCGCAGCGCGGACGATGGGACCGGCACGAATCGCACCGTGTCCCCCGCGGACAACAACGCCGGCGACGGCCGCTGCACGTCGAACAGCATGGCGTCCGTGCGGCCGATGATCCGCCATCCGCCCGGCGACGCCAGCGGATAGATCCCCGTCTGCCGCCCGGCCAATCCGACCGAGCCTGCCGGCACACGCGTCCTCGGCGTCGCAAGGCGCGGAGTCGCGATGGCAGCGTCGAGCAGGCCGAGATACGGAAACCCGGGCAGGAACCCGACCATGAACACCCGGTAATCAACGCCGGCGTGCCGCGCGATCACGTCGTCCGCGGTCAGGCCGTGTGCGGTCGCCACGTCGTCCAGGTCGGGCCCGTCCTCGCCGCCGTAGGCCACGGGCACCTCGATCCGACGTCCCGCCACCGGCACGGCGGCGTCGACGGACGCGACCACCAGACCGCGAACCGCCTCGACCGTGGTCCGCAGCGGGTCGAAGTGCACGGCCACGGTTCGGAACGTCGGCACGACATCGCGAACCCCGGGGCTCCCGGCCGCGCGGATCGCGTGGGCGACGGCCACGGCCCGCGCGTTGATCGTCGGGTCGATCGACGCCTCCCACTCGACGAGCAGCGCCGCGTCGCCGGCCTCCCGGACCCGGGGAGGATTCACGCGCCCAGCGCCTGCACGAGCTTGCGGTGAATGCCCCCGAAGCCGCCGTTCGACATGATGATCACGACGTCGCCCTCGGCCGCCTCGGCGGCGACGGCCTCGACGATCGCGTCGACCTCGGGCACGTACCGGGCGCGCTGGCCTCGCGCACGCAGATCGTCGACGAGTTGCGAGGGCGACAGTCGCTCGGCCTCGGGCAGCGTGGAACGGAACACGCCGGCAATGACCACCTCGTCTGCCGCGCCGAAGGACCGGGCGAAGTCGTCCTGGAACACGCGCCGGCACGACGACGCCGATCGCGGCTCGAAGATCGCCCAGATGCGACGCGCCGGATACCCCGTCCGCAACGCCGCGAGCGTCTCGTGCACCGCGGTCGGGTGATGCGCGAAGTCGTCGAGCACGGTGACGCCACGCGCCACGCCCACGGCCTCGAGGCGTCGCCTGATGCCGCGGAACGCGGCGAGGCCCTCGGCCAGCGTGTCCGCCCCCACGCCGCAGCGGGCGCCCACGGCGATCGCGGCCAGTGCGTTGCGCACGTTGTGCTCGCCGAGCAGCGGCGACGCGAAGTGCCCGAACGGCTCGCCGCTGCGCAGCACCTCGAAGCGGGTGATGCCGTCGCGGTGGACGATGCCGCGCGCGCGCCACGTACAGTCGCCGGCGAGCCCGAAGGTCTCGACCGGGCTCACCGCGTGCGCCACGAGCGCCCGCGCGTGCGGGCTGTCGGCCCCGACGAGCAGCAGGCCGTTGCGCGGCACGAGGTTCGCCAGGCGCCGGAACGCCAGCCGCACGGCGTCCAGGTCCGCGTAGATGTCGGCGTGGTCGAACTCGATGTTGTTGACGACGGCGATGTCGGGCACGTACTTCAGGAACTTCGCGGTCTTGTCGAAGAACGCGCTGTCGTACTCGTCGCCCTCGATCACGAAGTGCCGCCCGCGCCCCACCCGGTAGCTCGACCCACCGGCGCCGAAGTTCAGCGCGATCCCGCCCACGAGCACGGTGGGGTCGAGCTGCGCGTGCGCCAGCAGCCAGCCGGTCAGCGAGGTCGTGGTGGTCTTGCCGTGCGTCCCCGCGAGCACGATCGACTGCGCGTCCCACAGGAAGTGATCGCGGACCGCTTCGGGCAGCGAGCAATACCGGATCTTCCGCTCGAGGACGGCCTCGAGTTCCGGGTTCCCGCGCGAGATGGCGTTGCCGACCACGACCAAGTCGGGCCGGTCGGCCACGTGCTCCGCCGCATACCCCGACAGCGTCGGGATGCCCTCGGCCGCGAGGAACTCGCTCATGGGCGGATAGACGTTCTGGTCCGACCCGCGGACGTCGTGGCCCCGGCTGCGGAGCAGCGCCGCCAGCGTGGCCATCGCGGTGCCGCAGACGCCGATCAGGTGGATGCGCTTGGGCTCACTCAACGGGTGACTCCTCGACGATCACGGCCGGGCTCGCGCCGGCGACCACCCGGACGCGCACGCCCAGCGGCACGCTCCAGCACGCTCCCGCGGTGTGGCCGGTCGGAAAACCCAGCAGCACGGGCCCGTCGAAGTCCCGGGTCAGTTCTTCGATCACGCCCCGGGCCGTGCCTGGGCCGGCGGGGTCGTCACAGCCCGGCATCTCGCCGAACACGAGGGCGCGCGCCCGGGCGAACAGGCCGGCGAGGCGCAGTTGCGTCAACAGCCGGTGCAGGCGGAACGGCCGCTCGTTGACGTCCTCGAGCAGCAGGACGGATCGGTCTGGGGGCGTGAACGCGTACGGCGTGCCGAGCGAGGCGGCGATCTGCGTGATCGTGCCGCCGAAGATCCGGCCGTGCACCTCTCCCGCGCGGAGCGTCGCAAGCCCGGGGGGCGCCAGCACCACGTCGTGGGCGCCACCGGCCAGGGCGAGCAACGACGCCTCGTCGTACGCGGACTGGCCAGCCGCGAGCCGCCGGTCGACCATCGGGCCGTGCAGCACCGGGATGTCGCAGTGGCAGGTCAGCCACGTCAGCACCGAGGTCGTGTCGCTGTACCCGACGAACAGCTTCGGCGGATCCGCGCGCAGACGCGACGCCAGGTGCGGGAGCAGTTCGACGCTGCCGTAGCCGCCGCGCACCGCGACGAGCGCCGCGACGCCCGGGTCGGACCACGCCCGGAGGAAGTCGGCAGCCCGCACCTCCGGCGGTCCGGCGCTGAACGGGGCACTGGCGAAGATCGCGTCGGTCCAGACCGGCTCGAAGCCGAGGCGCCGCAGTTCCGCCGCTCCCCGCTCGACCTCTTCACGCGGGCACCCGCTCGCGGGGGCCACGAGCGCCACCCGGTCGCCGGGACGAAGGGCACGCGCCTTCATCAGACGAACCGCGCCATCTCTTCGGCCACGCGGCGGTGATCGTCACACCCGAGCACGTGCCGCAGCCGGGCCATCGGCGCCTCCGGCCGCGGCGCCGCGCCGAGCACGCGTGCCTTGGCGCGCCGCAACCGCGTCTGGGCGTCCTCGAGGCGCTTGTACGGGATGCGGCCGTCCTCGACCGCGTGGACGAGTGCCTCGAGCGTCCGCGCCTGCAGGTCGACGTCGCCGCTGCAGACGAGCAGGGCGTCGCAGCCGGCCGCCACCGCCTGCACCGCCGCATCCGGCACCGCCCAGGTCGACGCGATGGCCTTCATCTCGAGGTCGTCGCTCAGGATGACGCCCTCGTAGCCGAGTTCCTCGCGCAGCAGCGCCCTGACCAGGCGCGGCGAGAGCGTCGCCGGATGCGCGTCGTCGAAGGACGGCACGAGCACGTGCGCCGTCATGATGAAGGCGACATCCGCGGCGATCGCCGCACGGAACGGCACGCACTCGACCCGCCGGATCCGGTCCGGCGGATGCTCGACGAGGGGCAAGGCCAGGTGCGAGTCGACCGACGTGTCGCCGTGCCCCGGGAAGTGCTTGCCGCACGCCGCGACGCCGTTGGCCTGCAGCGTGCGGACGATCGTCGCCCCGAGCCGGGCCACCTGGTCGGCGTCCTCGGCGAGCGCCCGGTCGCCGATGACCGGGTTCTTCGGGTTCGTGTGGATGTCGAGCACCGGCGCGTAGTCGAGCGTCACGCCGACGGCCCGCAGTTCCGCCGCCAGCGCCGCCGCGAAACGGGCCGCCAGCTCGACGCTCCCGCTCCGGCCCAGCGTGGCCATCGGCGGCCACTCCGTGAAGGGCGCCCTCAGGCGGGCCACCCGGCCGCCCTCCTGATCGACGCTGACCCACAGCGGCATGTCCGCCGCGAGCGTCTGGACGTCGACCGACAGCTCGGCCACCTGTTCCGGGGCTTCGATGTTGCGCGAGAACAGGATGATCCCGCCCAGCTGGAACTCGCGCGCGAGGGACTTCAGCTCGGGCGTGACGGTGCGGGCCGGCAGGCTGCCGATGAGCAGCTGCCCGATCTCGCGTCGAATGGCGCTCGGCACCCCGACATTATAGAACCGCGCGATCGTGCAGTCGGCCCCGTCGCGCTGCCCGCGCCGGCATCCCGACGGCACGCCGCGCCACGGTCGCGGCGAGACGCGGCCCGGCGAACGGGCCTGCCGCCGGCGCGCGCCAGCCACCGGCCACGCGCCGCTATAATTGGCCGTGCGCATCGAGACGTCCGCGCCGACCCGGATCGATCTGGCCGGCGGCACCATCGACATCTGGCCGCTGTACCTCTTCCACCCCGGCGCGCAGACGATCAACGCAGCGATCAGCCTGCGTGCGCACGCCCGGGTCGAGACACGGGCGGACGACCGCATCGTGATCCGGTCGGAGGACACGGACACGACGGTCGAGGCCGACGACTGGACGGCCCTGCGGACCGAACCGCGGCTGCGGCTCCTGTCGCTGCTCGCCCACTTCTTCGAGGCCCGCGGCATCACGCTGACGACCTCCTGCCAGTCGCCCGCCGGCGCCGGCATCGCGGGCTCGTCGGCGCTCAACGTGGCCGTCTGCGCCGCGCTGGCCGAATGGCGGCGGGAGCACTACGAACCGGAGGCGCTGCTGCAGATCGCCATGAACGTCGAGGCGCAGGCGATCAACGTACCGACCGGGCTCCAGGACTACCGTCCCGCCCTCTACGGCGGCATCGCCGCGGTCGAGCTCGACGTGGACGGCGTGCGGCGGGTGCCGCTCGACGTCGACCTGGCCTCCCTCCAGCAGCGGGTCGTGCTGTGCTACACGGGCGAACCGCGCAACTCGGGGACGAACAACTGGGAGATCACGAAGCGCCACATCGACGGCGACCCCTTCATCTTCGACTGCTTCGAGCGCATCCGCGACACGGCGTCGGCGATGCGGGACGCCCTTGCCCGAGCGGACTGGGACGCGGTCGGCGTCGCGATCGCCCGGGAGTGGGAGAACCGGAAGCGGCTGGCGCCGGGCGTCACGACGCCCGCGATCGACATGCTGCTGGCTCGCGCGGCAGCCGCCGGCGCCACCGCCGGCAAGGTGTGCGGCGCGGGAGGCGGCGGGTGCCTGTTCTGCTACGGGCCGCCGGACCGCCTCGACGCGATCCGGGCCGCGCTGGCCGACGGCGGCGCCCGCCTCCTCGACTACCGGTTCGAGCGCCACGGGCTGACGCGTGGATAACCGCACGATCGCCCGGACGTTCCTGGACATCGCCGACCTGCTGGAGCTGAAGGGCGAGAACGCGTTCAAGGTCCGTGCGTATCGCGGCGCCGCCGATACCGTCGCCGGATGGCCCGACGCCGTCGCGCGCCTCGACGAACCCGCGCTGCGCGAGCTGCCGGGCATCGGAAAGGACCTGGCGGCGCGGATCCACGAACTCGGGACGACCGGCACCTGCCCCCTTCTCGAGAGCCTTCGACGCGACTACCCGGCGACGATCCTGGACCTGCTGCGGCTGCAGGGCGTGGGGCCGAAGACGGTGGCGATGCTCTACGAGACACTGGGGATCGCCAGCGTGGACGCGCTGGCCGATGCCGCGCGCGCGGGACGGCTGCGGCAGGTCAAGGGGATGGGCGCGAAGAAGGAGGCGCTCATCCTGAAGGCGATCGCGGAGCGCGCGAAGGACTCCGGGCGCCACCTTCTCGCGGAGACGGACGCCGTCGCCACGGAGCTCGCCGGGTACCTGCGGGCGCATGACGCCGCAGCCGAGTTCATCCCGGTCGGCAGCCTGCGCCGTGGCACCGAGACCTGCGGCGACATCGACATTCTGGCGATCGGCGCCGACACACGGACGATGGACGCCTTCGTCGGGCATCCCCGCGTCGAGCGCGTGCTGGGGCACGGCGCCACCAAGGCCAGCGTGCTGCTGCAGGGCGGCTACCAGGCCGACCTCCGGCTGGTGCCGCCGGAGAGCCGGGGCGCGGCGATGCAGTACTTCACCGGATCCAAGGCGCACAACATCGCGCTGCGCGACCGGGCCGTCGCCCGAGGGCTGAAGCTGAACGAGTACGGGCTCTTCCGCCTGGACGACGATCAGCCCGTCGCCGGCCCCACCGAGGAGGGCATCTACGAGGCCCTCGGGTTGCGGTGGGTGGACCCGGCGCTGCGCGAGCACCGCGGCGAGATCGAGGCGGCCGAGGCCGGCACGCTGCCGGCGCTCGTCGTGCCAGGAGACCTGCGCGGCGATCTCCACATGCACACGACGGAGACCGACGGCCGCGACACCCTCGCCGCGATGGCCGACGCCGCGCACCGCCGGGGCTACGAATACGTCGCCATCACCGAGCACAGCCAGGCCCTCTCGATGGCCAACGGGCTCGACGAGCGCCGCGCGCTGGCCCATGCCGCGCGCGTGCGCGCCCTCGGCTCACGGTTCGAGGGCCTGACGCTGCTGGCAGGCATCGAGGTCGACATCCTCGCCGACGGCCGGCTCGACCTGTCCGACGACTGCCTCGCCCAGCTCGACCTCGTCGTGGCGTCGGTGCACTCCCAGTTCAGCCAGGACGAGGCCCGCATGACGGATCGCGTGCTGCGCGCGCTCGAGAACCCCTGGGTCGACGTGCTCGGCCACGCGACTGGTCGGCTGCTGCTCAAGCGCGATCCGGTGCGCCTCGACGTCGAGGGGATCGTCTCCGCGGCGGCCCGGCACCGCGTCGCAATCGAAATCAACAGCCAGCCGTCCCGTCTCGACGTCAACGACGCGCACGCGCGCCTGGCGCGCGAGCGTGGCGTGCCGCTGGTCATCAGTTCCGACGCGCACAGCGTCGCTGAACTGCGCAACGTCGAGTGGGGCGTGCGAACGGCGCGCCGGGCCTGGGCGGCCCCGTCCGACGTGCTCAACACCCTTCCCCTCGCCGGTCTCAGATCGGCGCTCCGGCGTCATGGAGGCGCCTGACGATCGTGGCCAAGCTTCCCGATGGATTCGTCGCGCTCAGGTCACTCACGCGCGGAGCCCCAGATCCGGCCTCGGCCCTGGCGGACATCCGCCGGCTCTACTTCAAGACCACGCGCCAGACGATCGACGCCGACCTCGCCCACGCGATCGAACTGCTCAAGAGCCTGCCCACGGAGGAGGATCGCGAGCGCGCCACCGTCTTCATGGAAGGCCTGACGGAGATGCGGCGGGAGTGGCAGAAGGCGCCGGCCGGCGGAGGCGCCGGCAGGGCGGTCACGCCCGGGAAGGCCGCCCGGAAGCCGCCAGCCGCCGGACCGGGTCGGCCGTCGGCCGGCCGTCGCAAGCCGACGCGCAAGGCCCGTTGAGGCCCGCGGGCCGGCCGCCGCCTAGGCGTCCTTCGTCAGGCGCCGCCGCGCCGCGACGCGCAGCGCGTCGGGGACGTTGCGGTCCGTCGAGAGCGCCTTGATGTCCTTGTCCACCAGCCGGTTCAGCAGGTTCATCGACATCGCCAGCGGCGTCTTGGGGTTCTTGACGAGCGCCGCGATCACCCCGTAGCGTTTGGTCCACGCCCGGCTGCTGCCGATGATCCGCAGCGTGTCCTCCGACACGCTGCCCATCCGCGCGAAGATCTCAATCTCGGTTTCGGTCACCTTCGGGCTGCTGAGCACGGCCGAGGCCACGATGCGGTTGGGGTCGCGGATCAGGATCGCCCGCTCCTCGCGCGTCCCCTTCATCGCCACGCCGATACGCTGCGCCACGTTGAGCGCCGCCAGGCGCTGCAGCGTGGACTGCTCCGACTCCTCTGCCGTCCCGCCCTCGGCGGCTGGCGCGCTCACGTCGACGAGCGGGAGGTCCGGATCGCCACCCGGCACCTCCGCGGGTTCGACGCCGCGTGCCGCGAAGAACTCGCGCACGTCCGGGCCGACGTCGCTGCGCGCCAGGAACCCGGCCAGCGCCTCGCGCGGAATCGAGGCGAGCGTGCCCTCGGCCGCCTGCGAAATCTCGGCGTCCGTGTCGGCCGAGAGCAGGATGAGCACCGCCAGTTGCTCGTGGGCCCTGGGCGCCACGCCGCCCTGCGCCGCCAGCAACCTGGCCTCCCGCGGCACGTCACCGCGCCTGAACGAATCGAGCAAGGGCGTCCGGACTCCGAGGTCCATCAGGGTTCTCTCAGCGCCGCCGCGCGGCCGGCCGCGAAGGCCGCCCGGCCCGCGGCCAGCAGGTCATCGAGCGCCGTATCGGTCGCCGGCGCTTCGGCGAACAGCCCGATGGCCGCGACGCCGGCGGCGCCCGTCGCGCCGACCTCCAGCATGCGGTCGAGGCCGATTCCACCGACCGCGATGACGGGCAACGGGGTCGCGGCCACGGCGCGCGCCAGCGCCGCCGCTCCCGCCGCCTGTCGACCGTGCTTCGAAGGGGTCTCGAATACGGTCCCGAAGAGCAGATAGTCGAGTCCGCCCGCCGCCGACACCGCGGCGGCCTCGGCGGCGCCGTGCACCGATCGCCCGACGAGGAATTCACGCGGCGCGATCGCGCGCACGCGCGGCGCCGGCATCGAGCGCTCCCGCAGGTGCACCCCGTGCGCGCCGGCCGCGAGCGCCACGTCCAGGCGGTCGTTGACGATGACGCGGGCTCCCGTCCCGCGCGACGCCTCCACGCAGCGGCGCACCAGGCGCAACAGCGGCCCGCCGTCGAGGTCACGCTCGCGCACCTGAATCAGGTGCACGCCGGCACGCGCGGCCCGGCCGACCAGCGCGACCACCGCGTCATCGTCCCCGGCATCGGTCCGCCGGCGGTCGGTGATGAGGCAGACCACGGGCGTCACGGCGTCAGTCCTGGTGGGAACCCGGCGCGACGATGCTCGCGGGCGTGGGCCGGGCCACGAAGACCGAGACGATCTCGCTGAAGGCCACCAGCAGGTTGACGACGCCGACGCCCGACACGGCGCCTCGGACGAAATTGTTGGTGATGACGGTGCGGACCAGCGGCACGCCCTCGGCGAAGTAGTTGCGATCCCAGTAGGGCGACCACGGCACCGCGAGCAGCACGAGGCCGACTTCGAAGAACAGGGCCGTCAGCAGCAGGCGCCTCACGCGCCCGGTCCCCCGGCTGCGGCCGCGAGCCGCGCAATGCGCGCGGGCACGTCCCGGTACGCGCCGGACTCGGCGTCGATCTCGGTGAGGATCGCGAGCGCCCGTTCCCGCTGCCCCATCCGCTCGAGCGCGACGGCCAGGTCGTAGAGCACGGCGAGGCCCTGCTCGGGCACGGGCGCCGGCTCCGCGGCCACGCGTTCGAGCCAGGCGACGCCGCCCACGAGGTCGCCCCGCGCGATCAGCAGGCGTCCCAGCTGCGCCGATGCCTGGAACCGAAGCGCCGGCACACGCGTCGCCGCCTCGAGCTCGACGGCGAGCGTGTCGGGATCGACCGCGGCCGGCTCGCCGGCCACCGGGACCGGCGCCATCCCCGCGTCCTCGTCGGGTCCTACCGACGTCCCGGTCGGCAGATCCGCAGCACCGACCGGCGTGTCGTTCCCGATCCGCGCGGCCGGAACCTCGTCTCGGGGCTCGGACACCTCCGGCGCCATTCGAGCGGGCGGCGCGGGGTCCGCCGCTGACGCCGCCTCGACGAGGCCCCACGTCTCGACGGGTACGTCGATGTCGAGCGCGATCTCCGGGAGATCCTCTTCCAGGGGCGTCTCCAGGCGCCCCTCCCCGGCCACCACCGACGGAGCGGGCGCATCGAGCAGCGCGCCGAGGTCGACGGACCCGGCGTCCTCGTCTGGCGGGAGGGCGGTCGCGGCGGCCGGCGCGGCCGCCTCCGCATCGGCCTCCACATCGGCCGACGGCGCGACGGGCTCTGGCCCCGGCGCGGGCTCCTCCTCGACGTCGAGGGCAAGGGACCATCCGTCGCCGCCCGAGTCGAGGCGCTCCTCATCGCCGGCGGGCGGCGATTCGAGCCGGGCCTCGGCGTCGTTCGACACGCCGGGCACCACGGCATCGGTCGGAACCGCCGGAGGCTGGTCCGAGAACGGCGCCTGCAGCGGTGGCGGCACGAGCGGCAGGCGCGATGTGACAGGAGGGGTGCCGGGCGGCCGCCGCGCTGGGATGCCCGCGAGCCGGGCCGCGCATTCGGCCGCGCCGTCCGCATCCCCTCGCGCCTGGCGGAGCGTCTGCAGCTGGTCGAGGTAGCGCCGGGCGTCAGCATAGGTCTGCTGCTGCTCGGCGATCCCGGCCAGGCCGAGCAGCGCACGCTCCTCGGCGCCACGCGCCTTCAGCGCCTTCTTGTAGAGCGCGACGGCCTTGGGGACGAAGCCCTGATCCCGCTGGGAGTCGGCGATCTGCACGAAGACGTCGGCGGCCCGCTCCCGCTGGCCGGCCTTCAGATAGAGGTCTCCGAGCGCGTTGCCGGCGCTCCAGTCGTCCGGCTCCTCCTGCATCAGCAGGATGTACTCGGCGATCGCCTCCTGGACCTGACCGGCGCGCGCGAAGGCCTCGGCCTTCCTCAGAGTCGCTAGACGATCGATCGCCACGCGGGCATCGGGGAATGAAGGGACATCTCAGGGCTGCTCGTCGAGCGGCCGCACCGGGTCAATCCTATCAAACAGGGATGGCGGCCTGAACGACCGCCGGTGCTGCGGCGAGTACCCGTGCGCGGCCACGGCGGCGAGATGGTCTGCCGTCGCGTAGCCCTTGTGCCGGTCGTACCCGTAGCGCGGGTCATCTCCGTGCAGACGCACCATCTCGCGGTCACGCGTCACCTTGGCGACGATCGACGCGGCCGCGATCGCGCTGCACTGGCGGTCGCCCTTGATCACGCCGCGCTGCGCGATGAGGAGGCCGGGAATCCGGAACGCGTCGACCAGCACCATGTCGGGCAGCGGCGCCAGGGCCAGCACGGCCCGGCGCATCGCCTCGAGCGAGGCACGGTGGATGTTGACGGCGTCGATCTCGGCAGACGACACCGACGCCACCGCCCACGCCAGCGCCGACGCGGTGATCGCCTCGTAGAGGCGTTCCCGCTCGGCAGGCCCGACGGTCTTCGAGTCGGCGAGGCCCGGGATACGCCGATCGGGATGCAGGATGACCGCGCCGGCCATGACGGGGCCGGCGAGGCACCCGCGCCCGACCTCGTCGCACCCGGCCACGCGGTGGAAACCCCAGCGCCGCAGGGCGTTCTCGAGAGTCCGCCGCGCCCGTACCCGCACCATCGGCCGCCCGTGGCGCTTCGGCCGCTAGGCCTTCTTGGTCTCCTTCATGCGGGCCGCCTTCCCCTTCAGATCGCGGAGGAA
>CAWULT010000068.1:0-24514 GCA_963923455.1 uncultured bacterium
AGCCACGAGAGCGTGCGCGGCGCCGGCGCGTCCCATCGGGTCGCGTGCAGCAGCGCTGCCGTGGCGCCGAACGTCAGCTGGAAGCCAGGATCGAGCAGGTCCAACGGGTGCAGCGCGAGCATGCCGGCGCCGGAGATGGCCATGGCCTGCCACGCCGACGCGCGCTGATCGAGCACCCGGGCAGCCAGGTGCAGGCCGGCCATCACCGTCGCGCGCCAGACCGACGGCCCGGCTGACGCCACCTGCCCGTAGACCGCCAGCACGACCAGGGAGGCAACCGCCGCCGCCCGCTCACCGGTACCTGCGGCCCGGAGCAGGAGCACCACGATCGCCACCAGCATCGCGACGTTGCCGCCGGAGATCGCGATCACGTGGTAGGTGCCGGCCGCCTGCAGGCGTTCGCGAACCTCGTCGGAGATGCCGCCGCGGTCGCCGATCAGGACGGCGGTGACGATCGCGCCGGCGGTCGCATCGGCGGCGCCCGTCCACCGGGCCACGGCCCTCCGCACGCGGGCGCGCACCGACGCCGCCAGTTCGTCGGCCGGGCCGCCGCGCCCGCGCAGCTCGACGAGGAGCCCGCTCTTGACCGACGCGAACAGCGCCAGGCCGCCACGCGCCAGGTCCGCCTCCATGTCGCGGACACCAGCGTTGAGATAGCGCGCGGGGCGGCGAAACACCATCGGCGCCTCGATCAGCCGGCCGGCCCGCCACGTGGCGAGGCGGTCGGCCGTCACGCCGGCCGGCGCGCCGATGCTCGCGGTGACACCACCCTCGACCGCCCGCCAGGTCCCCCGGACGCGCACGGCCACCACCGAGAGCCGCAGCGTCGCGCCCTCCGCCGATCTGGCCGCATCCTCGGTCAGCCGTGCCCGCGTCGGCAGCGGCTCGTGCGGCCCGCCGGGTCCGATCGCGCCCAGCGCGAAGCCGCCGACTTCCGCGTCGAGCAGCGCCCGGATCGAGGGGCGGAACCGCTCGCGGGCCTCGGTTCCGGCCTGCACGCAAGCGGCCGCCGCGAAGCCGGCGGCAAGCGCCGCGACGGTCAGGCGCGGGTGGCCGCCCCACCACGCCGCCGCGGCCAGCAGCACGAGCGGCGGCAACACCGGCGCGCCGACCCAGACCGCGTGAGGCGACAGCCCGGCCCACGCGCCCGCGACGACCGCCACCGCCGGCCACAGGCCCACGTTCTGCACGCCTGACGCACTGCAAGCGCCGGGGCCGTCCACGATCCGGGCCTCCGCGCGGGGTGACGGACGGCCCGTCGCAGTTGCTGCGTCGCCGGGCGCGCCACGGGGTGGCGGTTCCGGCGCGACTCGCGTCCACCAGGGCGGTGGCCCGCGCGCCGCTCAGCGCGACTCGCGGTCGGCGTAGTACCCGCGCCGCGCGCGCGTGGTGTAACCCGCGCCGCGCACCTTGACGCGAATGGCGCGCCACGACCCGTCGAGCGGCCGGGTCGGCGTGAAGCCGAGCAGGTACTGCGAGTCGAGCTCGCGGGCGATCCGCTCGGTGGCCGGACCGAGTTCGTCGGCCCCGTGCACCACCTCGGTATAGCCCCCGCTCATGCCCGTCAGCTCGCCGAGCGCCTGGGGGTTCACGCGGGTGCTGGCGCGCGCGTCGGGCGCGTCGATGCCGACCGCGTACACCGTGGCGTCGGCGCGCCGCACCACCTGCAGCACGCGCGCCAGCGTGTAGTCGCTGGCGGTGTCGGCACCGTCCGAGACGAGGACAATCGCGGCCCGCTGGTTGGCGCGGCGTGCGAAGAGCGGCGCCGTGGCGGCCACGGCGTCGTAGATGGCGGTGCCGCCGAACGGCTTCACCGCGTCGAGGGCGTGCACGAGGGTCGCCGGCGGGCGCGTCCAGACCGCGACCAGACGGGGCGTGTGGCTGAAGGTGGCGACGAAGGCCTCGTCCTCGGGCCGCAGCAGTTCGCCGAGGAACCGGTCGAGCGCCGCGCGCGCCTGCGCGATGGCCTGGCCGCGCATGCTGTCGCTCGTGTCCAGCACCAGGCCCACGCTGACCGGCACCCGCCCACCGGCGAACGCGCTCACCGGCTGCGGCGTTCCGTCCTCGAGGATCTCGAAGTCGTCCCTGGTGAGGCCGGTGACGGGGCGTCCCTGCGGGTCGACCACCGTGACCGCGACGGGCACCGTCAGGACGCCGGAGTGGAAGGTCTGCGCGACCAGTGGCAGTGCGAGCGTCGAGGCGAGCGCGGCGGACGCGAGCAGGCGGCGCACACCCGCATCATCCTGCCGCCCCGCCTGCGGCACAAGCCGGCGCCGGCCCGCGGTGGACCCGGCGTCAGCCCTGGGGCGCCGTCTTCACCGCGTAGTAGTCCTGCAGCGACCGGACGGCCAACGCGTGCGACCGCAGCGCCCGGATGCCGCTGACGGCGGCCGAGGCGCCCGTCAGCGTCGTGATGCAGGGGACCGCCGCCATCGTGGCCGCGCGCCGGAGCGCGCGGTCGTCGAAGAACGACTCGCGGCCGAGCGGGGTGTTGATCACCATGTCGATGTCGCGGTTGACCAGGTGGTCGGCCACGTTCGGACGGCCCTCGTTGACCTTCGAGATCACCTCGCACTCGAGGCCGTGGCCCTGCAGGAAGGCGGCTGTGCCGCGCGTCGCGGCCAGCGTGAACCCCATCTCGGCCAGATCCCGCGCGATGGGCAGCACGGTGGGCTTGTCGTGGTTGTTGACGCTGATGAACACGCGCCCCTTCTCGGGCAGCCGCTGGCCGGCGCCGAGCATCGCCTTGTTGAACGCCGTGCCGAAGTTGTCCGACCCGCCCATCACCTCCCCGGTCGACTTCATCTCGGGGCCGAGGATCGTGTCGACGCCTTGGAAGCGCACGAACGGGAACACCGGGCTCTTGACGAAGACGCCGGCCGCCTCCAGGTCGTCGACCAGCCCCAGGTCGGCCAGCGTGCGGCCCGCCGCGACGCGCGCGGCCACCTTGGCCAGCGGCACGCCGGTGGCTTTCGAGATGTAGGGCACGGTGCGCGACGACCGGGGGTTGACCTCGAGCACGTAGACGGTGTCGTCCTTGATGGCGTACTGGATGTTCATCAGGCCGACGACCTTGAGCGCCCGCGCGATCCGCCGCGTGTAGTCGCGGATCGTGGCCAGGTGCTTCTCGGCCACCATGAACGGCGGCACCACGCACGAGCTGTCGCCCGAATGGATGCCGGCCTCCTCGATGTGCTCCATGATGCCGCCGATGACGACGGCACCCGTGCCGTCGGCCACCGCGTCGACGTCGAATTCGAAGGCGTCCTCGAGGAACCGGTCGATCAGCACGGGCCGGTCGTGCGAGACGTCGACGGCCCCCGACATGTAGCGGTCGAGCGCGGCCTGGTCGAACACGATCGCCATGCCGCGGCCGCCGAGCACGTACGACGGCCGGACCACCACCGGGAAGCCGATCCGCCCGGCCGCCTCGCGGGCCTGCTCGCGCGTCACGGCCGTGTCGCTGGCCGGCTGTGGGATCGCCAGATCCCACAGCAGCTTCGAGAAGCGCTCGCGGTCCTCGGCCAGGTCGATCGAGTCCGGCGTCGTGCCCAGGATGCGGACGCCGGCCTCCTGGAGGTCGAGGGCGAGCTTCAGCGGCGTCTGGCCGCCGAACTGCACCACGCACGAGACGTCGCCGCCGGCGCCGCGCTCGCGCTCGATGACCGCCATCACGTCCTCGAAGGTCAGCGGCTCGAAGTAGAGGCGGTCGGCGGTGTCGTAGTCGGTCGAGACGGTCTCGGGGTTGCAGTTGACCATCACCGTCTCGAAGCCTTCGTCACGGAAGCCGAAGACGGCGTGGCAGCAGCAGTAGTCGAACTCGATGCCCTGGCCGATGCGGTTGGGCCCGCTGCCCAGGATGACGACCTTGCGCCTGCCCGTGGGCTCCGCCTCGCAGACCTGCTCGTAGGTGCCGTACATGTACGGCGTGAACGACTCGAACTCGGCCGCGCAGGTGTCGATGCGCTTGTAGGCCGGCACGAGCGACTCCTCGAGGCGCCGCTGCCGCACGCTGGCCTCGTCGATCCCGTGAACGGCCGCGATGTCGGCGTCGCTGAAGCCGGCGCGCTTGAGCGTGCGCAGCAGGTCGGCCGACATCTCGCGGAACTCACCCAGGCCGGCCATCCGCCGCAGCTCGACGATCTCGTGGAACTGCGCCAGGAACCACTTGTCGATCTTCGTGATCTCGTGGACGGTGTCGATGCTCCAGCCGCGCAGCAGCGCCCGGAACACGGCGAACATCCGCCGGTCGGTCGGCACGACGAGCGCCGCCCGCAGCGCCGTGTCGTCCTCTTCCTCGAACTGCCGCGCCTGGTCGGCATTCTGCGGGAAGAGCGATCCGCTCTTGCCGAGTTCCAGCGACCGCACCGCCTTCAGGAAGGCCTCCTTGAAGGTGCGGCCGATGGCCATCGCCTCGCCCACCGACTTCATCTGCGTGGTCAGCGTGCGATCCGCCTCTGGGAACTTCTCGAAGTTCCAGCGCGGGTACTTGACGACGATGTAGTCGATGGTCGGCTCGAACGACGCCGGCGTCAGCCGCGTGATGTCGTTCGGGATTTCGTCGAGGTGGTAGCCGAGCGCGAGCTTCGCGGCGATCTTGGCGATCGGGAACCCGGTGGCCTTCGACGCCAGCGCCGACGACCGCGACACGCGCGGGTTCATCTCGATGACGACGAGGCGGCCGTCGTGCGGGTTGATGGCGAACTGGATGTTCGAGCCGCCCGTCTCGACGCCGACCCGGCGGATGATGCGCCGGCCCAGGTCGCGCATCCGCTGGTACTCCTTGTCGGTCAGCGTCAGCGCGGGCGCCACGGTGATCGAGTCGCCCGTGTGCACCCCCATCGGGTCGATGTTCTCGATCGAGCAGATCACGACGAAGTTGTCGGCCGCGTCGCGCATCACCTCGAGTTCGTATTCCTTCCACCCGATGACGGACTCCTCGACGAGGATCTCGTGCACCGGGCTGAGCGAGAGGCCGCGGCCGGCGATCTCCCGGAACTCCTCGATGTTGTAGGCGATGCCGCCGCCGACGCCGCCCATCGTGAACGAGGGGCGGATGATCGCCGGGAAGCCCGTCGTCTGGACGAACTCGAGGGCCTCGTCGAGCGTCTTGGCCACGCCGCTCCTCGGCACCTCGATGCCGATCTCCGTCATCGCGTTCTTGAACAGCAGGCGGTCCTCGGCCACCTTGATGGCGTCGACCTGGGCGCCGATGAGCGCGACGCCGTACTTGGCCAGGATGCCCCGCTCGTAGAGGGCCACCGCGAGGTTGAGCGCGGTCTGCCCCCCCACGGTGGGCAGGATGGCGTCCGGCTTCTCCTTGACGATGATGGCCTCGACCACCTCGGGGGTGAGCGGCTCGACGTAGGTGGCGTCGGCCATCTCCGGGTCGGTCATGATGGTGGCCGGGTTGCTGTTGACCAGCACCACCTCCAGGCCCTCGGACCGCAGCGCCTTGCAGGCCTGGGTACCCGAGTAGTCGAACTCGCAGGCCTGCCCGATCACGATCGGGCCCGACCCGATGACGAGCACACGTTTGATGTCGTTGCGTCTGGGCATCTCTTCTCAGCTCGAGGCCGCCCGCGCCGCCGCGCGGGCGAGGTCCTTACGCGCGCTCCATCGATTCGAGGAACTGGCGGAACAGATAGTCGGCGTCGTGCGGCCCGGGCGACGCCTCCGGGTGGTACTGCACGGAGAAGATCGGCTTCGACGTGTGCCGGAAGCCCTCGACCGTGCCGTCGTAGAGGTTCAGGTGGGTCACCTTGACGTCGCCCGGCAGCGACTCCGGATCCACCGCGAACCCATGGTTCTGCGACGTGATTTCGATCTTGCCGGACTCGAGGTCCTTGACCGGATGATTCGCGCCGCGGTGCCCGAACTTCAGCTTGAACGTCTTCGCGCCCACGGCCAGGCCGAGGACCTGGTGCCCGAGGCAGATGCCGAACATCGGCAGCCCGGACGTCGTCAGCTCGCGGACGTTCGCGATGGCGTAGTCGAGCGCGGCCGGGTCGCCGGGACCGTTGCTGAGGAACAGACCGTCCGGCTCGATGGCCAGCAGGTCGCTCGCCGGGGCGGTTGCCGGGAACACGTGCACGTCGCAGCCGTGGGCGTCGAGCCGGCGCAGGATGTTGTACTTGACGCCGAAGTCGTACGCCGCCACGGTCAGGCGCCGCCCGGCCGTGCGTTCGGGGGCGATGCCGAACTCGCGCTGCTCGGCCTCGCCGTTGGCGGCCGCGATGTCGCGCCACGCGAACGGCTTGTCGCAGGTGACGTCCTTCACCAGGTCCGCGCCTTCCATCGACGGCACCGCGCGGGCCTTCGCCACCAGCTGCGCCGGGTCGACGCTGCCGGTCGCGATCACGCCGCGCATGACGCCGGCCGAGCGCAGCACCCGCGTCAGCGCGCGGGTGTCGATATCGGCGATGGCCACGATGCCGTGCCGCACGAGGTAGTCGCGCAGGGTCGCGTCGGCGCGCCAGTTGCTCGCCCGCGGCGACGACTCGCGCACGATGAAGCCCGCCACGCGCGGGGCTCGCGACTCGGCGTCACCGGCAGCCACGCCGTAGTTGCCGATCTGCGGGGCCGTCATGGTGACGATCTGTCCCGCGTACGACGGGTCGGTCAACACCTCCTGATAGCCGGTCATGCTGGTGTTGAACACCACCTCGCCGCCCGCTTCGCCGGGCGCGCCAGCCGCGACGCCGCGGTACCAGGAGCCGTCTTCGAGTGCCAGGATTGCGTTCATCGGGGTGTGTGCCGTTCGCCTCTAGAAACTGCGGTGGGACCAGGACATCTCCGTCGCGACGCAATGAACGAGCGGCGCTTCGGCAGTTAACCCGCGATCGTAGCACGCTTCTGCTCGCGCCTTGACACTTCGCGCCGGGCTCTGAGACAGTACCGGGCTGGTGCCTCCTCACAGCCCGTCCCATACAGCGCCTGACGAGTCGGCGGCGCCGCCGGCCCAGCCATCCGCCGCGGCCGCCACCAGCCGCTCGGCCATCGACACCCGCCAGCTCCCCGGCCTGAACCGCCTCGCGGTGGACTACGCCTGGGACTTCGGGCGCCTCGAGCGCTTCTTCGCCGGCAACCCGGCCGATCCGCAGGCGTGGCGCGACGCGGTGGCGCGCGTTCAGGCGCATGCCCGGCCGCGCGAGGCCGTGGCCGCCGTCATCGAGGCCCAGCAGCGGCGCCGCGGGGCGCCAGCCGAAGCGCTCGCGGCCACTGCGCGACTGCGCGAGGCCGCCACGGTGGCGATCGTCACCGGCCAGCAGGCCGGCCTGTTCGGCGGCCCGCTCTTCACGCTGCTCAAGGCGCTGACGGCCGTCCGCCTGGCGGAGCGCGTCCGCGCGGAGCAGCACGTGCCTGCCGTCGCCGTCTTCTGGATCGACGCCGAGGACCACGACTGGAACGAGGTCCGCACCTGCCACGTGCTCGACGCGGAGCTGGGACTGCGATCGGTGTCGCTGGCCGACCTGCCCGGCTGCCACACGGAGTCGGTCGGCCGGCTGCAGCTCGACGCCTCGATCGAAGCAGCCACGGCCGAACTCGAAGCGCTGCTGCCGCCATCGGCGTCCACCGCCGACGTGCTCGCGGCGGTGCGCACGGCCTACCAGGCCGGCCTCAGCATGGCCGACGCGTTCGGCCGACTCCTCGAGCAGGTGCTCGGCCCGCGCGGCCTGATCGTCTACGACGCGTCCGATCCGGCGGCCAAGCCGTTCGTCGCCGACCTCTTCGCCCGCGAGGTGGAGTTCGCTGGGGCAACCTGCCGGCGCGCCGCCGGTACCGGGGCCGCGCTGGAAGCGGCCGGCTATCACGCGCAGGTCGCCGCGCCGTCCGACGGCCTCGCCCTCTTCTCGCTCGCCAGCGGGCGCCAGGGCATCCGCGTCAACGGGGGCAACTGCGTCATCGGCGACCGCGAGGAACCGGCCGCGGACCTGCTGGCCCGCGTGCGCACGCAGCCCGAGGCCTTCGGGCCGAACGTGCTGCTGCGGCCGCTGGTGCAGGACACGATTCTTCCGACGGTCTGCTACGTGGCCGGCCCCAGCGAGCTGGCCTATCTCGGGCAGCTCCGCGAGGTGTACGGGGCCTTCGACGTCCCGATGCCGCTCGTCTACCCGCGGGCGACGGCGACGCTGCTCGACTCGAACGCCGCGCGCTTCCTCGCCCGGCATGCGCTGCCCCTCGGGGCGTTGCGCGCCCAGGACGAGTCCGTGCTGAACGACCTGCTCGCGGCGGCGCTGCCCCCCAGCGTCGACGCGTCGCTCCAGGCGGCCGGCCAGGCGATCGAGGATCGGATGTCCGCGCTCGCGGCCGACGTGCTGGCCATCGACGCGACGCTCGAAGGCGCCACGCGGTCGGCGATGGGCCGGATGCAGGACGACCTCAAGAAGCTCCAGGGCAAGATCATCCAGGCCGCCAAGCGCAAGGACGAGACGCTGCGCCGGCAGTTCCGCCATGCACAGGCCCAGGCCTACCCCGGCGGCCATTCGCAGGAGCGCGAGATTGGCCTCGTCTACTTCCTGAACAAGTACGGCCCCTCCCTCGTCGATCGCCTGTGCGAGGAGCTGCCCCTCGGGATGGGCACCCACTGGGTGCTGACGATTTGAGCGGGAGCCGCCGGCGCCCGGTCGCCATCGGGCGTCACGGCAGGAGGGCCTGAACACGTGTCGACCCCCGGGATGCCACCGCCCCCGAAGACGCGGGCCCGGCCGCGCGCCCGCCGGCGCTGGCCGGCCTGGCAGCGCTACCTGCTGGGTGCGGTGGGCGTGCTCGTCCTGGTCGTGGGCGCCCTCGTCGCCTACTCGTACCTGAGCTTCTCGCAGATGATCGACGAGCGGCTGCACGGCGAGCGCGTGCGGTCGCTGCCCCGTGTCTACGGCCGCCCGCTCGAGCTGCGCACGGGCCAGTCGCTCTCCGAGCAGGACCTCGTCACTCGTCTCAACGACCTCGGCTACGCGCAGCGGACGAGCGTCCAGCGCCCGGGCGAGTTCGCCGTCGAGAAGGCCGGCGTCGCGCTCGCCCCGCGCGGCGGCGCCTTCGGCGGCAAGGAGATCCTGGTCAGTTTCGCCCGCGCGGCCGGCGGCACCCGCCGCGGCGTGCAGGACATCGACGTCGCCGGCAAGGGCCACGTCGGCCGCGTCGACCTCGACCCGCCGCTGCTGACGGCGCTGATGACCTCGTCGGCGCGCCAGAAGCGCCGCAACGTCTCCATCGCCACGATTCCCAAACCGATGCAGCAGGCCGTCCTGGCCATCGAGGATCAGAGCTTCTACTCGCACCCGGGCATCAACCCGTTCCGCATCATCTCGGCGGTGATCGGCAACGTGGTCAACTCGTCGGGCCCGGTGAGCGGCGCGAGCACCATCACGCAGCAGCTGGCCAAGATGTTCTTCCTGGCCGACGAGTTCAACACCGAGCTCCAGACGGCCGAACGCGGACGGTCGTGGGCGTCGTACTGGCGCAAGGCGCGCGAAATCCTGATGTCGCTCGTGCTCGAGCGCCGGGCCTCGAAGGACGAGATCCTCGAGATGTACCTGAACGACGTCTACCTCGGACAGCGCGGCTCGTTCGCCATCCACGGCGTGGCCGAGGCCTCGCGGATCTTCTTCGGGAAAGACGTCTCGAACCTGAGCCACGCCGAGGCCGCCCTCATCGCGGGCGTCATCCAGAGCCCGGCGTCGCGCTCGCCGTTCGGCAACCCGAAGCGCGCCGTCGAGCGGCGCGACGTCGTGCTGCGCGCGATGGCCGGCGAGGGCTTCATCACCGAGGCCGAGCTGAAGGCGGCGCTCGCCGAGCCGCTGAAGGTGGCCGCGCGCGCCGTCGACAACGAGGCCCCCTACTTCGTCGACATGGTGGGCGAGCAGGTCGCGGAGCTCTTCCCCGGCGCGACGGCCGACGCCGACGCGGTGGACGTCTTCACGACGCTCGACCTGAACCTGCAGCGCGCGGCGCTCGAGGCCGTCCGCACCGGCCTGACACGCGTGGACGAGACGCTGGCGGCCCGGCGGCGCCGCCGCCCCCAGCCCGCGCAGGCGGCGCTCGTCGCGGTCGATCCCCGCACGGGCGAGATCCTGGCGATGGTGGGCGGCCGCTCGTACAACTCCTCGCAGTTCAACCGGGCCTTGACCGCCCGGCGGCAGCCGGGTTCGGTGTTCAAGCCCTTCGTCTTCCTCGCCGCCTTCGAGGAGGCGGCCCGCGAAGGCCGCACCGACCTGACGCCGGCGTCGTTGACGCTCGACGAGCCCACCACCTTCACCTTCGACGACCAGGTCTGGGAGCCGAAGAACTACGACGACTACGACGGCGAGATCACGTTCCGGCGGGCGCTCGCGATGTCGCGCAACCTGGGCACGATCCACGTCGGTGAGGCGGTCGGCTTCGACAAGGTCGCCGCGCTGTGGCGGCGGGTCGGGGTGGGCACCCCGCCCCGCGGCTACCCCTCGATCACGCTCGGCGTGTTCGAGCTGACGCCGATCGAGGTGGCCACGGCCTACACGCTGTTCACCAACGGGGGGAGCGTCCGGCCGCTCAAGGCCATCGACCGGCTCGAGACCGGCGGGCGGCACCTGGCCGGCAAGGACGCGCCGCTCAAGGCGGTGGCGAGCCCCGAGTCGACCTTCCTCGTCACGAACATGATGCGCAGCGTGCTCAGCGAGGGCACGGGCGCCGCGGCCCGCGGGATGGGCTTCGTGCACGACGCCGCCGGCAAGAGCGGCACGACCAACGATCAGCGCGACGCCTGGTTCGTCGGCTTCACGCCGGAACTGTTGACGGTCGTCTGGGTGGGCTTCGACGACAACCAGCCCCTCGGCCTCACCGGCAGCGCGGCGGCGCTGCCGATCTGGACCGAGTTCATGAAGGCGGCGATCGCCGGCCACCCCAACGTCGAGTTCCAGGCGCCGGACGGCATCACCTGGGCCGAGGTGGATCGCGACACCGGCAAGCTGGCCCTGCCCGGCTGCCCGCGGACGATCACCGAGTCGTTCGCCTCGGGGACCGAGCCCGCCGAGTACTGCGAGCTGCACCGGTTCTGACGGAGACGCGGGGCGCCCGTCGGCCGCGCCGCGCTACCCCGGTCCCGCCGCCACGCCCCACACCCGCTCGCAGTACTCCCGAATCGATCGGTCCGACGAGAATCGGCCCATGCGCGCGGCGTTCAGGATCGCGTGACGGCGCCAGCGCGCCGGCTGCCGCCACAGGGCGTCGACCTCGGCCTGGCACTCCACGTACGACCGGTAGTCGGCCAGCAGCATGAAGGGGTCGTCGGAGAGGAGCTGGTCCACGATGGGCGCGAAGAGACCCGGCTGACCCTTCGCGAGCGCCGGCGACCCGATCAGGTCGATCACGCCGCGCAGCTCCGCGTCCGACTCGTACAGGGCACGCGGGCGGTACCCGCTGGCGCGCAGCGTCTGGGCCTGGCCGGCGTCGAGGCCGAACAGGAAGAAGTGCTCCGGGCCGACGGCCTCCCGAATCTCGATGTTCGCGCCGTCGAGCGTGCCGATCGTCAGCGCGCCGTTCAGCGCGAACTTCATGTTGCCGGTCCCGCTGGCCTCCTTGCCGGCGAGCGAGATCTGCTCCGAGAGATCGGCGGCCGGATAGATGAGCTGCGCGTGCTTGACGTTGAAGTCCGGGAAGAACACCACCGTCAGCCGGCCGCGGACGTCCGGGTCGGTGTTGACGAGGTCGGCCACCGCCGTGATGAGGCGGATGATCCGCTTGGCCATCGTGTAGCCGGGGGCGGCCTTGCCGCCGAAGAGGAAGACGCGGGGCACGACGTCGGCCTGGGGCTGCGCCTTGATCCGGCGGTAGCGCGTGAGGATGTGAAGGACGTTCAGGTGCTGCCGCTTGTACTCGTGGATGCGCTTGACCTGGATGTCGAAGAGCGCGGCCGGATCGACGGCGATGCCGGTCCGGCTGCGCACGAGCTCGGCCAGGCACAGCTTGTTCAGGTCCTTCTCCTTCTGCCACTCGGCCTGGAACCCCGGATCGTCGGCCAGCGGCTCGAGGCCCCGGAGCGCGTCGAGGTCGCGCACCCACCCGTCGCCCAGGTGGCGGCTGACGAGCGCCGCCAGCCCCGGGCTGGACAGGGCCACGAAGCGGCGCGGCGTCACGCCGTTGGTGACGTTGCAGAACCGCTCCGGATACAGCCGGACCCAGTCGGGCAGCACGTGCCGCCGCAGCAGATCCGTGTGCAGTTCCGCCACGCCGTTGATCGCGTGGCTGCCGGCGCAGGCGAGGTTCGCCATCCGCACGGAGCGCCCCCCTCGCTCGTCGATGAGCGACACCCGCTCGACGAGCCCGTCATCGCCGGGAAAGCGGCGTCGCACCTCGCCGAGCAGCCGGTGGTTGATCTCGTAGACGATCTCGAGGTGCCGCGGCAGGAGACGCGCGAAGAGCTCCACCGGCCACGTCTCGAGCGCCTCGGGGAGCAGCGTGTGGTTCGTGTACCCGGTGGCGCGCACGGTGGCGTCCCACGCCGTGTCCCAGTCGACGCCGTATTCGTCCACGAGCAGACGCATCAGTTCCGCCACGGCGATGGCCGGGTGCGTGTCGTTCAGCTGCAGCGCCCAGTGCTTCGGCAGGTCGCCGGGCTCGCACCCCCCAGTGCCGCAGCATGCGCAGCATGTCCTGGAGGGAACTCGACACGAAGAGGAACTGCTGCTTGAGCCGCAGGGCCTTGCCCTGAATCGAGCTGTCGTTCGGATACAGCACCTTGCTGATGGTCTCGGAGCGCACCTTCGCGTCGACGGCGCCGACGTAGTCGCCCACGTTGAAGGCCGCGACGTCGAACGACTCGACCGCTTCGGCCCGCCACAGGCGCAGTGTGTTGCAGTGGCCGTTGCGGTAGCCCAGCACCGGCGTGTCGTGGGGCACGCTCCGCACGACTTCGGCCGGCACCCAGCGCGGCCGGAACCGGCCGGCCCCGTCCGGGTGCCACTCGCTGCGGCCGCCGAACCCGACCTCCACCGCAAGTTCCGGGCGCGCGATCTCCCAGGGATTGCCCCAGCGCAGCCACTTGTCCGACACCTCGACCTGCCAGCCGTCCCGGATCTCCTGATCGAAGATGCCGAACTCGTAGCGGATGCCGTAGCCGACGGCGGGCACGGCCAGCGTGGCCATCGAGTCCATGTAGCAGGCGGCCAGGCGGCCGAGGCCGCCATTGCCGAGGCCCGGCTCCTCCTCGTGATCGAGCACGGCATAGAGGTCGAAGCCCAGGCGCCGCAGGGCGTCGCGCATCTGCAGCACGATGCCCAGGTTCAGCAGGTTCGCCCCGAGCTGCGGCCCCAGCAGGAACTCGGCCGACAAGTAGGCCACGCGCTTGGCGTCGGGATCCGACACGAGCGCGTCCATGGTCCGGGTGCCCTGCGCGAACAGGCGGTCGCGCACCGCGTAGGCCACGGCCAGGTACACGTCGTTGAGCGACGCCGTGCGCGGATGCCTGCCGGTCAGATACAGCAGGTGGTCCTCCACCGCCCGGCCGAGCGATGCCGCGTCCAGACCGGTGCGGGGGTCGAGGCCCGCCGGCGGAGCGGCCGGCGGGTCACGGTGATCTGCGGATGACTGGCTCACGAGGAGACTCCTCTCCTTCCCACGCTAACCGGCCGCATGCAGCTGGTCCAATAGATTGTGTGGACGCGTGCCGAAGGCGGGGTCTATGCGGCACGGGCCTGAAACTGTCGTACTCTCGCCCCGTGACGCCCTCAGCGCTCGAGCAGTTCATCGCGCGGCACCCGAGGCTCTTCGTGCTGACCGGGGCCGGCTGCAGCACCGACTCCGGCATCCCCGACTACCGCGATGCGGACGGCGCCTGGAAGCGCACGCCCCCGATCCAGTTCCAGGCGTTCATGCGCGACGACCTCACGCGCCGGCGCTACTGGGCGCGCAGCCTGGTCGGCTGGCGGCGATTCGGAGGAGCGCGGCCGAACGCGGCGCACCGGGCGCTGGCGCACCTGGAACACCTGGGGCACGTGGAGCTGCTCGTCACGCAGAACGTGGACGGCCTGCACCAGGCGGCGGGCAGCACGCAGGTGCTCGACCTGCACGGCCGCCTCGACCAGGTGCGGTGCACGGGGTGCCGCGACGTGACGCCCCGGGCCCGCCTGCAGGAGACGCTGGTGGCGCTCAACCCCGGCTGGGCGCACCTCGACGCCCGTACGGCCCCCGACGGCGACGCCGACCTGGACGGTCTGGACTTCGCCAGCTTCACCGTGCCGGACTGCGCGCAGTGCGGCGGCGTCCTGAAGCCCGACGTCGTGTTCTTCGGCGAGAACGTGCCCCGGGACCGGGTCGAGACGGCCATGCAGCACCTGCACCGGTCCGACGCGCTGCTCGTCGTCGGGTCGTCCCTGATGGTGCTGTCCGGCTTCCGGTTCGCCAGGGCGGCGGCCGACGCCGGCGTGCCGATCGCCGCCGTCAACCTGGGGCGCACGCGCGCGGACGACCTGGCCGCCCTGAAGGTCGAGGCGCCGTGCGGCGAGGCCCTGACCGCCGCGCTGGCCGGCGTGGCCAGCCGGCGCTGACGGACGTCGCCGGCCGGCAGGGCCGGTGGCCCCCGGTCCGCGGCGCCGCGGTCCGGTGCCCGGCGGGCCTATAATTCCCCCGATGAACCAAGAGGTGTTCGCCGCGCTCGCCGAGGCCCTCGATCGGGGAGACGAGGTCGCCCTCGTCACCATCGTGGCCTCGACCGGGTCGACGCCCCAGCGCGTCGGCGCCAAGATGCTGGTGTACTCCGACGGCCGCACCGTGGGCACGATTGGCGGCGGCTGCTACGAGAACGACGCCTTCTGGAAGGCGCGCGAGGCCATCAAGTCCCGCAAGCCGGTCAACCTGCGCTTCGAGTTGAACGACGACTTCGCGCAGGAGACGGGCCTCGTCTGCGGCGGCCAGATGGAAGTGTTCATCGAGCCGGTCGAGGCCTCACCCGAGGTCTACGTGTTCGGCGCCGGGCACGTCGGCTACTTCGTCGGCCGGCTGGCGCACGAGGTGGGCTTCAAGGTGCACGTGGTCGACGACCGCGAGAAGTTCGCCAACACGGAGCGCTTCGGTCCCGACATCGACGTGGTGGTCGACGACATCCCGGCGTGGCTCGAGACGCACCGCCTGCCGCAGACCGGCTACGCCGTCGTGGTGACGCGCGGCCACCGGCACGACCTCGACGCCATGCGGGCGCTGGCCCGGCAACCGCTGCGCTACCTCGGCCTCATCGGCAGCAAGGCGAAGGTCAAGCGCATCTTCGACGCGCTGCGGGAGGAAGGGATGCCCGCCGACCTGCTGCGCACCATCCACGCGCCGATAGGGCTGGACATCGGGGCCATTACGCCGCAGGAGATCGCCGTGAGCATCGTGGCCGAGCTCATTGCGGTCAAGCACGGGAAGATCAGTGAACCGAACGTGGCCGCCGTCTCGATGCGGTGGGAGGGGGCCCTGAAGCGCTGAGCCGCACGCTGCTGCTATAATGAGAGCGGCCGTAAGCCACTGACGAACAATGGGTTCCCACGAGCTCACCGACCGTTCACGCCGCCTGCTCGCCACGCTCGTCCGCGAGTACATCGAGACTGGCGAGGCCGTGTCCTCCCAGGTCCTGGCGCGCCGCAGCGCGCTCGGCGTCTCGTCCGCCACCGTTCGCAGCGCCCTGGCCCAGCTCGAGGAGGCCGGCTACGTCCACCAGCCGCACACCTCCGCGGGCCGCGTCCCGACCGACCGGGCCTACCGCTTCTTCGTCGACCAGCTGCTCGAGAGCCGGCGTCCCTCGCGGCCCTCGCCGAACGTCGAGACCCAGCTCCGCCAGCAGGCCGCGCGCTCGCCGTTGATGGAGGATCTGGTGGCGAGCGTCTCGCACCTGGTGTCGCGGACGGCGCGCCACGTCGGCTTCGCGCTGGCTGGCAGCCAGGGCGGCATCCTGCAGCGGATCGAGTTCGTGCCGCTGGCCGAGCACCGCGTCCTGGTGGTGGTGGTGTCGGGCGGCGGACAGCTCACGCAGAAGGTGGTCGAGACCGAGGAACCCGTGCGGTCCGAAGAGCTCGTCCAGGCCACCAACTACCTGAACACGGAGTTCGCCGGCCTGCCGCTGCTGTCGGTCCGCGAGGCCGTGCTCGCGCGCCTGCGCGAGGAGCGCGTCCTCTACGACGAACTGCGCCGTCGCGCGCTGCGGCTCGCCCAGTCCACGCTCGAGGCACTGCCCCGGCAGCAGACGTTCCACGTCGAGGGCGCGGCCTCCCTGCTCGACGGCAACCCGCAGGACGGCGTCTCGCTGGCGACGATGCGTGCGCTGCTCGAGATGATGGAAGAGAAGGAGCGCCTGGTCCATCTGCTCAACCAGTACATCGATGGCCCCGGGCTCACCGTCATCATCGGCACCGAACACGCCGCCCCGGGCCTGCACCCGTTCAGCCTGGTGGCGTCCACCGCCTCCGACGGAGACGCCACGCAGACCGTTGGCGTGATCGGCCCGACACGCATGCACTATTCGCGGGCCATCTCGCTGGTGGACGGCACGAGCCAGGCCGTCCTCCGGGTGATGCGCGAGGCCGACTGACCGGCCTCGGACCACCTCGGGAGCGCGGCCGCGGCCCGCTGCCCGCTTGAGCGCGGCGTCATCCGCGCACACACGCATGTCAGACCAGACACACACCGACACCGATCAGCCCGGCGCCGCCGGGTCCGCGCCCGACGCGGCCGAGGCGCTGCGCGCCGAGCGCGACACGCTGCAGGACCGCCTGCTCCGTACCGCGGCCGAGTTCGACAACTACCGCAAGCGGATCGAGCGCGAGCGCCGCGAGCACGCCGACAATGCCGCCGCCGGCATCCTGGGCGACCTGCTGCCGATCGTCGACAACCTCGAGCTGGCGCTCCAGGCGCCGGCCACCGGCGACGTGGCGGCCTACCGGGCGGGCGTCGAGCTGATCCTCCAGCAGATGCTCGAGCTGCTGCGCAAGCGAGGGGTCACGCCAATCGACGCCGTCGGCCAGGACTTCGATCCGAACGTCCACGAGGCGGTGGTCCAGGAGGCCAGCGCGGAGCACCGGGAAGGCCAGGTGATGCAGGAGCTGCGCCGCGGCTACAAGCTCGGCGACCGCCTGCTGCGCGCGGCCATGGTCAAGGTGGCCACGTCGTGAGCAAGCGCGACTACTACGAGGTGCTCGGCGTCGCGCGCGATGCCAGCGAGCAGGACGTCAAGAGCGCGTACCGCAAGCTGGCGCTGAAATACCATCCCGACCGCAACCCCGGCGACAAGGAAGCCGAGGACCGGTTCAAGGAGGCGGCCGAGGCCTACGGCGTGCTCGCCGACACCGACAAGCGCCACATGTACGACCGCTTCGGCCACGCGGGCCTCGGCGGGGCCGCCACCGGCGGCTTCGACCCCAACGTCTTCACGGGCTTCGAGGACATCCTCGGCGGGCTCGGCGACGTGTTCGGGCTCGGCGACATCTTCGGCGGCGGGGGGCGCCGGCGCGGCGGTCCGCAGCGCGGGTCGGACCTGCGCTACGACCTCGAGATCTCGTTCGACGAGTCGGCCCGCGGTTCGGAAACGACGCTGCAGATTCCGCGGCAGGACGCGTGCGACACCTGCAGCGGCTCGGGCGCGGCACCGGGCTCGACGCCCACGCCGTGCCCGCAGTGCCAGGGCCGCGGCCAGATCCGGTACCAGCAGGGCTTCTTCACGGTGGCCCGTACGTGCGGTCAGTGCCGCGGGGGCGGCACCGTGATCACCAAGCCGTGCCAGACCTGCAAGGGTGCCGGCCGGCTGCAGAAGGAGCACAAGCTGACCGTGCGCATCCCGGCCGGCATCGCCACGGGCCAGCGCCTGCGCCTGGCGGGCGAGGGCGAGGCAGGACTGGCGGGCGGCCCCCACGGCGACCTCTACGTGGTGGTCCACGTGCAGGAGCATGCGTTCTTCCAGCGCGACGGCAACGACCTCTACTGCGAGATCCCGGTGAGCTTCCCCACGATCGCGCTGGGCGGCGAGATCACGATCCCGACACTCGATGGCGACGAGGCCTTCTCGGTGCCCGAGGGCACGCAGACCGGCACCACGTTCCGGCTGCGCGGCAAGGGCATGCCCGACGTCTCGGGCCGCGGCCACGGCGACCTGCTGATCAACGTGAAGGTCGTGACGCCGAGGAAGCTGACCAAGGAGCAGAAGAAGCTGCTCGAACAGCTCGCCGCGGCCCTGCCCAAGGAGACGGCCGAGCCCACCCCGCGCGAGGGCCACGAGGACAAGGGGCTGTTCGACCGCGTGAAGGACATCTTCGGCTAGCCATGCGGACCTGGCCCGCCATGCTCGTGACCGGCCTGCCGGCCGGCGACGACGGCAGCGACGGCCGCGCGGACCTGCTGCAGGCGCTGCTCGTGGACTACGACGTCGACGCGATCGACGAGAGCGCGGCCGACGGCTGGCGCGTCTACTTTCGCGACTCCGGCAGCCGCGACCGTGCCCTGACGGCCACCGCCGGCCGCTTCCCCGAACTCGGCGTCCAGGCCCTCGACGTGCCCGACGAGGACTGGGCCGCACGGTCGCAGGCGGCGCTCGGGCCCGTGCAGGTGGGCCGCATCATCGTCGCGCCGCCGTGGGCGGTGCCGACCACGATCACGATCCTGCCGTCGATGGGCTTCGGCACGGGCCACCACGCGACGACGCGTCTGTGCCTGGCCGCGCTCCAGCGGATCGAGGTCAGTGGCCGGACGGTGGCCGACGTCGGCACCGGCTCGGGCGTGCTGGCGATTGCGGCGAGCCTGCTCGGAGGGAACGTCACGGGCATCGATGACGATGCCGACGCCATCCAGGCGGCCTGGGACAACCTGGCGCTGAACTCCGGCGCCCAGGTGTCGCTGCTCGTGGGCGACATCCGCTCGACACCGCTGGCGACGGCCGACGTCGTGCTCGCCAACCTGACGGGAGGCCTGCTCATGTCGTCGGCCGAGCCCCTGCGTCGGACCGTGGCGCCGGGTGGACGGCTGATCCTCAGCGGGTTCATGACGCACGAGGCCGAGACCGTGCTGACCAGCTTTCCCGGCTTCACCCTGGAACACCGCGGCGAGGAAGAGGGCTGGGTCTGCGCGACGCTGGCCGCGCCGTCGGCCTGAGCGGCCGCGGACGCGCGGGGCCGATGAGGCCGACGGGAGATGTCCCGGGCGCTAGGCCGTCCAGCGCTCCGCGACGGTGCGGATGCGGCTGAGCGCCTCCTCGATGTTCTCCAGCGAGTTCGCGTAGCTCAGGCGCAGGTAGCCGTCGCCGTAGCTGCCGAACGCCGTGCCGCTCAGGCACGAGACGCCGGCCTCGTTCATCAGCAGGTCCGCCAGCGCCTTCGACGACAGCCCGGTGCCGGTGATGTTGGGGAACGCGTAGAACGCGCCCGCGGGCACCCGGCAGCGGAAACCCGGAATCGCATTGAGGCCGGCGACGATCGCGTCGCGCCGGCGGCGGAACTCGGCCACCATCTGGTCGACGCAGTCCTGCGGTCCCTGGAGCGCCGCGAGGCCTGCCCGCTGGGTGAAGCTCGCCGTGCAGGAGTTCGCGTTGACCTGCAGCCGTTCGACCGCCGTCGACAGCCAGAGCGGCATCACGCCGTAGCCGAGGCGCCAGCCGGTCATCGAGTAGGTCTTCGAGAAGCCGTCGAGGATGACCGTCTTCTCGAGCATCCCGTCGAACTGGGTGATCGACTCCGGCCGCTCCTCGTAGTAGATGCGCGAGTAGATTTCGTCGCTCAGGACGATGACGTCGCGATCGCGCAGCAGGTCGGCAATCCGCGCCAGGTCGGCCTTCGGGATCACGCCGCCGGTCGGGTTGGCCGGCGAGTTCAGGATCACGAGCTTCGTGCGCGGCGACAGGCTCCGCTCGAACGTCTCGAGGTCGAACGAGAAGCCGCGGCTCTCGACGAGCGGCATCGGCACGCGCGTGGCCCCGAGGAAGTCGATCAGCGACTCGTAGATCGGAAAGCCCGGATTCGGATAGATGACCTCGTCGCCCTCCTCGAGCAGCGCCGTCATCAGGAAGTACATGATGGGCTTGCCGCCGGGCACCACCTGCACCTGGGCCCCCGTCACCGGGATGTTGCGGGTGGTGGCAACGTAGTGTGCGATGGCCTCGCGGACGTCCGGAAAGCCCGCCGTCGGCCCGTACCCGGTCCAGCCGTCGTCGATGGCCTTCTTGCCGGCTTCCTTCACGTGGGCCGGCGTCGGAAAGTCGGGCTGGCCGATCTCGAGGTGAATGATGTGGCGGCCCTGAGCCTCGAGCGCGCGTGCCTTGGCCAGCACCTCGAACGCGGACTCGGTGCCGAGCCGTGACATCCGTTCTGCGAGCTTCATCGAAACACGATCTCCCGGGATGGAACGCGGCGGCCGTCGACAAGCGGGACGGGATCGGGCCGGCAGGCACTGTCGGCCGCCGCGTGCGATGTCCAGACGTGCAGTATACAACCCCGCTGTCCGCGGCGGGTGCTCGCACCGACCGCCGGCCGCTCGGGCAACCCGTCGCCCCCCGCCACCCGTCCAATCAGGCGTCGAGCGAGTTTGCCAGCGCCGACTCCACGCTACGAGGAGAGACCGATGACGTCCAGACTGCTTCAGGGGTGCCTGCTCGCCCTGCTCGTCGCCGCACCGGTGGCGGCACAGACGACACCGCGCGACCGCGCCGATCGGCGCGAAGACGTGCGTGACCGCCGCGAGGACCGCCGCGACGCGCGCGAAGATCGGCGCGACGCGCGTGAAGACCGGCGTGACGCACGCGAGGACCGGCGCGACCGGCGGGAGGATCGGCACACCGCCCGTCGATAGCCGCCGCTCCGTGAGTGCGGAGGGCCGGGCTGGCCGATAATGGCCCTCATGGCCCTCCGCACCGTCCGCCGCCCCGCGGGGCGCTCCGTCACCACCATCGACGCGGATCTCTGTGTCGTCGGCGCCGGCATGGCCGGCGTCTCCGCCGCGCTCGAAGCGGCGCAGCTGGGCCAGCGCGTCGTGATGGTCGACGCCGCGCCCGCGCTCGGCGGGCAGGCGGTCGGCTCGATCATCGGCACCATCATCGGCCTCTACACGCACGGCGAGCGGCCGTACCAGATCACCCACGGCATCGCGGACCGGATGATCGCGGACCTCACGGCCGAGGGCGCGATGCACCGACGCCACTCGATGACCGGCACGATCACGTTCCAGTACGACGAGGTGCGGCTGGGGCGATGGGTCGAGCGGGCCGTCCAGCAGGCGGGCGTCCGGGCCGTCGTCGGCGCGGTGCTGACCGACGTCGCGATGAACGGCCGGCGGATCGAGGCCCTCGACGTCGCCACCCGGTTCGGCATCGCCCGCATCCGTGCCCGCGGGTACGTCGATGCCTCCGGGGACGCCAGCCTCGCCTACGCCGCGGGGCTCGAGGTCCGCGAGCCGGATGCCCCGGTCTTCGGCTCGCTGAACTTCGTCATCGAGGGCTACGACACCGACGCCGCCCAGCGGATGGTGCTGGCCGACGTGCATGCGCGCCTGGCCGCGCGGGGCGCCGCGTACGGGCTGGTCCGGCACGACGGGTTCCTGATGCACTTCCCCGGCAGGAACGTGATGCTGGCCAACGTCACGCACGTCGAGACGCCGCTCGACCCGCTGGCCGGCGCGACGATGGTCGCCGCGGGCCGGGCGCAGGCCGACGACGTGCTTCGCTTCCTGCGCGCGGAATTCCCAGGGATCTTCGCGCAGGCGCGGATCCGCGCGTACGGTGCGCCGGGCCTGCGCCAGACGCGGTGGATCGCCGGCCGGCATCACCTCACACTGGACGAGATCCGGCGCGGCGAGCGCCCGCCGGACGCGGCGGCACGCTGCGCCTGGTGGGTCGAACTGCACGATGCCCCGGCGCTGGTGCACTGGGAGCGCTTCGCCCCCGACCACGTCTACTTCATCCCGTTCGGCTGCATGGTGCCGGCCGAGGCCGACAACCTGGTCGCCGCCGGGCGCTGCGTCGACGCCGACCTCGAGGCGCTGTCCGCGATTCGCGTGATCGGGCCGTGCATCGCCATGGGCGCCGCGGCCGCGCACGCGCTGGCCCTCGCCGGCAACGGCCCGGTGCACGCGATCGACCACGGCGCCCTGCAGGCGCGCCTGGCCGACAACCTGGACCGGCGCGACTGACGCGCGCCACGCGCCGACGCCCCCAGGCCCGGCGCCGTCGTCTGCCGGGCGGGGCCCGCGGAGCCTGGTCGCGGCCGGCCCCTGGCTGCTACTTCGTCAGCGCCGGAATCAGGTAGTCGTGGCCGTACCGGCGCGCCAGATCCAGCGCGGTCAGGCCGTCCTTCGTCCTCGCGTCGCGCCGGGCACCCGACGCGAGCAGCAGTTCCACCATCGACGCGTCGCCGAAGTCGCTCGACGCGGCCCAGAGCAGGGGCGTCATGCCCAGCCGGTCCTGGACGTTCACGTCGGCGCCACGCGCCAGCACCAGCTGCGCCATCGCAGCGTCGTGGTTCAGCACCGCGCGGCCGAGCATCGTGATGCCGTTGCCGTCGGCGAAGTCGACCGGCGCGCCGAGGTCGAAGAGAGCCTGCGCGACCGCGATGTCTCCGAACTTGAAGGCGCCCAGCAGCGGCGTCGTCCGCGAGGTGCCGATGACGATCATCGCCTCGTCGAGCCTTCCTCCAGCCTCCCTGAGCCGCTTCAGCGAACGAGCGTTACCGGCGTAGGCCGCGAGGAAGAAGGGATTGGCGCCGAAGATCGGCGGCGCACCCTCGGGCGGAGACGCCAGCGCCCCGCGATCGAGCAGCAGGTCGATCGCCCCCGCCCCGTCCTGGTACTGCGCGGCGACCATCAACGCCGAGTACCGGCTCTTCGCGCGCGCGTGGACGTCGGCGCCCCGGTCGAGCAGCAACCGCATCTTCTCGACGTCTGGCGCGGCGGCCATCAGGAGGGTGGTGCCTCCCGCGCGCGTGGCCGCGTTCGGGCTGAGGCCGCCGTCGAGGAGCCGCTGCAGGTCGGCCACGGTCCCGAACACCGCGGTCTCCAACCACGGCTCGACGCCGGACGGCTCGGTGCCGGGAATCGGTGCCGGCACGACGATCGTGGGCGGCCCGAGCACCGGTGCGAGCGCCATCACGGCCCAGCTCGCGCCGCTCATCGACAGGAACTGGTCGTGATCGTGCGGCGGATACCCCGCATCGAAGTACGGCGGACTGAGGGGTGCTGGCGGACGGAGCCGCGTCGTCACGTGCCACGATCCGTCCTGGGCCTGCGCGTTCAGCAGGAACGCGACGCCGCGGCGCCACGCGGCGTCCGTGACGGGCACGCCGCCCGCGTCGTGCAGCGCGACCAGCGCCTGTCCGGTGGAATAGGCCTCGCTCGGGCGGCCGTCGCGTGAGTTCCAGCCGCCGTCGGGCCGCTGCGTCCGCAGCAGCGCCTGGACGAGCGGACGGAGGCGCGCGCGGTCGGCGCCGGCCCACTGCAGGCCGATCAACTGATAGCTGCGCTCCTCGGTGTCGTGCGCGGTTCGCGATTCGAGGAACGCCCGGGCGCGGGCCACGGCCGCCGCCGCCGCGTCCCGCTGGCTGGTGTGGTGGTAGATCTGCACCGCGCGGAGGCCGAGCGCCGTCATCGTGACGCGGCTGTACGAGGAGGGCGGGCGCTGGTGGAAGCCGTCCCACGTCCCATCGGCGTTCTGGCGGGAGATGAGCAGCCGCGCATGGATGGCCGCGCCCAGGTTCGGCCGCACGCCCGCGGCATGGGCGGCAATCATGCGCTGCGCGTCGTCGACGGACGGCTCGATCACGTACTGGTACTGGATCGCCCGGTCGAGATCGGCGAACGAGAAGGCCTTCGCCGCGTCGGCCCTCGCCACCGTCTCGTCGACGGGGATGCCGTGCTCACGGGCCGCCCGGTACGCCAGCGCCGGCTGGAACTGGTGATGGCACGAGCCGCACACCTGCTTGTTGGCCGTGAACCAGTCGGCCTGCGCGGCCTGAATCGGCTGCAGGGCGCGCACCACCGCCTCGCGGACCCGCGTCGGCGTCACCTCCTGCGCGGACGCCGTCGCGCCGGCCGCCAGCAGCAGCAGCAGCAGTAACTCCAATACGGCCACCCGTTCCGTCACCCGCACCCCTCGCATCGACTCCCCTGCCTCACCGTGGGCGCTTGCGCACCTCGACCGTGCCCGCGTCCCCGTCCACCACCACCCAGTCGCCGGTCTCGATCACCGTCAGGGGATCGCGGTCGAGCGCCGTCACCGACGGTACCCGCATCACGACCGCACCCAGCGCCACCTTGGTCGTCATCTCGTTGAACACGAGCGCGGCCGGCGCGGTACCGGCCAGCCGCGTCGTGTGATACATCGCCGACCATCCCGACGACCCCTTCGCCCCGCGGAACACGAGCACTTTGCCGGCAAACGGCACACCCCGCAGTTCGTGCCGCGTCTCGGTGATCACGCCCAGGACCGGGTTGACGCCGCCCCATCCGGGGATCGTCTGTCTGGTGACGAGCGCCTCGCCTTCGGCCCTGCCTCGGACGACGCCACGGCCTCGCAGGATCACCACCTCGCCCTGTCTCTTATACA
>CAWULT010000069.1:0-24498 GCA_963923455.1 uncultured bacterium
GAGCTTCCGCTTCGCGGCCTCCTTCTGCCACTCGGCCGAATAGCCGTTGCCGTTGAAGATGATCCGCTTGTGGTCCTTGACCATCTTGGTCAGCAGCTTGGCGACCGCCTTGTTCAGGTCCTCGCCCTTCGCCGTGGCGGCCTCGAGCTCGTTGGCGACCCACTCGAGCGAGTCGGCCATCGCGACGTTCAGCACCGTGTTCGGGAACGCGATGTTCTGGCCCGACGACACCGCGCGGAACTCGAACTTGTTGCCGGTGAACGCGAACGGACTCGTGCGGTTGCGGTCACCCGCGTCGCGCGGCAGCTTCGGCAGGACGCTCACGCCGATGTCGAGCGTGCCTCCCTGCTTGGTCGACTTCGCGCCACCCTTCTCGATCTGCTCGAAGATGTCCGTCAGCATGTCGCCCAGGAAGATCGACAGGATGGCGGGCGGCGCCTCGTTGGCGCCCAGGCGGTGATCGTTGCCGGCGCTGGCGATCGTCGCGCGCAGCAGGCCCTGCCACTTGTCGACCGCACGCAGCACGGCCGCGCAGAACACCAGGAACTGCATGTTGTCGTGCGGCGTGGCGCCGGGGCCGAGCAGGTTGTTGCCGAACTCGTCGGAGAGCGACCAGTTGTTGTGCTTGCCCGACCCGTTGACGCCGGCGAACGGCTTCTCGTGCAGCAGGCAGGCGAGGCCGTACTTCGGCGCCACCTTCTTGAGCACTTCCATCGTCATCATCTGGTGATCGACGGCGACGTTGGCGGTCTCGAAGACCGGGGCGATCTCGTACTGGCTCGGCGCCACCTCGTTGTGGCGCGTCTTGACGGGCACGCCCACCTTGAACAGCTCGTCCTCGACCTCCGCCATGCAGGCCAGCACGCGCTCGGGGATCGCGCCGAAGTACTGGTCCTCCATCTCCTGCCCCTTCGGCGGCGTCGCGCCGAACAGGGTGCGGCCCGCGTTGATGAGGTCGGGGCGGGCGAAGAAGAAGTTGCGGTCGATCAGGAAGTACTCCTGCTCGGGGCCGCAGGTCGCGGTGACGCGCTCGGCCGTCGATCCGAACAGCTTCAGCACGCGGACGGCCTGCTTCGACACGGCCTCCATCGAGCGGAGCAGCGGCGTCTTCTTGTCGAGCGCCTCCCCCGTCCAGCTGACGAAGGCCGTCGGAATCACCAGCGTGACGCTGTTGTTGGCCACCAGCAGCCACGGCGGGCTCGTCGGGTCCCACGCCGTGTAGCCGCGGGCCTCGAAGGTGGAGCGCATGCCGCCCGACGGGAAGCTCGACGCGTCGGGCTCGCCCTGGATGAGTTCCTTCCCGCGGAACTCCGCGATCGCTCCGCCGTCGCTCGTCGGCGACAGGAACGAGTCGTGCTTCTCGGCGGTGATGCCGGTCAGCGGCTGGAACCAGTGGGTGTAGTGGGTGGCGCCGTGCTCGACGGCCCATTCCTTCAGCGCGGTGGCCACCGCGTCGGCAGTGGAGACGTCGAGCGGCTCGCCGCGGGTAATCGTGGCGCGCAGCGCGCGGTACACCGGCTTCGGCAGCCGCTCCTGCTGCACCTTGTCATTGAAAACCCGACTGCCAAACACGTCGGTCGCCTTGACCGACGGCGTGGCCGAGACGCGTCCCTCGGTGAGCGACCACTCGCGGATGCTCCTGACGGCTTCGGAAAGTGCTGCGGATCCCATCTGGCGGCCTGTCCTTTCTCTGGTGTCTTGCGACCTGTCGAGGCCCCGATCCACCGTGAGCGAGGACCGAAGCTGACCAATTATGCACCGCAGCAGGCGCAGTCTGCAATATTGCAGGCCTTAATCGCCCAAAGGCCTCTGATATCTGCAGAGGTGACACCACATTCGTGCGTACATTGCACAAATTCGATGTCACCGTGGCGTCCGGGAGACGCCCGCGGGGGCGATCCGCCGCACGCGCGTGCGCGTCTCGCACGGCTGGACGCGAACGGGGCCCCACCACAGGCCGCAAGCAGGGAACCGTCTGTGCTACTGATCTCGCGATGCCGCTCGCGCCCGACACGGGCCCGTCCTCGCCCCAGGCGGCGCGCACGTTCCAGGCCGCCCTCGCCGCGCGCGCGCTCGTGCTGGACGGCGCGCTGGCGACGTTCGTCGCCCCGTCGCCGACGCGCGTCGCGCCCTGCGATGCGCTGACGCACGACGACCCGGGGCGCCTGCTGGCCACCCACCACGCGTATCTGGCTGCCGGGGCCGACATCATCCGGACCAACACGTTCCAGAGCGGCCCGCCGTGGGCCGCTGGCGCACGCGGCGCAGGGGCGCGCGCGCGCGCGGCGGCGCGACTCGCTCGCACGGCCGCCGACGACGTCACGCGCGCCTTCCCTGCCCGGCCGCGCTGGGTTGCCGGCACCATCGGCCCACCGACGGCGCCGACGCCGTCGCCACTCGACGCGCACGCCCGGGCAGTCCTGCAGCGCGGATACGAGCACCTGCTTCGCGAACTGCTCGACGGAGGCGTGGACCTGCTGCTCGTGGAGACCATCTTCCGGACCGACTGGGTTCCGGTAATCGCCGACGCTCTTCATCAGGCGATGCACGAGACGGGCGTCGACCGGCCCTGGCTGCTCTCGTTCGCGCTCGCGGACGACACGGAACCGTCGATCGGGGGCGTCCCGCTCGCGGAGGCGGCATCGGCCGTCGTGCCGTTCGCGCCCCTCGCGGTCGGTGTCAACTGCGGGACCGGATCGGCTGGCGTCCGGACGGCCCTCCGCGCGCTGGCGTCGCTCCGAATCCCGTTCCGGACCTGCCATCCCAGCGCCGGCCTTCCCGATGCCGCCGGCGGCTACGCGGGTACACCGGGCGAGCTGGCCGGCGCCCTCGGTGCCCTCGTGGAGGAGGGTCTCCTCGACGTGGCCGGCGGGTGCTGCGGCACGACGCCGGCGCACATCGCCGCACTCGCCGCCGCCCTCGCGGCCTCGCCCCGTCCGCCGGCCGGCACCGGCTCCGGCGTTGCGGCGGCGCGTCCGCGCGCGACACAATGCTGACGGCCGTCAGCCGGCCGTTCCGCCTGGAGCCGACTTGGAATACCTGATCAAGCAGTACGCGCTGGAACCGGGAGCGCTCGAGATCCAGTACATCGAGGAGTACTTCGGCGAGTTTCCGCGCAAGAAGACCGCCAGCGAGATCGTCAACCGCCTCCGCAACCGCGAGTTCCTGATCCTGATGGCCGAGAGTTCGCTGCCGGACGACCCGGGAACGGTCGTGCCGGTCTCGTTCAAGGTCGTGCACGAGATCACCGCGCACGAGGCCGACCCCAAGCTCGCCGACCTGGTGGCACGGCTCAAGGACTGCGTGCGGTTCGAGGGCCGGAAGGTCCTCTACAGCTGGGTCGGTGGCACGCGACGGGACTGGCGCGGCCAGGGCCATTTCCGCGCCCTGACCGAGGAGTCGGAGGCCTGGGCGCACGCGAGCGGCTTCCACGAAGTCGTCGTCAAGACCAAAAACCGCTTCTACGACATGCGCGGCACCCTCGATCACCTCGAGTTCGACGTGATCAAGTACGAGGTGAATGCGGCCGACAACCGCGAGTCGAAGGTGTACCTCAGTAAGCAGCTGACGTCCGACGTTCTGCGCGCCCACACGAGCAGCCGGACGGTCGTCCAGGTCTGAGACGGCGGGCGCGGCCCGTCGTCGGACCGCGCCGGCCCGCGGCTCTCACGCGCCGCCGTGCAGCCGGCTGGTCAGGCGCTTCACGGCGAGCCCGACCCCCATCCTCGCCGCGTCCACCGTCCGCATCCGGAAACGTTCGGCGATCACTTCGCCAGCCCGAAGTCGACGATCTCGACCGCGTCCCCGGTCAGGACGAGGATGCAACCTGCCGCCCCAGGCGCGCGTCGCGGGCCCGATACACGACGCCCATCGCCCCGCCGCCGAGCGACTCCAGGATTTCGTAGTGGCCGATGGTGGCGCCGATCAGCGAATCCGTCATCGAGCGTCCGACACGGTCAGCACGATCTTGCCGATGTGCGCGCTCGACTCCATCATCCGATGCGCCTCCTCGGCACGCTCGAGCGGCAGCGCCACGTGAATGACGGGCCGCACGACACCACGGTCGAGCAGCGGCCAGACCTCCGCGCGCAGGGCCGCCGCGATGGCGCCCTTCTCCGCCGCCGACCGGGGCCGCAGCGTGGACCCCGTGATCGTCAGCCGGCGGCCCAGGATCCGCCGCAGGTCGATCGTCGCCGTGGCCGCCTCCAGCAGCCCGATCTGCACCAGGCGGCCGCCGGTCGCCAGCACGGCCAGATTGCGGTCCACGTAGCTGCCGCCCATGATGTCGAGGACGAGGTCGACGCCGCGCCCGCCGGTGAGGGCCTGCACGACGGCCACGAAGTCCGACGTCCGGTAGTTGATCGCCTGCGTGGCGCCGAGGCGTTCACAGGCCCGGCACTTCTCGTCGGACCCCGCGGTCGCGTAGACGTGGGCGCCGCGCGCAGCGGCGAGTTGGATGGCCGTCGTCCCGATCCCGCTCGTCCCCCCATGGAACAGCGCCGTTTCGCCCGCGCGAAGGCCGCCCCGTTCGAAGACGTTGGTCCAGACGGTGAAGTACGTCTCCGGCAGCGCGGCCGCCTCCACCATGTCGAACCCCGCGGGCACCGGCAGGCACTGCCCTTCGGGCGCAACGCACAAGCCGGCGTATCCCCCACCAGCCACGAGCGCGCACACACGGTCTCCGACCTGCCACGCGCGGACTCCCTCGCCGACCGCACGGATGGTGCCGGCCACTTCGAGCCCGGGCAGATCGCTCGCCCCGGGCGGCGGCGGATACGCGCCCTGCCGCTGCAGGACGTCGGGCCGGTTCACGCCCGCGGCCGCCACCGCGATGAGAACCTCTCCAGGCCCGGGCACCGGATCGGGCCGCTGGGCCAACCGCAGCACGTCCGGCCCGCCGGGACGACTGATCTCTATGCAGCGCATGACGCTCCTACCGTGTCGGTGACGCCAGCCCCGAGGGCAGGCGCGGCGACGACAGGAGCGCGGCAAACGGCGCCCAGCGCGCGGCTCCACCCTGTCCGCTGCGCGCCTCGACGTAGCGCGCCACCATGTCCTTGCCGAGGTTGTAGTTGATCACGTAGCTCCGGTACTGATCGATGAAGCGCAGGCGCTGTTCCGCCCGCGCGCGCGACTGCAGCCCGAATCGTTCGAGCCAGTCCGCCGCGGCCGTCGCGTCGATCCGGCCGTCGAGGTAGTCGCGCGCCGCCTCGTTGCCCGCGTACGACAACCGATCCATCAGCGCCAGGAGCTCGTAGTAGTCGCCGGCGGCCGCCGCGTCCAGGCCCGCGGCCGGGAAGATCACGTCGCGCTCGAACGCGATCCGGTCCGCCTTCGGAAAGGCCACCTCGATCCCGTAATTGGCCGTCCCCTCCGCGATGAGCGACTGCGGCGAGAACAGCGGGTAGACGGTGTACTCCACCCACCCGCGCTCCCGCACCAGATGCTGCTCCAGCAGCACGTTGTAGACGTGGTGGCCGGGGTACCCCTCATGGCATGCCAGGTCGATCGCGCGGTCGACGTAGATTGGCAGATCGGTGTTCACCTGGATCAGGCTCTGGTAGTTGCCCCGGTACCAGTTGTAGCCGCTCCAGCTCTTGCCGGTGACGTACTCGACCGTGAAGCGCTCGCCGGCCGGCATCGGCACCTGGGCCAGCGTGCGGCTGCGGCATCCCTCGATCGCGGCCGTGAAAGTCGCATCCAGCCGATCCGTCGGAATGACGAACCGGTTGCGGAACGCGGTATAGCGCTCGAGCAGCGGCCCTTGGCCCGGCAGACGCGCGTCGAGCGCGGCCAGCACCGCCTCGAACTCGCTCGACGGACGCGTCGGCGCCACGGCGTCATAGAGCGCCTTCGACTCCTCGTCGAACGTCAGCCGACGGCCGCCGAGCATCTCCGCCCGGGCCCGCAGGCTCTCGAGCTGGCGCACCAGGTACTGGTGCCGCAGCCGTACGAGTTCCTCTGCGCCGGCCGGCGGAACCGCGCGCGCCAGGTCCGCGGCGAGCACGCGCGCGTCGTCGGCAATGGCCGCCACCGGCCGCTTGGCGGCCTCGGCCGCCGTGCGCCACTCCGGTGGGCCGTAGTAGGCGTCCACGTAGTCGGTGTCGTGCTGCCCGAGGGCGAGCACGAGTTTCACGTAGCGTTCGGCCAGCGCGTTCATCGTCTCCGTTCCGGCCGGCGCGGTCGCCAGCCCCTCACCAGTCGTCGCCCCCCGACCGCAGCCGGTGCCCAGCAGCACGCAGAGGCCGACAGCCGCCCATCCCCGCGCGCCAGCGCTCATCGGTACCGCCCGCGGATGGTGGGAATCAGGTACTCGTCGAACGCCCGTGCGAAGTCGAACCGCGGCCGGAACCCCCAATCCGCGCGCGCGCGTGCGTCGTCGACAGACGCAGGCCACGAGTCGACGATCGCCTGTCGCTTCAGGTCGGTCCGGAACGTGATGTCGGCCGACGGAAACGCCTCGACCACGGCGGTCCGGATCTGATCCGCCGAGGGGCTGAACGAGCCCAGGTTGTAGGCCGTGCGCGTGAGGGTCTCGCGCGGGGCCTCGGCCAGGGCCAGCAGCGCATCGATGGCGTCAGGCATCGCCATGAACGGAATGGTCGTATCGGGCCTGACGAAGCACGCGTAGGGTACGCCGCGCGCGGCCGCGTGGATCATCTCGGGCGCGTAGTCGGACGTCCCGCCCGACGGCACGGTCTCCGCCGAGATGAGGCCCGGGAACCGGACCGATCGGAAGTCGAGCAGCAGCGGCGCCTGCGCCGAAAGCTGCTTGTAGTAGCGCGAGTAGTACCGCCCGAGATGCTCGCAGTAGAGCTTGTTGCACCCGTACATCGTCTGCGGCGTGTTCCACTCGTCCTCGCGGACGGCGCCGGCGGCCGTCTTCGTCGCCAGGTCCGGCAGGCCGTACGCGGCAATCGACGACGGATAGACGAACACGACGGGCCGCCCGTGCGACTCGCCCTCCCGCTGCGAGAACTCCAGCAGGTTCAGCGTGCCCTCCACGTTGACCGCGTGCGCCGTGACGGGCGTGAACTCCGCGCGGGTCGACAGCAGCGCGGCCAGGTGGAAGACCAGGTCGACCTCGAACTCCGCGAGGATCCGCTCGAGCAGCGGCTTGTCCGTGATCGACCCGGTGAACTCGCGCACGACGTGCCGCGACAGATCCGGGTCGAGCCGGGCGACGTCGATCGTGACGATCGGCCGGGCGCGCTGCGCGAGCCGGGTGATCAGGCCATGCCCGATCTCCCCGCCCGCACCGGTGACCAGCGTGACGGGCGTACGCATGGCCCCTATTCTAGCGGCGCCCCCTGGCCGCCGCGCGTCCCGTCACGTCACGGCGCCCCCGACGTGACCGGGGCTGCGACCGTCGGGGCCGCAGCCCCGCGCGTCAGTTGTCGCCGTCGAGCAGGCCGCCGAGCCCTCCGAGAATCGAGCCCTCGCCGACCCGGCTGCCGCCGGCGGCGGGCGCCGCCTTGTAGATGCGGTCGGCCATGCGGCTGAAGGGCAGCGACTGCAGCCAGACGCGCCCTGGCCCCGTCAACGTCGCGAAGAACAGGCCCTCGCCGCCGAACAGCGCCGTCTTCACCTTCCCGACGAACTGGATGTCGTAGCTGACGCTCGGCTGCAGGGCGACCAGGCAGCCCGTGTCGACCCGCAGGGTCTGGCCGGGGCTGAGATCGACCGGATGCACCGTGCCGCCCGCGTGGACGAAGCACAGGCCGTCGCCGTCGAGACGCTGCATGATGAACCCCTCGCCCCCGAACAACCCGACGCCGATCTTCCGCTGGAACGCGATGCCGACGGAGATGCCGCGCGCCGCGCACAGGAAGGAGTCCTTCTGGCAGATCAGCTGGCCGCCGAGCTGCTTCAGGTCCATCGCCAGGATCTTGCCCGGATACGGCGCCGCGAACGAGACCTGCTGCTTGCCCGCGCCCTGGTTGGTGAAGATCGTCATGAACAGGCTTTCGCCGGTCAGCAGGCGCTTGCCGGCGCCGAGCAGCGCGCCCATGACGCCGGCCTTCTGCTGGCCGCTGCCGTCGCCGAAGACGGTCTCCATCTGGATGCCCGGCGTCATGTACATCATCGATCCCGCCTCGGCAATCGCGCTCTCGCCGGGATCCAGCTCCACTTCGACGAACTGCATCTCGGCACCGACGATGCGGAAGTCGATCTCGTGGGCTCGCTGCTGCCCGGGCACGATGGGCGGCGGCGGCGCGGCCGCCCGTCCGGCATTGCCGGTGAGGAACGCCGCCAGCTCGGGGACGTCCTTGAGGGGGGTCCAGTTCGTCATGCCCGCCGTGTAGACGAGCGTGCTGCCGTCGATCGTCCCGTTGCGCAGGTTCGTCACGACGTCATCCTGCGTGACCGGTCCCACCTGATGACCGCCGATTGCCATGTACCACTGCTGCTGTGCCATGTCTCCCTCTGTCTTCGGACCTCCGGGTCCGGCGTCAGCGCCGGTCGCCTCGCACCGCCCCGCTCAGGCCTGCTCGGCGTCGATCCGCACGGCCACGCCCTGCTCGATCGACTGCACCGACGCCGGATCGAGGCCGAGCAGCTGTGCGAGACGGGCCAGATAGATCCGCTCCGCGCCGTTGACGCCCTCGTCCGCCCGCGCGACGGTGAAGGCAAGCCCGTAGAGCGTGGCGCGCTGCGCCGGGTCGGTCACGCCCGCCACGATCTCGGCCAGCGGGCGGCTTCCGGCCAACGCCTGCTCCACCTCGGCCCCGACGCCGGCGCTGCGGGCGTGGGCGAGAATCGCCGTCCGTTCTTCGTCACTCAGCGTGCCGTCGGCCTGGGCCGCCGAGACCGCGAGGTGCACCAGGCGCGTCGCGTCGTCGATGGCCGCCCCAGCGGCGCCGACGACGGGCAGCGGAGGCAGCGGCGCGCCGGACGGGGCGCTCGGACCGACGCCGCCCGCGCCCGCCGCGGGCGCCTGCGGCCCTTGCGCCTGGCCCTGCAGCGACTCGATGATCCCCCACACGAGGCCGGCCGCGGTCAGCAGGGCCGACGGATGCGACAGGGCCGCCCGCCCCAGCGACCCGGCGCCCCTGGCGACGCCCCTCGTCGCGTACTTCAGCGCGCGGCGCGACCGCTTGCGCCGGCCCCCCAGCACGCTGCGCAACACCCCGTCCACGATATCCGCTGGATCCATCCGTGCTCCGCTCAATGATTACGGGGACCGGCCCGGCAAGTTCCGTCGGCCCGCGGGCCGGTCAGATGGCGCTCCCCTGGCGCGGCGGCGCCACGGCCGCCCGGGCCGGCTCCGGCGTGAAGTCCTCACCCGGGTTGATGAACCGGTCCATCTCGAACGTGTACTGCTTGTCGTACAGCTGCCGGTACCGGCCGTTGGCGGCGAGCAGTTCGGCGTGCGTGCCGCGCTCGACGATCCGGCCGCCCTCGAGCACCAGAATCTGGTCCGCGCTCCGGATCGTCGACAGCCGGTGGGCGATCACGAACGTCGTCCGGCCGGCGCGCAGGGTGCGCAACCCGTCCTGGATCATCTGCTCGCTCTCGCTGTCGAGGCTGGACGTGGCTTCGTCGAGGATCAGGATGCGGGGACTGGCCAGAATCGCCCGGGCGATCGACACCCGCTGCCGCTGCCCGCCGGACAGCCTGATGCCGCGCTCGCCGACCACCGTGTCGTAGCCCTGGGGGAACTGCCGGATGAACTCGTCGCAGTGCGCGACCCGGCACGCCGAGACGATCTCCTCGCGACTGGCCCCGGGCCGCGCGTAGCCGACGTTCTCGGCCACCGTGCCGTCGAACAGGAAGTTCTCCTGCAGGACCGACGCGAGCTGGTGGCGGTACTCGCCCAGCCGCAAGCCGGCCACGTCCTGCCCGTCGACGAGCACCCGTCCGACGGTCGGCCGGTTGAACGCCATCACGAGGCTGATCAGCGTGCTCTTGCCCGACCCGCTGGACCCCACCAGCGCCGTCGTCGTGCCCGCGGCCGCGACGAACGACACGTCGTTCAGCACCGGCTGGCCCGCGTTGTACTCGAACGACACGTGGTCGAAGGCCACCTCGCCCCGGATCGGGCCGACCTCCGAACGCCGGGCGTCCTCGTCCGTCTCGGTCGGCATGTCGAGGATCTCGCGGATGCGGTCGAGGCCCGCGAACGCCTCGGTGATCTGCGTCCCGATCGAGGCGATCGACACGAGCGGCGCGGCGACCAGCCCGATGAAGAAGATGTACATGATCAGGTCGCCCAGCGTCATCTGTCCGGCCAGGATCGCCCGGCCACCGAGCCAGATCATCAGCACCCCGACGACGCCGACGATCACGGTGCTGCCGGCCGTGGTCGCCGACACGCCCGTCATCGACTTCGCGATGTTGCGGAACAGCCGGTGCGCGCCCTTCGTGAAGACGATCTCCTCGCGCTTCTCGGCCGTGTAGGACTTGACGACGCGGATGCCGCCCAGGGCCTCGGTCAACCGGCCGGTGACCTCCGCGGAGATCTTGCCGCGCTCGCGGAAGAGCGGGCGCAGCGTCCGGAAGGCGTAGGCCATCCCACCACCGAAGGCGGCGAGCACCAGGATGGTGATCGTGGTGAGCCGCCAGTTCAGCCAGAAGAGGATGCCCAGGCCCATGACGGCGGTGACGAGCCCGCCCGCCAGTTGCACGAGGCCCGTGCCGACGAGGTTCCTGATGCCCTCGGCGTCGCTCATGATCCGCGAGACCAGCACGCCGGTCTGCGTCGAGTCGAAGTAACGCACGGGCAGGTGCATGATGCGCGCCTGGACCCGCTTCCGCATGTCGGTGATCGCGCGCTGCGCGGCCACGCCCAGGATCTGCGACAGGACGAAGGAGGTCACGGCCTGGACGAGCGTGGCCGCTCCCGCGGCGAGCGCGATCGGCAGCAGCAGATCCGCGCGTCCCTTGCCGACGACCTCGTCGATCAGCCACTTCGACGACGCCGGCAGCACGAGCCCGGCCAGTCGGCTGACCAGCATCAGCACGAGCCCGAGGCCGAGGCGACCGCGGTGTGCCCAGACGAGTTCGCGCGCCTCTCGCCACGCGGCGGATGCCGCGACCCGCTTCCTGGCCCCGGTCGGTTCCATGGTGCGGGAGACTGTACTACGATGCACGCGCTCGCCGGTGCGTGGCGTCAGGTTCATACGTGCGCCCGTGCCATAATCGTGGTTCGGTGATCAGTATGAGCGATACGACCACGCGCGGCATCCGGATTCAAGTCCACAGCGAGTACCTCCCGGAGCGCAGTTCGCCGCGCGACAGCCAGTACCTGTTCCAGTATCACGTGCGGATCTCGAACGTCGGCTCCGGGACCGCCCAGCTGGTCTCCCGCGACTGGATCATCACCAACGCCGAGGGCGAGGTCGAACGGGTCAAGGGGCGCGGCGTGGTTGGGGAGCAACCCGTGCTGCCGCCCGGAGGGTCGTTCGAGTACACGAGCTTCTGCCCGCTGAAGACGTCCGTCGGCTCGATGCAGGGCACGTATCAGATGGTGACGCCGGACGGCGAGCAGTTCGACGCGGTGATCGGCACCTTCACGCTCGCCACGCCGCACGCGCTGAACTAGGTCCAACCGCGGGACGGTGGACACGGGCAACCGCCGCGGGGCGGCAGTCCCGCCCCGCGGCTCTTCCCTCCGGCGTTCGGGCGATCAGGGCACCTGGAAGGTCGCCCGCGCCTCGACCACGTAGGCCCCGGCGGACAGATTGAAGGTCGTGCTGGCCGTGCAGGCGCCAAGCGCGTCGCAGTTGGTCAGCGGCACGGTGGAGGCCACGGCGTCTCCGCCGATACGGGGCTTCACCTTCACCTCGACCGTCGTGCCGCTCGGTACTCCGGTCGTGGACACGTCCACGCCAGTGACGCCCGGCGCCGACAAGGTCAGGTCAATGGCGCCCAGGTGCCCTTGCGGCTCGGCCGGCACGGTGTTCCCACCGACGGCTGTGATCGCGACCCTCGGAGAAATCGGGTTGCTCAGCGGGCCGGGCCCCGTGATCCGGATCGCCGCAGGCTCCGCAGTGAATGCCGCCTGCGCGCTCGGGTCCAGCGATTCCAGCCGGATTCGGCCCGGCGTGCCATTGCCGCCCGAGAACGAGATGCCACCACCCCGCGCGAACAGGCTGGCCGCGCCTCCCTGCGCGAACCGGTTCGCCAGCAGGCGGATGGCACCACCCGCGCCGCCAGACCCGCCCCTGGCACACCCGCCGTTGCCAACGCTGCCTCCGTTACCCCCATCGGCGAACAGCTGATAGTTGGTGATGGTCACGGTACCGTTCGCGGCAATCAGCAGGGCACCGCCGCCCCCGCCACCCGAGCCGCCGACGAGCGGCACCAGTTCGGGCACCCCGAAGAACGTCCCGCCGACCGAGTTCACCGTTGTGGTCGCTGGCGAGCCTCCGCCCGGCCCGAACCCGGCGCCACCGCTGATCTGCTGGTTGACGGGTTCCGCCCCTCCGTCGCCGCCGCGGAACCCCCCATTGCCGCCCAGCCCGCCGAAGCCGGCCGACGCCCGCCTGAGGGGTCCGTGACGACGCGCGCCACGATCACGGGGGTGGTGTCGACCAGCCCCGATGGCCGTGGAATCGACAACGCGGCGGGCACCACGAAGGACGCGCCGACCACGTCGATGACGGTGGCGCCAAGCAGGGTGTAGCCCGCCGGCACCGGTACCGACAGCTGCGGCTCGCGCAGTGGCAGCAATCCCACCGGCGCGTCGGCCGACAGGGCGCCCGGGGACAACTCCAGCACCGTCCCCGCGGCGTCGGCCACGCTGCCACCGGCCGCCCCGATGATGGATGGCACCGCCGCCAGGTCGTCGGCCCCGACGTCGAGCCTGACCGTGCCCCGCGAGAGCTGCTGAATCGAGTACTGCAGCGACGGCGTAATCGGCAGCCGCGTCGCTAGCGTGCCCGCGTCGCCGAGACGCGGGCGGGCGTACAGCACCAGGTCTTGGACGAACGGCGCGGGCACGACGCGCGTCGAGTCGAGCAGGTCGAACTGCTCGGTGACCCGGGCGCGCAGGACCGCGCCGCTCGGGAGGGGCATCGGCGGCTGCAGAATGACGGTGCCCTGTGCTCGAACGTCGTCACCCGGAGGCGCCGACCGCGGCACGACCTGGCCCGACGCGGTGGACCCGCCCGGCACCGCCGCCGCGGCACCGCCGCCGATCGGCTGCCCCGGTATCGCCAGTGGCGGCGGCACCGGGGCATCGTCCGGCACCAGGAACGCGAACTGGCCCGTTCCCGCAATCGACGCCGACAGCGTCCGTCGATCGTCACTGACGCGCCCCGGCGCCTGCGCCACCCACTGCTGCGTGGTCGCGTCATACCGGGCCACGACGACCGCGACCCCGGCGGCCAGCGTGTCGGCGTGCGGGAGTCGAAGCGTCGCGCCCTGGGCGAACGCGCGATCCGCGGGCGCGACGTCGGCGGCAGCAATGGGCGACCAGCCGGCCGGGAGTACGCCCTGCAGCCCCTGATTCGACAGCACCGTGACCCGCAGGGTCGCGTCGGCGTCGAGGCTGCCCGGTGGAATCGAGACGGCGGCGGAGCCACCGGTCGAGACGGCCTCACCGCCGAACACGGAAGGCACCGCCGTGGTACGCGGATCGAGTGGCGTCAGCCGCGCATCGAGCAGCGTCGTGACCCCGCTTCGCGGCACGTCGCCGACCCGGTCGACGGAGGTGAACCCCTCGCGGGACACGCGCACGAGCGCGCGCCCCGAGCCGGCGCCGAGCGAGAAGGCTCCACGCGCGTCGACCGCGACAGCTGCCCCCGGCGTGGCTCCTCCGCCGCTGACGAGCAGCGTCGCCGTCGCTTCAGCCAGCGGCAATCCACGACTGTCGTCGAACACCTCGCCGCGCACGAACCCGACGCCGGACGACGATGCGAGCACCCGCACCTGCGACGAGGCCGAGAGGCCGCTGACGGTCGCCGTGACCGTTGCGCTGCCCTCGGCCAGGGCGGTTGCCACGCCGTCGGGGCCCACGGACACCACCGCGCCGGGTTCCACGGCGTAACGGGTGCCACCGTCCCTCGTCAGATCGCGCACCGACCCGTCTGAAAACGCGCCCTGCAGCGACAGCGGAGTCGAGGTCCCGATCTCGCGCAGCGTCACGGTCGATGGCAGCAGCGCCAGCGACCGCAGGCTGACGCCCTGCTCCACCGTCACCGGCACACCAGCCGTCAGGCCTCCGTTGACCACGCGGACGCTCGCGCTGCCGTTGCCCACGGCCGTCACGACGCCGGCGTCGTCAACCGTCGCAACGGACGGCACGGTGCTCGCGTAGGTCGTGCCCGCGCCCGCGGAGGTGAGGTCTCGCAATGTTCCGTCCGAGTAGCGGCCGGTCACGGTCAGGGCCGCCGTGGCTCCGAGGTCGCTGAAACGGAGGGACGGGGGCACCACCTCCAGCGACTGGAGCGTGACGGGGGCGTCGATCGACACGGCCGCCGACGCCGTGGCGCTGCCGCCTCGGCCGTCGGACACGATCAGCGACGCCGCGTAACGTCCGGGGGTCGCGTAGGTGTGGGAAGGATTCGGATCGGGGGACGTCGCGCCGTCACCGAAGGACCAGACGAACTGCAGCGGGTCGCCGTCCGGGTCGCTCGACCCGGTGCTGCTCAGCGACACGGCCTGACCGACCACGCCGTTGTACGGGCCGTTGGCGGAGGCGGTCGGGCCGCGATTGGGAGGCAGTTCCACGGTCTCGACGGCCGGAACCGATGTCCTTCCCCCGCGACCGTCCGTGACGGTCAGCGTCGCCGTGTACGCTCCCGCTGAGGCGTAGACGTGCGACGGGCTCGGTCCCGTTGACGTCTCGCCATCGCCGAAGTCCCATGCGTATTGCAGCGCGTCGCCGTCGGGATCCGAGCTGCCGGCGCTGCTGAACGCGACGGCCTGTCCCGCGGTGCCCGTATACGGCCCGTTTGCCGACGCCACGGGTGGGCGGTTCGCCGGCGGGGTCGCGACGACGCTGAATCCCGTGGGCGTCAGCGTCGACTCCGCTTCGGTGCTGATCGTCACGACACGCACGCCAGGGGCGGCGCTGCCAGCGACGTTGACGGTCGCCACCAACTCAGCCTGCGAGACCACCCGGATGCCCGTGACGGTCACGCCCGCCCCCATCAGGACCTTGGTTCGACCGGCGGAGAACCGTACGTTGGGGCTGCCCACGAACCGGACGGTCACGCCGGTCGCGCCGCGCAGCGCGGCCACCGGCTCGGGGATGGTGACCTCTATGATCTGGATCGAGCGGGCCACGGTCGTCTCGCCCGTCGTCAGGTTGCGAACCTGGATCGCCGCGGACCCGATCGCGAGACCGACAGGCACAGTGATCGTCAGGCGCCGAACGTCCCGCGCGGCGTCGACGAGCGCGATGGCCCGGCCGGTCAGGGTCACGGCCGGTCCGGACGCCGGGGTGATGATGACGATGTTGCTGGACGCCGCGGGGGCGAACCCCGTCCCGACGATCTGCAGTGTCACGCCGGCCGACACGCCGGTCGGCGAAATCGCCGCCAATGTGATGTCGGCGCGCAGCCGGACGTCACCTGCCGTCAGCAGCAGCGCGAGCACGGCAACCACCGCGAACCCCCACCTCCGGGGGCGACGGATGGTCACGCGAGCCCTCGGTCCGGGGAAGCGTCGCACGGTGGCATCGATTGGCGGCCTGCTGGCGCCAGCTCAGCAACCGATGTGCCATCGGTAAGTTACTGAACAGTCACGGGTTCGTCGACGATGACCATCTCTGAATAGCCTCGGGAGGCTGACTATTGTCCGCCCGAGGAAGCCCTCAGGTCGGCACGGACGGCACGATCAGGAGGCCACTCAGTCCAAGTGCGCCTTCTCCGAGTCGCCCATCTCGACGCCGACGCCCGGGAAATACTCCTTCCATCGGGCCGTCACCTTTGCGGCCACGTCCTCCCGGCCGGTGACCTCCTTGGGATACCACGGCTTCATCCGGGCATCGATCACGATCGGCCCGGAGTACGAGACGTGGTTGCGGACGATGCGGGCCTCGGCCGCGTGGATGTCGGCCGCCGGCTCGAAGCGCGTGAACGTCGTCCACAGGAAGTTCATGTCGCTCCGGGCGGCGCGTGCCGGTTCGTCGGTCACGACGACGAGCGGCCAGCGCGCGAACGCGGGATGCGCCGCGATACGAGCAGCGAAACCCTGCTCGTCCGCGAAGCGCGGCGCGCCCACAACCAGGCAGCCGCCGCAGAACACCCGGACGTCGGTGACGCCGGCCGGCACGTCCGCCGCGGTGAACTGCCGCGGCAGGTCGCGCACCGGGTCGCCCAGGCCGAGCCAGACGCCCTTGGAGCCGGCGTTGACGGCCGGGCCGGTGTAATCGAGGGTGTCCATCGACAGGTTCGAGAAGACGTACAGGTCCGTCTCCGGATGCGTGCGGGCGAGCACGTGCTCGAGCGTCGCGCGGAAATCCCGCAGGTCAACGTGGCGGTCCGTCAGCAGCAGGAACTTGGTCAGCGACAGCTGGCCCTCGCCGAGGATGCGGAATGCGCTGGCCATCGCCTCGCGCGCATAGCGCTGCTTGACCACGGCCGCACCCAGCGAGTGGTAGCCGGTCTCGCCGTAGGACCACAGCTGCTCCACCGCCGGCATCACCAGCGGGAAGAGGGGCGACAGCAGTTCCTGGAGCAGGTCGCCGATGAAGAAGTCTTCCTGCCGGGGCTTGCCGACGACGGTCGCCGGGTAGATCGCGTCGGCCCGATGGGCCAGGCGCTGGACGGAGAAGACGGGATAATCGTGCTGCAGGGAGTAGTAGCCGTAATGATCGCCGAACGGGCCCTCTGGCCGGCGGACACGCGGAGCCACCTCGCCCATCAACGCGAACTCCGCCCCGGCCACGAGCGGGTGCGGCCCGACGCCGTGCACCTGCCGGATGCGGTCGCCCGCGATGAGCGACGCCAGCATCAGCTCCGGTACGTTCTCGGGGAGCGGCGCGATCGCCGACAGGATGAGCGCCGGCGGCCCGCCGAGGAACACCGTCACCGGCAGGGCCTCGTTCCGGCGCTCGGCCACGGCGTAGTGGTAGCCGCCGCCCTTGCCGATCTGCCAGTGCATGCCCGTCGTGTGCCGATCGTAGACGTGCATCCGGTACATGCCGAGGTTGTGCCCCGGCCGCTCCGGGTGGTGCGTGTAGACGAGCGGCAGCGTGACGAACGGGCCGCCGTCCTCCGGCCACGACGTGATGACCGGCAGCCGGTCGAGGCGCACGTCGGTCGTCACCCGTTCGGTCACCGGGCCCTTCGACGCCCGCGCGGTCCCCACCTTGAGCAGTTCGAGCCCGACGTCACGCGCGCCCCACAGCTTGCCCATCGTGGGCGGCAGCAGCGTCTCGGCCAGATGCACGACGCGCCTGATCAGGCGCAGCGGCCGCTCGCCGAAGGCCATCTCGGCGCGCTTCGGCGTGCCGAACAGGTTTGTCACCAGCCGGAAGTCCGAGCCGGCAACGTTGGTGAAGAGCAGCGCCGGGCCGCCGGCGGCGATCACCCGCCGGTGGATCTCGGCGACCTCGAGATGGGGGTCGACCGGCGCGTCCACCGTGACGACGGCATTGTCGCGGCGGAGCTGGTCGAGGAAGGCGCGCAGGTCGGGAAACGACACGGGGTGCGGCGGCTCCGGCGCCTCAGCGCGTGAGCTTGCGGTACTTGATCCGGTGCGGCGTGTCGGCCTCCGCGCCGAGCCGCCGGCGCCGATCGGCCTCGTAGTCCTGGTAGTTGCCCTCGAACCAGACCACCCGGCTGTCGCCCTCGAAGGCGAGCATGTGGGTCGCGATGCGGTCGAGGAACCAGCGGTCGTGGCTGATGACGACCGCGCAGCCCGCGTAGTTGACCAGGGCCTCTTCGAGCGCCCGCAGCGTGTCGACGTCGAGGTCGTTGGTCGGTTCGTCGAGCAGCAGCAGGTTCGAGCCCTTCTGCAGCAGCTTGGCCAGGTGTACCCGGTTGCGCTCGCCCCCCGAGAGCGTCCCCACCTTCCGCTGCTGCTGGCCGCCCTTGAAGTTGAACCACGACACGTAGGCGCGCGAGGCGATCGGCCGCTTGCCCACGATGAGTTCATCCTCCCCGCCGGAGATCTCCTCCCAGACGGAGTGGGCGGGGTTCAGCGCGTCGCGGCTCTGATCCACGTAGCCGAGCGCCACCGTCTCGCCGACCCGCAGCGTGCCGGCGTCGGGCTTCTCCTGCCCGGTGATCATCCGGAACAGCGTGGTCTTGCCGGCGCCGTTCGGCCCGATCACCCCGACGATGCCGCCGCGGGGCAGCGTGAAGTCGAGGCCGTCGATGAGCAGCTGATCGCCGTACGCCTTCCGCAGCCCGCGCGCCTCGACGACGACATCGCCGAGGCGCGGCCCCGGCGGGATGTAGATCTCGACCTGCTCGAGCTTCTGGGCCGTGTCCTCGTTGAGCAGCTGCTCGTAGGCGGTGAGGCGCGCCTTGCCCTTGGCCTGACGGGCCCGTGGCGCCATGCGGATCCAGTCCAGCTCGCGCTGCAGCGTCTTCTGCCGCTTCGACTCCGACTTCTCCTCCTGCGCGAGCCGTTGCTGCTTCTGCTCCAGCCAGGACGAGTAGTTGCCCTTCCACGGAATGCCGTGCCCGCGGTCGAGTTCGAGGATCCACTCCGCCACGTTGTCGAGGAAATACCGGTCGTGGGTGACGGCCACGACCGTGCCCTTGTATTCCTTCAGGAACCGCTCCAGCCAGGCCACCGACTCGGCGTCGAGGTGGTTGGTGGGCTCGTCGAGCAGCAGCAGATCGGGCGACTGCAGCAGCAGGCGGCACAGCGCCACGCGGCGCCGCTCACCGCCCGACAGCGTCGTCACGTCCGCGTCGGCCGGCGGGCACCGGAGCGCGTCCATCGCGATCTCGAGCTGCGAATCGATGTCCCACGCGTTGACGGCGTCGATGCGGTCCTGGAGCCGGCCCTGCTCCTCGAGCACCTTGTCCATCTGCTCGGGCGTCAGGTCCTCGCCGAGCTTCGCGTTCAGCTCGTCGTACCGGTCGAGCAGCGCCTTGGTGGCCGCCACGCCCTCCTCGACGTTGCCCTTGACGGTCTTCGTCGGATCGAGCCTCGGCTCCTGCTGCAGGAAGCCCACGGTGATGCCGTCGGCCGCGAAGGCCTCGCCGACGAACTCCGTGTCCTCCCCCGCCATGATCTTCAGCAGGGAGCTCTTGCCCGCGCCGTTCAGGCCGAGGACGCCGATCTTGGCACCCGGCAGGAACGACAGCCAGATGTCCTTCAGAACCACGGTGTCGGGAGGGTGAACCTTCCCGAGACCCTTCATCGTGTAGATGTACTGCATCGCGCTCGACCGGAATGGGGACCCGTCAGTATACCAAGCCGCTACTGCGCTCCCCTCGCCACCGGCTTGCCGTAGACCTCGAACTGCGCGAGGTCGGACCAGCCGCCCGGGCCGTGGCCGCTGCCCGGCATCAGGTCCACGAAGCCGATCTCGTCGACCGCGCTCAGGTCCACCTTCTCGACGACGTTGCCGGTGGCCACCGCGCGGGCCGGGTCGAACTTCAGCCACTTCGCGTCGGCCAGCAGGATCTCGCTGTACAGCCAGTCGCGCGTGACGCCGTCGGCCCGGTCGGCCACGAGCATCGTGCCGTCCGCCAGCTTGACGAGGGGACGGATCTGGTGGAAGCCCGACATCTTGGTGTTCCATCGGATCCGCGCGAGCCCGGTCAGGTCGGCGAGGCTGCTCTTGTGCCGCAGCGTCAGCCCGCACGGCGTCGTGCACATGCCGGTCCAGACGTGGATCGGGTTGCTCTCGTTGCCGGCCGCGCCGGTCACCTGAATCTCCTTGGCGGATGGCCCGTACAGCTTCAGTTCGAGGTCCGGGTTCGCCACCGACTCCTGCGAGACCGGGTGCTCGTCACCCTTGGCGTTCTGCTTCCACTCCTCCCTGAGGAACAGTGCCGGCCGTCCCGCCGGGCGGGCGCCGCCGGCCCGCGCCTGCGCCTGCGCCTGAACGGGCGACACGCCCGCCGCGACGATGCCGATCATCATGCCGCCGGCGGCGACGCCGGCGAACAGCCCCTGCTTCAGTCGTGACATGAAACGCTCCTTCGGATGGTCGGACTCGGGCTAGCGCGTCTGCGCCGCGGCCCCGGCCTCGGGCACCAGCGTGACGATGGTGTGACGTGACGCGGGGAGGTAGTCCCGCATCACCGCATGAATGTTCTCGACGCTCAACGATTCGGTCCGCTCGAGCCGCAGCGGAATCCGCCGCGCGTCTCGCCCGAGCAGGTGCATCGCCTGGAGCGAGCTCAGCCAATAGCCGTTCTGCTTCAGGGCGTTCTGCAGATCGTTCTTCTCCGCCTCCTTGACGGCCTGGACGTCCGTCGGCGACGGGCCCTCGCGCCGGAGCCTGTCCACCTCGGCCATCACGGCGGCGATCAGGCTGTCGACGTTCTCTGGGGCACTGGCGAACTGGACCGTGGTCGTCCCGTAGCCGGGCACCGGCGACTGGTTGCCGTAGCCGACGCTGACCGAGTAGGTGCCTCCGAGCTTCTCGCGCAGGATGTCCCGGAGCTTCATCTGCAGGACCTCCGCGGCCGCCGACATGCGGTGGGTCGCCAGTTCCTCCAGGCCGGTCTCCGAGAAGAACGTGATGACGGTCTGGCTGCGGGGCTCGCGCCCCATCGTGACGGTCTCGCGCTGCACGGACGCCGGAAACTGGAGGCGCAGGTCGCGCCACTGCGAGCTGGGGGCTCCGGCCGACGGCAGGCTCCCGAGATAGGTCGCCAGCAGCGGCGCAATCCCGTCGACGGTGAACGAGCCGACGAAGAAGAAGGAGAAGTCGGCCGCGTTGGCGAACCGCGCCCGGTAGAAGGACAACATCCGGTCGGCGTCCAGCTTCGGCAGGTCCTCGACACGGATCGGCCGTGCCGTGTAGTGGTCCATCGTGTTGACGCGCCGGACGCGCTCGCCGAAGACGGCCCCCGGGCTCTGGGCCTGGTTGGCCAGTGAGGCCTCCAGCCGGCGCCGCAGCAGGTCGAGCGCCGCGGCGTCGCCTCCCGGGGCGGTGAACGACAGCGAGGCGAGCTGGAGCGCCGTTTCGAGATCCTTCGGCGTGCTCGAACCGTTGATGCCGTGCGTATAGGTCGAGATGTAGGCGGAGGCCCCCGCAATCCGTCCCGCCAGCATCTTGCCGAGATCGACCGGCGAGAAGCCGCCCATGCCGGCCAGGCCCACCAGCGTCGTGGCGAGCGACGCGTTCAGGTACTCCTCGGGCGAGGCGAGCGACAGGCCGCCCCTCGCGTACGACGTGAACACGATCTGGTCGTTGCGGAAGTCGGTGGGCTTCAGCCACACCTCGACGCCGTTCGACAGCGTCAGCACGGTCACGCCGATCTCGGGGATCTCGCGGCGGGCGCGTACCGTACCGGGGGTTGCCGGCCGCGCCATCAACTCGCGCCCGGCGGTCTCGTCGCGCCACGCGGTCACCGAGGCCGCCAGCCCCGTCCGAAGCGCCGTCCGCAGGTCGGCGTCCGTCACCGCCGACAGGCCGGGCTTCTGCGGAGCCGACGCCAGCACCACCTGGTTGTCGTCGCCGAAGAGCTCGCGCGCCATCGTGGCGACCTCGGCGGTGGTGATCGTCGACAGGAACTGCCTCGCCAGCGCCAGCTCACGCTCGATGCCCGGCGCGGCCTCGCCACTCAGGTAGTGCCGCAGCAGCTCGGCCGCGAGCCCGTCGCTCTCGACCGTGTTGCGCTCGTTGAACGACCGCTCGTAGGACGCCAGCATGTCGCGTCGCGCGCGATCGAGCTCGCCCTCGCCGAACCCGAATTGACGCACCCGCGCAATCTCCTGCCCGAGCGCCGCCAACCCCTTCTGGATGCCCCCGTCGTTGACGCGGGCCGACACCGTCACGCCCTCGACCGTGCGGCCGAGCGTCTCGTCGCCCGACGAGGCCCTGAGGAACGGTGCGTCCCCCCGGCGCGCGATCTCGCCCAGCCGCTCGTTGACCATCTGGTGCATGAGCGACCGGACCAGCGACCGGCGGTAGTCCCCCGCCGTGCGCAGCCGCTCGATCGGGCGCTTGCGGAGCACCGACACGGACGACCCCTGCGCCTCCGGATCGGACGTGAACACGTAGCGCGCGTCCTGATGCGGAGGAATCGGGTAGACGGTCCGTTCGAGCGGCGGCCGCGCAGGCAGCGACCCGAACGTCTCCCTGACGCGCTGCTCCGCCGCGGCCGCATCCAGGTCGCCGACGACGATCACCGCCATCCGATCGGCACGGTAGTAGTCGCGGTAGAAGTCGCGCAGCCGCTGCGCCGGAAACGTGCGGAGCGTCTCCGGCGTGCCAATCGGCACTCGCTCCGTGTAGCGGGACGACGGGCCGAACAGGCCTGCCAGCTGCGGCGCTTGCATGCGGGTGGAGGCGCCCAGGCGGCCCCGCCACTCCTCGATGACGACGCCCCGTTCCTTGTCGATCTCCGCCGGATCGAGCGTCAGGCCGCCCGCGAAGTCGCCGAGCGCCTCGAAGCCCCGCGCGAGCGCGCCCTGGCGCTCGGTCGGCACGTTCAGCATGTACACCGTCTCGTCGAAGCCGGTATACGCGTTGACGTGGGGGCCGAAGCGCGCGCCGATCGACTCGAGGTAGCCGACGAGCTCACCGGGCTTGAAGTGCGCGGTGCCGTTGAACGCCATGTGCTCGAGCATGTGCGCGAGGCCGCGCTGGTCGTCGGCCTCGTCGATCGAGCCGGCCCGCACGGCCAACCGGAGCAGGACGCGGTTGGCGGGACGCGGGTTCTGGCGGATGAAGTAGGTCAGTCCGTTCGGCAGCGTGCCGGTCCGGATGGCGGGGTCGAGTGGAAGCGGCGCCCGGAGCGCGTCGTCGCCGGCGCCCTGCGCGGCAGCGGACGCCACCACGGCCAGGCCGGCCAGCACCACGGCCAGCGCCACGACGGCCCACGACTTCCGATATGCTGCCCCGATGCGGCTGCGGATCAGACGGCTCGACTCCACCATTCCCCTCCCCACGTACGGTACCGACGAGGCCGCAGGGTTCGACCTGGCGGCCGCGCACGATCTCGTGATCGCCCCCCGTCAAATCGCCCTCGTCCGGACCGGCCTCGTGATCGAGGTGCCGACCGGGTATTTCCTGGGCATTTTCGCCCGAAGCAGCACGCCGCTCAAGCGCGGACTGCTGGTGGCCAACGGCGTCGGCGTCATCGACCCGGACTACTCGGGGCCGACCGACGAGGTCATGATCCAGGTGCTCAACGTCACCGATGCCGACGTGCGGGTCACCCGCGGGGATCGCCTCGCGCAGGGCATCCTGCTGCCCGCGCCGCGCGTCACCTGGGACGAGGTGACGGAGATTCGCGCCGCGGCGCGGGGCGGGTTCGGCGCGACCGGGCGCTGACGCGAGGCGGCACCGCCGTGAGGCGCATCCTGCACGTCGACATGGACGCGTTCTTCGCCTCGGTCGAGCAGCGGGACGACGCGCGGCTGCGCGGCCGTCCGGTAGCGGTCGGCGGCGCCCCCGACCGCCGAGGCGTCGTGGCGGCGGCCAGCTACGAGGCGCGGGCCTTCGGCGTGCGCTCGGCGATGCCGATGTCGCGGGCGGTGCGGCTCTGCCCGTCGCTGATCATCGTCCGGCCGGACGGGCAGAAATACCGGTCTGTCTCGAGGCAGATTCTCGATCTCTTCCGGACCGTCACCCCGCTCGTCGAGCCGCTGTCCCTCGACGAGGCCTACCTGGACGTGACCGAGAACGCCTGGGGTGAACCGCTCGGCATGACCGTTGCGAAGCGGCTGAAGCAGGCCATCCGCGACACCACCGGCCTCACCGCGTCGGCCGGCGTGGCCCCCAACAAGTTCCTCGCGAAAATCGCTTCCGGCTGGCAGAAACCCGACGGACTGACCGTGATTGCGCCGGAGCGGGTCGAGCACTTCCTGCAGGGCCTGCCCGTCGACGCGCTCTGGGGCGTCGGTCCGGTCACCGCGCAGAAGCTCCGCGACCGCGGCATCGAGAAGCTCGTCGACGTGCGCACGGCCGACCCGGCCCGGCTGCGGGAGGCCGTGGGCTCGCTTGCCGACTGGTTGCGCCAGCTGGCCCAGGGGCGCGACGACCGGCCCGTCGTCTCGGAGCGGTCGCCGAAGTCGTCCGGCAGCGAGAACACGTTCGAACACGACCTGACCAGCCTGGACCACATCCGTGACGCGGTCGCCGGCATGGCACGCGACGTCGCCGGGTGGCTCGAGCGCCGGATGCTCTACGCGCGCACGGTCACGATCAAGGTCCGCTACGACGACTTCTCGACGATCACGCGCAGCCACACGGCCGCGCCCACGCGCGACGAGGCCGCCATCGTGGCACGAGCGGCGGCCCTGCTCGAGCGGACCGAGGCCGGTGTACGCCCGGTGCGGCTGCTCGGCGTCAGCGTCCACGGCCTCGGCGACTCGCCGACGCCGACGCGGGAGGCCCGCCGCGTTCCCAGTGAAGGCACCGTCCGGCTGCCCTTCGACGATTCGGAACCCTAGGTCGTGCCC
>CAWULT010000070.1:0-24339 GCA_963923455.1 uncultured bacterium
CATGGCCTTCCTGGCGGCCGGTGCGCTCGGCCTCGCCGTGTCGCTCGGCAGCCGTCTCGCGCTGAAGGCGTCGCGCGCGCCGTCCGCTGGCGCCCGCTGAGGGCGCGGCCGCGGCCGGGCGCATCACCCGAGATGGGCTGATGACGGGCACCGGCATCCGGGACTAGCATGTCGGGGCTTCGTCATGCTGACAGGAGCTGCCCGGAGGACTCCCATGTCACGAACCCGCACCGCCGTCACCTCGCTACTGGCCCTGTCGCTCGCGTCGAGCGTGTTCGCCCAGACCGCTCCAGCGGCCGGCCGCGGCAGCAGCCGTCCCGCGCCGACGCGTCCGCCCGTCTTCCTCAGCGAATCCTGGAAGGCGCTGCCGACGCCGCAGGACGACCACGGCGCCTGGCCCGCGCAGCAGGCCGCCGTGGCCAGCCCGAACCTGCAGCTGACGCTGCACGGTTCCTCGTCGAAGGAACTCGTCCTCGTCGGCGTGCGGGGGAACGCCGACCTCTATCCGCTGAACATCTGGACGGGGACCACCACGTCGCCGAGCGCCGTCTCGTTGCGCGACCGGAACAACTACGTCGATCTGTCGGATCCGATGGCGAAGATCCGCTGGGTCGTGCGCACGTCCGGCTTCCACCAGGTGCACCCGATCGTGAAGCTGGCCGACGGCACCTGGCTCGTCGGCGACCATGCCAGCACCGGGTTCGATTTCAACGAGGTCGACGTCTCGATCGCCGACATGCGGTGGATCAAGCTCGATCCGGCGCGCGTCGTCGCCGTCGGCAACTTCCTCGACAAGGTGGATCTGACGAAGGTGGACGAAGTCGGCTTCGCCGACCTGATGCCCGGCAGCGGTCACGGTCCCGGCGGCTACGCCAACATCGCGAAGTTCGAGGTCCACGGCCGGCCGGTGAAGCGGCCGTGATGGACCCGGTCGCCGACTCGCACGCACGGATCCTCCGGTTGAACGCGCACCTGGCCGCGCGTGCGGTCGAGGGACTGTCGGCCGAGGAGCTGTGGCGCCGGCCCGGTGACGGGTCGAACGCGATCCTCTGGATTCTCGGACACGTCGTGGCCACGCGGTACGCGCTCGCCGGCGTGCTGGGCGCGGCCGTCGACACGCCGGCCTGGGCGGCCGCGTTCGAGCGCGGCCAGCCGTAATCGATGCCGGCCGACGCGCCGAGCCCACCGGCGCTGCTGCAGGCGCTCGATGCGACCGGCGCCGCCATCCACGCCGCGCTCGAGCAGGCGTCGGAGGCGCAGCTGTCCGCGCCCTCGCCGGTCCAGCTGCCCGCCGTCGAGCCGACGGTGCGCGGCGCGGTCGCGTTCTTCGGCTACCACGAGGGCTACCACGTGGGTCAGATGGGGTACCTGCGCAAGTGGCTCGGGCACCCGAGTCTGGTGGGATGAGGGCGGGCGAGGCCCGCGGCAAGGAGTGATCGTGCGGAGCGTCGTCGTCGCCTGCGGCCTGGTGGCCGCGGCCGTTGCCGTCACCGTCGCGCAATCGGCGCGGCCGTCCCCGAAGCCGTTCACGACTTGGAACGCCTACCAGGGCGGCCAGCACTCGTCGCAGTACTCGGCGCTCGACCAGATCAACCGGAACAACGTGTCGCGGCTCCAGGTGGCCTGGACGTTTCCGGCCGGCACCCGCAACTTCTCGTTCAACCCGCTGATCGATGGCGGGGTGATGTACGTGCTGGCGCGCAACAACGAGATCGTGGCGCTCGATGCCGCCACGGGCGCGGAACTCTGGGCGCACCCCAACGACGGCGCCGTGGGGGCGCGCGGGTTCAATCTGTGGGTGAGCTCCGACGGCCGGGACCGCCGGCTGATCTACCTGACCGGCGGCTTCTTGACCGAGATCGACGCCAGGACGGGGCGGACGGTCGCGTCGTTCGGCACCAACGGCCGCGTGGACCTGCGGGCCGCGCTGGCGGCCGACGGGCACGACGTGACGGACCTGCTGCCCCTTCAGACGAGCAACGCCGGCCGCCTCTACAAGGGCACCTTCATCATCTCGCTGCCCGCGCAGGGCGCGGGCTACGAGGCCTCGCCCGGCGACGTGCAGGCGTACGACGTCCGCACCGGACGCGTGAAGTGGGTGTTCCACAGCATTCCGCACACCGGCGAGTTCGGCGCCGACACGTGGCCCAAGGATGCCTGGAAGACCCACGGCGGCGTCCATAACTGGAGCGAGCTGACGGTCGACGAGGCGCGCGGCATCGTCTACGTGCCGTTCGGCAGCCCGCGCTTCGACTACTACGGCGGCGACCGGGAGGGGCAGAACCTCTTCGGCAACACCCTGGTCGCGCTCGACGCCGAGACGGGCCGGCGGCGCTGGCACTACCAGCTCGTGCACCACGATCTGTGGGACTACGACCTGCCCACCGCGCCGAAGCTGCTGACCATCCGGCAGAACGGGCGTGCCCGCGACGTCGTCGCGCAGCCCACCAAGCAGGGCTTCGTGTTCGTGTTCGACCGGGTGACCGGGGAACCGATCTGGCCGATCGAGGAGCGCCCCGTGCCGCAGTCGGACATCCCGGGCGAGCACTCGTGGCCGACGCAGCCGTTTCCGACCAGGCCGGCGCCGTTTGCGCGGCAGTCGTTCACCGAGCGGGACATCAACCCGTTCATCCCGAAGGCCGAGCAGGACTTCCTGCGCGCGAAGTTCAAGGAGATCCGCAACGAAGGGCTGTTCACGCCCCCGAGCTTCCAGGGGTCGCTGTCGATGCCCGGCCACAACGGCGGGGCCAATTGGGGCAGTTCGAGCGTCGATCCGGTCCGCGGCGAGCTCTACGTCGTGAACAAGAACCTCTCGGTGCTCCTTCCGATCTCGCTCGAGGACGCGCCCCGCAGCCCCGTCGGCACGATGGTCGGCCCGCTGACGCCCATCATCACGAAGGCGCAGGCGGCCGGGATGATGGCGCAGGCGAAGGCGGCCGCGGCGAAGGGGCCGGTCCGCTACAACTCGCGCTACGACTTCATGCTCACGAGCACGAACCTCTCGTCGATCGGGCCGCCGTGGTCGCAGTTGACCGCCTACGACCTGAACACCGGCGACATGAAGTGGCAGGTGCCGCTCGGGACGGTGGACGCGCCCGAATCGGTGGGCATCCCCGCCGACAGCGGTTCCCATTGGCCGCGGGGCGGGCCGCTCGTGACCGCTGGCGGGCTCGTGTTCGTCGCCACCAGCTCCGACCTGATGCTGCGCGCGTTCGACCGCGAGACGGGCACGGTCGTGTGGTCCACGAAGCTGCCCGCGGCGTCGGAAGGCGTGCCGGCCACCTACGAGATCGGCGGCCGGCAGTACATCGCGCTCTCGGTGTCGGGCGGCTACGGCATGAACCCCGCCAGGTTCGGCGGCGCGCCGAAGCCGCCGTTGCCGGGCCAGTACATGGTGTTCGCGTTGCCGGTCCGGCGTCGCTGAGTCGGCGGATGGAGTATCGTTTCGGGGGCTCGGGAGGCCACTACATGCGCAACTGCCGCGTTCTCATTTGTTTGTGCCTGGCGGGAACCTTGTTCCTGGCCGGATGTGACGGCAACAACTCGTCACCCTCCGCGCCGACCGCACCCACGACGCCGACCACGCCGGCACCCGCGCCCGCGCCGGCGCCGACGCCGACGCCGCCGCCGACACCGCCGGCGCCGGCCGCGCTCGAGTCGGTGACAATCAGCCACCCGATCGTGCGGAGCCAGTTCCAGCCGGACGTCATCGTCACGCTGACCGCGGCCGCGCCGTCGGGCGGGGCGGTGGTCTCTGTGTCGAGCAGCCACGACGTGGCGAAGGTGCCAGGGAGCGTGACGGTGCCCGCAGGGGCCACGACCGCCCGCGCCTCGATCGACACCTCGACCGTGTCGTCGGACGTCACCGTGACGATATCGGCGTCCTACGCCGGCGTGTCGAAGACGGCGACGTTCACCGTGTTGCCGCCGCTGCTCGAGCCCCGGTTCGTCATCGCGTCGCCGAGCCGGGGGACCGACGCCTGCCAGATCGAGGACGTGGCCGGCAACCTCGACTGCCCGTTCGACGCCAAGAGCTCGAGCGGGTTTCCGTCGAAGTACATCTGGGTCCTGCGGATGGCCGGCCGCGAGCTGACGCTCACCCAGGGCTCGGCGGTCTTCACGCCCGGGACGAGCTGTTCGTTCTGGTCCGGGGCGCAGACCAATTCCGAGAACAACCTGTCGGTGCAGGTGTCACTGCAGCTGGAGGATCGCAGCGGCACCCAGTCGGGCACCGCGCAGCGGACGATCACCGTTCACACGAACGGCAAGTGCGGCTTCTGACGGCCGCGACGAGGGCCGGCGCCGTGCAGGCGCCTGGCCCTGGACCCGGCGTGACGGTGAGGCTGCCTACTGCGGCACCAGGTCGCGCATCCGCGCGATCGCCGAGTAGGGCATCATCCGCATCAGCTCTTCCGGGTTGGTGAGGCCCTCTTCGAGCAGCCGCAGCGCACTCTCCGCCATCGAGTAGGTCGACGCGGCCGCGCTGACGATCAGGTCGTCCTTCGGCGCGCCCTTGTTGATCAGGATGACGTCGTGGTCGTTCGGCGTCCAGAGCTCGGCGACCAGGCGGCGTCCACGGTAGCCCGTGTAGTTGCAGTCCGCGCAGCCTCGGCCGCGGTAGTAGCGCAGCCCCGTGTACGGTTCGCCGAAGAACTCCCGCAGCAGGTCGTCCGGCGGCCGGTGCTCCTCCCGGCACTTCAGGCACAGCGTCCGCACCAGCCGCTGCGCGAGCACGCCCGCGAGCGACGAGGTGATGAGTGTCGGCTCGACCTGCATGTCGAGCAGGCGCGAGACCGCCGACACGGCGTCGCTGGTGTGCAGCGTGCTGATCAGCAGGTGGCCGGTCATCGCCGCGCGGAAGGCCATCTCCGCCGTCTCCTGGTCGCGGATCTCGCCCACCATGATCACCTCGGGGTCGTGGCGGAGGAACGCACGCAGGTAGTGGGCGAAGGTGTTGCCGATGTGCTCGTTGACCTCGGACTGGCTGAACTGCTCGTAGACGTACTCGATCGGGTCCTCGGCCGTGACGATGCGGATCTCGGGCCGGTAGATCGTCTTGAGCGCCGCGTGCATCGTCGTGCTCTTGCCCGAGCCGGTCGGCCCGGTAATCAGCACGATGCCGGACGGCCGGTGCAGCAGCTTCCGGAACTGCGCCGACAGGGCCGCCGGGAAGCCGAGACTGTCGATCGACCGCGGCGCACGCCGGCGGTCGAGGATGCGCACCACGATGCTCTCGCCGTGGTAGCTGGGCATGATCGAGATGCGCAGGTCGAACTCGAGCCGCTCGCCGTTGGGCCCCTGGGTACGGAACTGGAAGCTGCCGTCCTGCGGGCGCCGGCGTTCGGCGATGTCGAGCTTGCCGAGGATCTTGATGCGCGAGGCGATCGCGGCGACGTTCTCGTTGCACGCCTGCTGCAGGGAGTCCATGTCGAGCTCGCGCAGCATCCCGTCGATGCGGAACCGGATGTAGAGGCGGTTGCGCGCCAGCGCCTCGAGGTGCACGTCGCTCGCGCCCTGGCCAATGGCGAGGCCGAAGATCTGCCGCACCAGCTCGTCCGCCCGGCGGCTCTGCTGCGAGTATTCACGGTCGGCGAGGGCGTCGTGTTCCTGCGATACGACCTCGAGGTCGTCGACCGGCGCGATCTCGTCCACCGGGGCCATCGCGATCGACGGCGCGGCGCCCGACTCGTAGAGGCGCGTCAGCGCCTTGCGGATCGCCTTGAGCGACGACGTGACGACGCGGATGGTGCAGCCGGTCGACCGTTCCAGCTCCTCGGCCGTCTCCATGTCCGACGGGTCGTTCATCGCAACCGTCAGGGTCTGGCCCACCTGCGATACTGGCACCAGGATGCGCCGGGTGGCATACGTGCGGTTGATCAGCCGCGTCAGGCCCTGGTCGATCTCGACGCGCTCCAGGTCGATGTACGGCACGTTCATCTGGAGGCACAGGGACTGGCGCATCACCTCCTCGGTGATGTAGCCCATGCGGACCAGCGTCTCGCCGAGGGGCAGCCCGAGGCTGGCCTGCTCGGCCAGGGCGCGCTCGACCTGTTCCTCGGTGATCGTGCCCGCCTTGACCAGCACTTCCCCGAGCTTCGGGCGCCGGTTCGTCCACTCGAGCAGCATGTGCAGCTGGCGCCGCGTGATGTGGCCCTGGTCGATGAGAATCTGGCCGAGCGGGACGTAGTGGGGCGAGGCGGCCTGGACGGCCAGGGCCTCCCGCAGGTCGGTTTTCGTGATGAGGCGCCGGTCGATCAGCAGTTCGCCGAGGCGCGCTTCCCGAGTCGTCATGTGGCGATGAACCTGGGCGGATCCGTGTGAGCGGGCCGTCGCGACTGGCGGGGCTGCCGGGAGGAACCGTCCCTCTCCTCTTGTCGGCACGTGCAGCCCTGTTCGGCAGCCCCGCGCCCCGGCCGGTCGATTGCGGGGTTTCTGGATGCCGGTCCTGGCATGAGATCCCCCGATTAGGGGAGGAGGGCGGCTGCGCGACCTCCGCTAACATCCTGCGTTCGATCCGGCGTCCGTGGCACGCCGTTTCATTCAACGTCATTCAGGCGGTGGGAGCAGCGGAGTCCTATGCGGATGAGGATGTGGTGCGTGTGGGCGGTCGTGGCGGTCGTCCTGGGCGTGCCTGGCCGGGTGTGGGCGCAGCAGAACGGCAGCATCGCGGGGATCGTCACCGACGGGTCGGGAGCCGTGCTCCCGGGCGCGACGGTCGAGGCGTCGAGTCCGGCGCTGATCGAGAAGGTCCGCTCGGTGGTCACCGACGGCACCGGCCAGTACCGGATCGTCGATCTACGCCCGGGCGTCTACACGGTGACCGTCACGATGCCCGGCTTCTCCACGGTGCGCCGTGACGGCATCGAGCTCAACGTCGGGTTCACCGCCACGGTGAACGCCGAGCTGAGGGTTGGCAGCGTCGAGGAGACGGTGACCGTCACCGGCGCCGCGCCCATCGTGGACATCCAGAACGTCAACCAGATCCGCGTGATCACCCGCGATGTCATGGACAACATCCCGAGCGGCCGCGGCTTCGCGAACTTCGCGACGCTCGTGCCCGGCGTGATCATGAGCAACTCGAGCCTGAACATCTCGCAGGACGTGGGCGGCGGCACCGGCTACAACTTCGCCTTCGCGGCGATCCACGGCGGCAAGGCCATGGACCAGCAGGTCATGGTCAACGGCATGTCGGTGACGTCGCTGACCGGCACGGGCGGCACCCGGACGAACTGGTCCGATGCGGCCACCCAGGAGTACGGGCTTCAGCTGGCGGCGCACTCGGCGGAGGTCGCCTACGGCGGCATCTTCGCGAACATCGTGCCCAAGGAGGGCGCCAACCGGTTCAGCGGCCAGGTGTTCGCCAACTACGCCGGCGAAGACCTGCAGGCCAACAACCTCGACGACGACCTGCGGCAGCGAGGGTTGACCGTCGTCAACAAGACCAAGTCGCTCATCGACTTCACGCCGGCCTTCGGCGGCCCGCTGGTTCGGGACCGCCTCTGGTTCTACTCGTCGTACCGGGCCCAGGTGACCGACAACTACGTCGGCGGGCTCTACTACAACGCCACGCCGAAGGCCTGGACGTATACGGAGGACCGGAGCCGGCCGGCGGTCAGTGACCAGCGGACCTACAACGGCACCGTGAACCTGACCTACCAGATGTCGCGCAACAACCGGCTGTCGGTGTTCAGCTCCTACGAGAAGATGTGCCTCTGCCACTTCTCGATCAGCCCGACGGTGGCGCCGGAGGCGGCGACCTACAACCCGGGTGACACCACCATCGTCCAGGGGCGGTACACGTCGACCCTGAGCAACCGGCTGCTGTTCGAGGCCGGCGCGTCGCACTACCTCAGCTCGTTCCCGCGCAACCCCCAGCCCGACGCCACCGAGCCGTCGATTCTGGAGCAGTCGACGAACCTTCGCTTCCGCTCGGGTGCCACGTACTTCCCGACGCCGCAGACCGTCGACGACTATCGCGCGTCGCTCTCGTACGTGACCGGCGCCAACAGCCTGAAGACCGGCGTCACCTACCAGTGGCAGTTCGCCAAGGACCCGACCGTCTATGCGATCGGCAACGTGAACTACCGCACGCTGAACGGCGTGCCGAACCAGGTGACCTACTACACGACGCCCTACGCGGCCCCGCTCTACCTGAAGCCGCTCGGCGCCTTCGTGCAGGACCAGCTCAAGGTGCGGCGGCTCACCATCAACGCCGGCGTCCGCTTCGATCAGTTCCGGTCGTCCTACGACGCGATCGACCTGCCGCCCGTGCAGTACCTGCCGGTGGCGCGCCAGTACCCGGGCGCCGAGGTGCTGAACTGGAAGGATCTGTCCCCGCGCCTCGGCGCGTCGTACGACCTGTTCGGCACCGGCCGCACGGCGCTCAAGGTGTCGATGAGCCGCTACGTCCTGCAGGAAGGCAAGAACAACACGAACAACGTCCACCCGGTGATCGCCGCCACCAACAGCATCGCGCGCAACTGGACCGACGCCAACAACGACCGCGTCGTCCAGGGCGATCCGCTGAATCCGGCAGCCAACGGCGAACTCGGACCGTCGCCGAACAACAATTTCGGCCGTCCGAACACGACGCTGCGCTTCGACCCGGACTGGGCCACCGGCTTCAACGTGCGTCCCTACAACTGGGAGACGCTGGTGACGTTCCAGCACGAGCTGTTTCCGCGGGTCGGCATCGAGGTGTCGTACAACCGCCGCACCTACGGCAACTTCATCGTCAACGACAACACCCTGGTCAACCCGTCGGACTACGATCCGTTCTGCGTCACGGCGCAAGTCGACCCCCGCTTCCCGGGTGGCGGCAGCAGCCAGATCTGCGGCCTCTACGACCTGAACCCGACGAAGGTCGGGCAGGTCAGCACCCTGCGGACCTATTCGGGCAAGTACGGCAAGCAGATCGAGCAGTGGAACGGGCTCGACCTGAACACGCAGGTGCGCCTGCCCGGGGGGGCGTTCCTGCAGGGCGGCGCGGCGTTGGGCAAGCAGGTGATGGACAACTGTGACGTCGTGACCAAGCTCGACAACCCGAGCACCTACCAGTGCCGGCGCGAGTCGGGCCTGCTGCCGCAGGTGAAGCTGCTGGGCACGTATCCGCTGCCGTGGTGGGGCCTGCAGGTGAGCGGCACGCTCCAGAGCTCGATTCCGGACCCGGTGGGCGGCGCCAACTTCGACTACAACTACTTCGGCCTGCCGGCCAACGTCGTCTACGCGAATGCGCAGATCAGTCCCTCGCTCGGGCGCAACCTGTCGGCGGGTGCGGCCGGCAACGTCACGGTCAACGTGCTCGAACCAGGGTCGCTCTACCCGGGACGCACGAACCAGCTCGACCTGCGCGCGGCCAAGACGGTGCGGCTCGGAACCGCCCGCCTCCAGGGGATGCTGGATCTCTACAACGTGCTGAACAACAACAACGTGCTGCGGCAGAACGGCGCCTACGGCGGCTACAGCGCGACGACGCCCAGCACGACGTGGGCGAGGCCGCAGGCGATCGTGCCGGGACGCCTGATCAAGTTCGGCGCGCAGTTGACGTTCTAGTCACGCTCGAAGAGACGGGGCACCGACGATGAGGACCTTCGCGATCACGATGCTGTCGCTCGCCGCGGGCACGGCGCTCGCCGTGCAGGCGCAGGGGCCGCCGGCGGGCCAGGCTCCGCCGCCCTGTGAGCCGGTCGGGAACATCCGGTTCGTCTGCGGGCAGTCGGGGCCGGAGGACCTGGTGACGGTGCCCCGCACGTCGTGGATCATCGCGTCCGCCTACGGGGCCGATGGCGGCCTGTACCTCATCGACACGAAACAGGCCACGTCGGTGCGGCTCTTCCCGGGCCCTCGGGCGGTGGACCGCCTCGACCGCACGACCTACGGGGCGTGTCCAGGCCCGCTGCAGGGCGAGGACCGGGAGCGGTTCCGCACGCACGGCTTGTACCTGAAGGCCGGACGGCGGTCGGTCCATACGCTGTACGCCGTGCATCACGGCGGGCGCGAGTCGGTCGAGGTCTTCGAGCTCGACACGGCCGCCACCCCGCCCGCGATCACCTGGGTCGGCTGCGCGGTGGCGCCAGACCCGATCGGCCTCAACGCGGTGGTTGCGCTGCCCGACGGCGGGTTCGCGGCCACCAACTTCGACCGCCGACCGCCGCCCGGCACGCGCGGCGGCGGCTTCTCGCCCGAGCTGATCGCGGGTGAGAAGAACGGCGAAGTCTGGGAATGGCGTCCCAAGGGCGGGTGGACCAAAGTGCCTGGCAGCGAGGCCGCCGGCGCCAATGGCCTCGAGATCTCGGCCGACGGCAAGTGGTACTACGTGGCGCAGTGGGGCAATCGCTCCTTCATGCGGCTGTCGCGGGGACGCATGCCGGTGGAGCGGCAGGAGATTCCGCTGGGGTTCCGGGTCGACAACGTCCGCTGGGCCCCCGACGGCACGCTGTTCGTCGCGGGCCAGGGCGAGCCGCCGAATGCGGGCGGCGGCCGCGCGACTTCGGTGGCGGTGTCGTCGTCGGTGATCGGCCGCGTCGATCCGAAGACGATGACCTATCGCCAGCTGATCGACCAGGCGACGAGCGATCGGATCAACGCGGCGACCGTGGCCGTCCAGATCGGCTCCGACCTCTGGACGGGTTCGTTCCGCGGCGACCGCGTCGCCGTGTATCCCCTGCCGCGCGGCAACTGATCGCGCCGGTTCCGCACGAGGCCTGCGCTCGATCGGCGCTCGAGCGCAGGACGCCCCATCCGCCTCTCAGCGGCGTGGCCGTCGTCGTCCGCGCTCAGTCGGCTAGTAGTTCCACTGCACCTGAACGCCGAGCCGGTTGGCGTCCTTCGTCGGGGTGTAGGGAGACGAGCCCGTCCGGGTGCGCTCGAAGGTGTGCGAGTACTGCGCGGTCAGCTCCAGTTCCGCCCAGTGCGCGAACTCGACGCCGAAGTCGATCTCGTTGATCTTCTCGCGTGGCGCGTTGCGCGCGAACTTGCGGCCGCCGTCGTAGTACTGCCAGCGGGTGAACGGGAACCACGTGCCGGCGGAGTTCACGGTCCGGTAGTTCAGCTGCACGTATCCGCCGTGCAGCGTGTCGGCCTCGATCCGTCGGCCGTCCGCGGTCAGCTGGGGGCCGCGGCCGAAGGTCCACTCCGACTCCACGCCGAACGGCTGCGGGTAGACCACGGCGGTGAAGGCCACCCGCTGGTCGAGCACGCCGTTGGTGCGCTCGACGGGCGTCACGCTGGCGCCGTTGAGGGTGATGGCCTGCGTCGGGGAGACGAAGCGGCCGTGGTAGCCCTGGACGCCGAGCTCGACGAACTGGCCGCCCTGCAGCTTGAACGGGTACGACGCGCGCGCGAAGACGTGCGGGTTGCCGTTCTGGTCGGACCGGTTGAGGCCCTGGCCGCTGTAGAGGCCCACGGAGAACACGCCGTAGTCGCCGGAGCCCTTGAGCCCCGTGGCCGTCAGGTCGCGGAACCGCTGCCGCGCCGTGGCCGAGGCCCACATCAGCGACGCGCCGAGATCGCGCTCGCCCTCGACGGCACTGTTGAGCGCGTCGGGCCGCTCGAAGGGGCCGCGGTTCTGGCTCGACTGCATGTTGACCCAGCCGAACGGTACCTTCGACTGGCCCAGGCGCACGCGGTAGTTCTTGCTCTTCGTGAGCCAGACGTCCGCGTACAGATCGCGCATCTGCAGGGAGTAGTCGGCGGCGCCGGTGGAGCCGTTGAAGTCCATCTGCGCGTAGAGCGAGGTGTGGCTCGTCGGGTCGCCGCTGAACACGAACCGGCCCCGGCGAATCACGAACGACTCGTTCGCGTTGGCCGAACGGTCGGCCGGCACCTCGAGCGGCGGGCCTTCGTGGTCGTAGACGTCGCTGTAGCGAAGCTGCGTGTAGCCGCGAAGGCCGATCTTCTCGTACCACTTGCCGGCGAGGGCCTTGGCCACGACGGGCGGGGTCTGGCCGTCCGTGGCCGCCTTGAGGCCGGTGATGGCCTTGTCCTGGTCGGCCACCTTCTGCTCGAGGGTGTTCACCCGGGCGTCGACGGCCGGCGGCGGCGCGGCGGCGGGTTCCGGGGCCTCGGCCACCTTGCGGATCTCTTCGTACTCCTGCGCGGTCAGGGAGCCGCGGTCGCGCAGCACCTGGAGCAGGCGCAGCAACGCGTCATTGGACGCCTCGGCCCGTGCGGAGGCCAGCAGCAGGGCCACGACGGCCAGAAGGGCGACACGGGCGCCGGCGGCGCGGGGCAGGGTGCGTCGTACACGTGCGAACGTCATGACCGTTACATGTACGTGGCAGAGGTTTCGGGTCCGTATCGGCGGTGTTACGGTCATGTAAATTGCCGAGAACCTCCCCCGGCGATCCCTGATCGGGCGGACGGGCGTGGGGCGCTCTGGTTTCGGCCGCCGAGGTCGCGTATCCTTGGGCGTACGAAGCGGCGGCCCCGGGCGGCCGATATTCCCCGTGTCGATGACGCGACTGTCCTCACGCCTCACCGTGTCGGCCCTGGCGCTGGTTGCGCTGGCGGCCGTGTTCGGCTTGTGCGCCCCGCGTCCCCGCGCGGCCAGGACCGTCGTCCGGGTCGGATCGCAGCGTGCCGGCAGCCAGACGGGCGGCGGTTTCGCGGCCGACGACCATCAGGCCGATGCCGCCGCACCCGCTGACGAGGTGACTGCCGGCGGCAGCGTCATCGACGGCCACGGCGCGGCACCGCATTCGGCCGTGGGGCAGCCGGTGCTGCTCTTCCCCGCGCCGGTACTGCCCGGCCTGTCCGCCACGGGCAGGGTCCACACCCCGGCCCAGGCCGTCGCGCGGGCTCGTGTCGTCGGGCCCGCGCTCGGTCGCGCACCTCCTACCGTCTAGGTCCTCCGTTTTCATACGTCTCGCGGTCACCGCGGCGAGCCGTCGTGTGCCCTGTGCGCGCCCGGCTGTCCGGGTAGCCGTGTGCGTCATTGCCGCCATCGGTGTGCGCTCCCAGCGGGCGCCAGAAAGGACTCGTCGGCTGATCATGAAGACCCACACTTCGGAGACACAGGCCACGATCACGCCTGCCAAGGCGCTGGACTTCCTCAAGGAGGGCAACCAGCGGTTCGTCAACAACCTGCGCATCAACCGCAACCTGCTGCAGCAGGCCAACGAGACCCGGGACGGGCAGTGGCCGTTTGCGACCGTCGTCAGCTGCATCGACAGCCGGACCTCGGCCGAGCTGATCTTCGATCAGGGGCTCGGCGACATCTTCTCGGTGCGTGTCGCCGGCAACGTCGTCAACACCGACGTGATGGGCAGCCTGGAGTTCGCGTGCCGTCTCGCGGGCTCCAAGCTGGTCGTCGTGCTCGGCCATACCTCCTGCGGCGCCATCAAGGGCGCCTGCGATCACGTGGAGTTGGGCAACCTGACGGAACTGCTGTCGAAGATCCAGCCAGCCGTCTACGAGGAGAGCGAGACGCGTGACGCGGCGCAGCGCAACTCGCACAACCCGGCGTTCGTCGAGAACGTGACCAACCTGAACATCCGCCGCGCGGTGCGGACGATCGTCAACCGCAGCGTCATCCTGGAGCGGATGATCGAGGACGGACAGGTCGCGATCATCGGCGGCAAGCACGACCTGGCGTCGGGCCGCGTGGAGTTCTTCCACGACACCTGGCTGCACGATGCGGCGTCGATGCGCCTGGTCACGGGCCGCGCCGAGCGTCCGCAGCCGAGCGTGGCACCGGGACGGGTCGCGTCGGGGTCGGAACTGGTGGCTGCGGGCTCGTAGCGACACGGGCGCGTGGCCGCCCCGGGCGGCCGCGCCGATCACCGGCGGGGCAGGGCGAGGTTCAGGACGCCGATGGCGATGTGGTCGTTGCGGCCGGCGCCGCCTGGCAGGGCCGAATTCTCCCAGAGGTAGCCGCCGTCCATCGAGACGGCGCGCGATACCCGCCGCGTCACGCCCGCCGACAGCCGGTTGCGGTCGTAGCCGCGCGCCGGCCCGGCACTGGTCCGGTCCATCGTGATCATCGCCTCGTCGTAGGCGTAGACGCCCCACCGGCCCCCGCCGCCGATCGGCAGTTGTGTGCGCCCCATCAGGCGCAGCCGGTGGGAGGTGTCCTGCCACGGCGTTAGCCAGCGCTGCTCGACCCGCACGCGCGCCGACGTTGCCCAGCCACCGGGCCGCGGGCCCGCCACGGACACCTGCTGCCAGACGCGCTGCTCGTGGCGGAGGCCCTCGCCGAGCGTCCGCGGCACCCATGCGTAGCCCAGCCAGACCGAGACACGCGGTGACACCTGGTAGCCGAGCGCGCTGCGGACGATCGTCAGGCCCAGTTCCGAGGCGTCGTCCATCCAGCGCGGCTGGACCTCCACGTGGCTGCGCCACGCATCGGAGAGCTGGCCGATCGCCAGTGCCTGGACCCACAGTTGTGCATCGGGATTGGGCTGGGCGGCGGCCGCCCCCGGCAGCGCGATCAGGCCGATCAGGACCAGCGTCGTGCAGCCTGTGCGCGCGGCGTACGACGCAATCGTCGTGAGCATCGTGGAGCCCTAATATCTCACGTCCAACGCGGCGTACGCGTGCGTGGCGTGCCCGCGTCGCGAGGGCTTCAGTGCCCTGACGAACGGGCCTTCGTCGAAGCGCGTGACCGCCGTGTCGAGCTCCACGTGCGCCGACAGGCGGTACCGCAGGCGCACCTCCGTCTGTTCACCGACGTGCCGCCCCGCGGCGCCGGTCGGATCCCAGAGCCCGCCCTGGCGCCACCGGTCGTGCGCATCGGCGAGCCACATGTCGTGCACCTGCAGGCTGGCCTCGAGGCGGGTCCACGGGCGGGTGATCAGCCAGACCCCGGGGCTCATCACGTTGCCGCGCCCCATCAGGCCGTAGATGCCCGTGGGGCCCAGCTCGAACCGGCGTGCGCCGAGCAGGGCGTCGAACCTGCCACTGCGCGCGTCGGCAGGATCGGCGTCGCCGGAGCCGTACTCCCACGTGCCGAGCAGGCGCGGCCGCGCGAACGCCGCGGGCCACGCGACGCCGGCCTGCGCGTGCTGGAACCACGCGCGATGGGTCCGTCCGCCCACGGTGCCGCGCTGCACCGCGGCTTCGGCCTCGTACTCGACCCGGCGCCGGGATCCGGCGGTGCCGAAGACACGCCCGCCGACGGTGCGCAGCGTGCGTCGCGCGTCGGCCGGCATCGCGCCCCCATCGTTCCAGTGGATGACGTAGGCGTCGGCGCTCGCGGCGGGTGAGGCCGTCGACGTGAAGTAGAGCGTGCCCATCCGGCTGCGGTCGAAGCGGCGGTCGCGGGCGGTGGCGGGATAGGTATAGGCGACCGGCCGCACCCAGACGGCCTGCAGCGACCACGCGGCCCCCGCCGCCTGCGCGATCGCGCCGTCGATGGCGTTGGTCGAGTTGCGGTACGCGTTGCGCGCGATCAGGCGCCGGGCGCCGAAGTCGCGGCTGAAACGGCCCCCTTCGATCTGCAGCGCCACGCCGCGGCCGGCGACGTTCCGCCACGCGACGCCGGCGTGGAACTGCTGGACTTTGGTCCCCATCTCGTGCTGCGTCGTCACCGTGGACGCGCTGTCGTCGAGGGCGACGCGGGAATCCTGGAGCTCGGTGAACGCCCACGCACGCGCCGTGGCCAGGCCGACCTGCAGGCGCGAGCGGAACGCGAGCTGCTGGTCGCCGCCCACTTCCGAGGGCCCGTACCTGGCGTCGATCGTCTCGTAGCGCGTGCGCTGCTCGGCGTGGACCTGCAGCCATGGCGGCAGGACGGCGGCTGGCGGCGCGGGTGCGGGTGCGGCCTGTGCCGCGGCGGCCTGGGCGGCTGCCTCCTGGGCGGTCGCCGCCGCGGGTGCTGCGAAGGTCACCGCGGCGACGACGGCGGCAGCCGCGGCGCGCAGCGGGTGAGACGGAAACGGGCGGGACACGACGGGGGCCGCAGCGATGATACTGCGGCCCCCGCGTCTGCAGGGCCTGGTGGAGGGAGGACTACTTCTTCGAGCTGAAGGGCATGACGAAGCCCACCGTGAACGTGTTCTGGTTGTCCACCGCGACACCGTTCTTCTCGAAGACGTTCTGGTCGGACCAGTCGCGGCGGTACTCGAGGCGCATGATGAGGCCGGCCGAGTGCTTGACTTCAGCCGTCAGCGTGAACTCCTTGACCGCCTGCGGTACCTCGGCGAAGGCGAAGCCGTCCTTGTCGTCGAGCCAGCCGAAGCGCGGCGCCAGCGCGAACACCGGGGTGATCTGCCCCTTCAGGTAGAGGGCCAGGCCCTGCCACTTGGCCTCGTCCGCCCCGGACCCGTCCTTGGCCCAGACGTAGTTGAGCCCGGCCGACACCTTGTCGGTCGCGGTCACCGCGAGGTTGGTGTCGGAATACGTGCGGATGTTGTCGGTGTCGTCCGCGCGCTCGGGCCCGACCAGCACGTTCTGGATGATGGTCAGCTTGGACGTTGGCACCACCGTGGCGCTGACGCCGAACGACTTGCCCGCATTGTTGTCGCCCGTCGCGTTCCACCCGTTCACCACCATGCCGCCGAGCGTGAACTTGGGGCTGAAGGTGTAGGCCACGCGCGCGCCCACGTGGTAATACGGGCCGTAGGCGTAGAGGAACGTCCGCGAGTAGTTGTTGTTCAGGTTCGCCTCGGTCGGTTCCGTCCCGATCGGCGTGACGAACTTGCCCACCTCGAACGTCAGGCCGCTGCCCACCGGTGCGAGGTAGCTCAGGTACGCCTGCTGCACGTTCAGCAGGTTGTTGTTGTCCAGCGGATCCGAGTTGAAGATCTGCGCGACCTGTCCGTAGTTCAGGTCGAACCGGAATCCGACGCGGTCCTCGGCGCTCGTGGCCTTGGCGAGGGCCACCTCGAGCAGCGCGAGGCTGAACTGGTTGTGCTTCACGTCGAAGTTCCGGTACTTCGTGAACGTGCCCGTCGCCGGCTCGTTGAAGTTGTAGGTGTAGTAGGTGTCGACCAGCCCCGACACCTCGACCTTCTTGAAGAAGTTCAGGGTCGGATCGTCGGCTGGCGCCTGAGCGGCCTGCGCCTCGGCCTCGGGTGCCGCTGTCTCGTCCGCCGCCGCGGCGGCGGTGGCCGACGGAGCCGGCTTGGCGTCCGCGGGGGGCGCGGCGAGCGCGGGCTGGGCCACGAGCGCGCCCATCCAGGCGCCCAGCACCAGCCGGGCGAGGCGTCGCGACGACAGCAGAGAGGTCAGAACACGGCTCGAACTCGTCATGAAACGTCTCCTCGTGATGGGTCGGAGACCGGGAACGAACACCGGGATGGCTCCTCCATCGGAATCAGCAGTCCTGTCTGCCCTCACGAAGTGCAAGAGGCAGGCCGCGTGGGCCTGGCGCCTGAATGTGGCTCTAATTGGCTGTAAGAGATGGGGTTGTGCCGATCGACGGGGCGCCTCTGCGCACGTGATAGATGAGACAACTGCGTATGGTTCAATGTTGATCCATACGCTGTTGTAGGAACATGGCCTCGCGTGTGATGCGCGCGTGGCCCCGGCCGCCGCGCTGAGGGGAGCGCGGATCACGTGTGCCCGGCCTGCCGCCTCGGAGCGGCTACGTTCTTGTAGATCCGGTTTTAGTGGCTGGACAATTTCGTATGGGGTCCGCCGTCCCGTGCCCCGGGAGGCCGGGGCCGCGCGCCAACGCGTCAGCGCGCGGCTGACACCGGCGGCGGGTCGAGGAAGCCGTCGGCCGGCCCGAGCAGGACGCCCGGGGCGAGGCCGAGCGCGACGAGCGCGGCCAGCAGGAGCGCCGCCACCGCGCGCTCGCGCGGGCGGAGGTCGGGCGCCGGTGACGCCACGGTGCGGCCGAGGAACGTCCGCGCGAAGACGATCAGCGTGGCGACGGCCAGCAGCGCCGTCGCCAGGATCACCGCGACGGCGCCGGCCGGGCTCTCGGCCCACAGGGTGTGCAGGAGCAGGTCGTCGGCGACGAAGCCTGCCGTGCCCGGCAGCCCCACGCCGGCGCCGCCGAAGCAGGCGAACGCGGCGGCCAGCCGCGGAAACGCACCGGCGCGCCCGCCGGGCCCCGCGAGGGAGACGGGCCCCACCCGCGCCTCGAGCGACGCGATCAGCATCGCGAGCCCGCCGAGCGCCAGGCCGACGGTGACCGCGACCAGCAGCGCGGCGGCGAAGTTGCCGCGCGTGGCGGCGCCCAGGCCCGCGATGAGCAGGGCCCCGTGCATCACCGTCGTGGAGCGGTAGAAGCCGCGGAGGTCGCGCTGCACCAGCGTCACGAGCGCCGCGGCGAGCGCGGCGAAGGCCCCGTAGCGGACGAGCAGCACGGCGTGGCCGGCGACCGCCGGATCGTGGTCGACGAACCGCAGGTGCACGAAGACCAGCGCGATCGTCGACGCCAGCTGCTGCAGCTGCACGAGCGGCGCCCGTTCGCAGAGGCTGGCCACGCCGAGGTGTACGGGCGGGAGTCCCGCGCGGAGCGCGATGGCGGCCGTCGACAGCGCGAACGCCGTCGTCAGTTCGTGGCGGGCCGCCGCTGCGCCGGCGCCGACGGCGAGCGCGGCGGAGACCGCCAGCGTCGCGGCACCTGTCCGGCTCTTCGGCAGCGCCAGCCACGCGTGCACGAGCGCCGCAGTGGCCACGGCGGCATAGGCCACCACGCCGCTCGTCGCGAACAGCGCCACCACGATGGTGCCCGCCAGCAGGGCCAGCCACGCCGCGCGGGGCCGCTCGTCCACGGCGGCCAGCGGCGCCACGAACAGCAGCAGGCAGACTGCGAGCGTCTCCCAGGGGGCGGCTGGCAGCAGGGCCTCCGGCGTCACGAGGGCTCTCCGTCGAACGTGGCCGTCCGGCGCAGCCAGCGGTCGGCTCGGTCGAGACGACGGGCGGCGGCCAGTACAGGGCCGAACGCCGCGTCGATCCGGTCGTCGAGGCGCAGGCGGTGCAGCGCGGCGGCGTAGAGGCGGGCGGCCAGCCGCGGCGACCACCGCTCGAGCCGCGAGGGGGCGTGCGCGGCGTGCCCGAAGCGGTGCGTGTCGTGAATGGTGTTCGGCGCGCGCAGGTACTGGCCCAGTCGGAGCAGGGCGTGGCAAACCAGGTGGGCCAGCGCGAGGGTGGTCCACCCGAGGCAGATCTCGGCGAGGATCAGGCCCACCTGCGCCAGCGTCGCGTGCGCGAGCGCCCCCTTCGCGTCGGTGTGCACCCGAACGACCGCGGCGGCGTAGACGGCCGTGACCAGGCCCACCGCGACGCCCACCGCGCGCGCGGCCAGCGAGGGCTCCAGGATCGGCCAGGCCCGCAGCAGCAGGAAGAGCCCGGCGTGGATCGACACGGCCCCGTAGAACAGGGCGCTCGACGGCGTGGGACCCTCCATCGCCCGCGGCAGCCAGCCCGAGAACGGCAGCTGCGCCGACTTGCCCATCGCCGACAGCAGGAACAGCAGTGCGAGGAACGTGGCCTCGGACGGAGGCAGATCGGCGGCGCCCTGGAACGCGGAGAAGCGCGCGGAGCCGAGCAGCTCGAAGGTGGCCACCGTGGCGATCAGCAGGCCGGCGTCGGCGAGGCGGTAGGTCGCGAACGCCCGCACCGACGAGCGCACCGGCTCGTCCCGCTCGTGGAAGAAGCCGATGAAGAAGGCCGACGAGATGCCGATGAGCTCCCAGCCGGCGAAGAACAGTTCCAGCGCGCCGGCCAGCGCCACCAGCTGGGTTCCCGTCGCGAAGAGGCCCAGCAGCGTGAAGAACCGGACGAAGCCCGGCTCCTTGTGCAGGTACGTCCGGGAGAATCGGGCGACGAGGGGCGTCAGGCTCGCGCAGAACAGGCTGAGCGTCACCGAGATGCCGTCGAGCCGCAGGACGGCCGGGATGTAGAAGTCGCCGATCCGCAGCCAGTCGCCGTACGACACGTCGCCGTGCACCGGTGCACCGGCGAGGCCGCTGAACCCCGCGAGCACGACGAGCCCAGCGAGCAGCGAGCCGGCGAGGCCGGCGCCGATCACGTTCCGCGTGACCCGTTCGGACGGGCGTTCGTCGCCGAGCAGGACCCAGGCCCCGACGACCAGCGCACTGGCGGCGGGCAGCAGCACGGTGAGGACGAGGGCGGCGGCCGTGAGGTCCGTCATGCCGTGACCTGCTCGGCCAGGACCGGAGCCGGATGGTGCCCGAAACCCACGACCCGCTCCGGAAGCGCGCTCCGCACCAGCGCGGGCGGCACGAAGTCACGCGTCCGCATGTGCCAGTCGCGCGACCGTTCGACGACCGGCAGCAGCGTCGGCTCAGGCGCGTACGGCACGAACCTGCCGTCCTCGAACACCGCGAGTGCTCCGGTGGACGGATGCATCGAGACGAGCTGCACCCAGTGCTTCGTGACGAGCTCGGCCACCTCGGCCTGCCGCCCTGCCACCGTCAGCAGCGCGTCCGGGGCGGCGTCGACGACGAGCAGCAGGCGCATCGGCTCGTGCAGTTCCACCATCTGACGCGGCAGGCCCGTGCGCAGATCGCTCTGGTGGCCGTCCATCACGCCGATGAGCCCCGTCACGTTGTGCGGCAGCTTCGTGCCGCAGCCGAACCGCTCGTTGTCGACCGACGAGAAGTAGTACTCCAGGCTGATGCCGGCCCCGACCGGCCCCACCGCCGCGAGGATGCGCTCGAGGACGCGATGGTCGCCGTCCTGGGTGGGGTCGTAGCTGACCAGGAAGGCCCGCCGGTCGAAGTGCAGGCCGCGCGTGAGCTCGCGCCGGCCGACGATGGCGATGGCGTTGGTGCAGTGACCGTATTCTGGCCGGGGCTGCGCCAGGTGCGCCGCGCGCGCCTCGACGTGGGCCAGGGCCTCGTCCGGCGTGCCGTCGACGGGCGCGTCGTCGAACCGGCGGCTGCGCTCGAGGGCGTTCTCGCGCCGTGCGCGTTCGAGCACGGTACTGGCCTCGTCGAAGGCCGTCGCCAGCCTCGTGGGCAGCGCGTCGAGGTCGAAGTAGGTGACCCCGTCGTCGGCGGTGTCGTGCAGGGCGCCGACGAACCACGTCGTCGGCGGGATGTCGATGCCCCGCTGCCGCACGCCGGCCCGTACATCCGGGCGGTTGGCCATGTCAGCGAAGAGGCGCGCGTTGGCGCCGCCGCGCCGGCCGCCGCAGGCGCCGCAGTCGTGGGCCGACTCGTGCGGGTTGTTCAGGCTCGTGGACCCGTGCCCGAGGATCACGACGATGGGCGCGAAGTGCCGCACCAGGCCGATGTTGGTCAGCGTGGTCGCCACGCGGTCGACCGACTCCTCCAGCGAGAAGCCCATCGGCTTGCCGCTCGACGGCGCCACCGCATCGGTGTCGGCGCGCAGGCTGGAGAGCCGCGTCGACGGCCGCGGCGCGAGGGCCGCCTTCACCTGGCCGGTGACGCGCATGGCGGACCGGGGCGCGACGACGCGCGCGGCGGTCCGCGCCGCCGAGACGGGCCCCCACAGGAACGAGAGGCCGGCGCCGCCCCGCAGGGTCCGCGACGCATCCAGTGCGCGGCGCTCCCACCACAGCCACGCCTGTCGTGCCCGGTCGCGCGTCCGGTGCCAGCCGAGCTCGGTGTAGATCGGGCGTTCGTGCACCTCGTGGCCCGGCGTCACCACGACGGGGCAGTGGGCCGTGGGTTCGCGGTCGTAGAGGCCCTGGTAGTCGATGGCGACGCCGAAGAAGCCGGCCACGCCGTAGGTCACGTAGCCCGGATGCTGCTCCTCGATCGCACGGCGGATCGACTCCTCGCGCTCGTCGATGCAGAAGACGAACTGGACGCGCGCGCCCGGGCTCGAGGCCGCGTCGGGTGCCGGGGGCAGCGCCCGGCGCGCGGCCAGGGCGTCGAGGATCGTGCGGCGGTAGGTGCGCTCGTACGCGTCCTGGAAGACCTGGCGGCGCCGCACGTCCGAGCACGCCCCGCACTCCCGCCACAGCGTGGCGAGCGTGTCGTCCGGCAGGGCCGTGACCTCGTCTGGCGTCAGTCCGGCCGCGCGACTCACGTGCCACAGCAGCGCGGCCGCGGCGACGTGGGGCACGGGCGCCGGCGGCGGCACGAGCGCTCGGAGGACCGGCCACGGGCTGGGCAGCCTGGCCTCCCGGCAGGCGCGTTCGATGGCGCGGCGCTCGAGCAGCAGACGGACGGCCACGAAGTCGACGAGCGATGCCGGCGGCCCGTCCGGGTGGTCGGCCGGATGCCGTTCGAGGCGTGAGAACATGCCGGCCCACCCCGGCAGCGCGAGAGTCGTCGCGAACAGGAACGGCTCGATCTCGTCTCCACCGACGCTCAGGGCCAGGAGCGACTCCCGGATGACCGTGGCTGCGTCGAGCCCCTGCGCATGCACCTGCCGCAGATCGGCGTCCACACCGCGGCAGGCCCGGGGCGCCGACGCCCCGTCTGCGTACATCGCGGCGACGGCGCGCAGGAAGCCGAGGTCGCGGCGGGGCATCACGGCGCGCGCCTGCCCCTGGTCCAGGAAGCCCGAGCCGAGCCGGATCAGCTCGGCATGCACGGGCACGTCCGGGTCGCCGGCCCCGAGTACGACCAGCGCGTCCCGGTGGCGGCGGAGGGGCGGGCCCGCCGGTGGCCGCGGCGCCGGGCCGCGGGCGACACGCGACAGGCAGGCCCGCCACCGCGGCTCGTCGCGGCTCTCGTCGGCGGCGCCGATCCGAATCGTGAACGCGAGCCCGGCGGCGTCGTCGGGTTCGCAGGCCTCCGTGAGCAGGGTGTGCCAGAGCGCCGCGCGCGTCAGCGACGGCAGCACCGGGCCGTCGGCATCGGCGCCGAGCGTGCGGGCCACTTCGTGCCGGACGTCGGCGTCGGCGACGCGGCCCGCCTGGAGCGCCGCGCGGAACTCACGCAGGGTCAGGTACGGCCGCGCGCCGAGCGCCGCCGCGCCGGCCTGCACGCCCTGGTGAAAGGGCATGTGCTGGAAGGCGTGCAGGGTGTTGTGGTGCACGAAGACGCCGATCGGCCCCTGGCCCGGCAGGACGCCCGCGGCCCGATCGACCGCTCGCGCGATCGGATCCGCAATCCCCTCGTGCTGCCGGGCGCCGGTCATCAGTGGCCCCCGCTGCCTTCGGCGTGCGCCATGTCGATGCCGACGAACGACACGGTGATGTTGCGGTGCTTCGCGTCCTGCGCGAAGGTGGCCAGCACCTCCTTGACGTCGTGATCGATGTACTCGTCGGTGCCGTCGATGACGACGGTCTCGCCATCGTCCACCTCGTCGAGCACCGAGACGATGCCCGGCTTCGAGACGAAGGTGCCGTCGCGGCGGAAGCGCAGCCGCCAGGTCCCCTGCGAGTCGCGCTGGGCGACGATGGCGCGCTTGGAGTTCTCGTAGAGCACGAACACGATGCCCATCACGATGCCGACGATCACGCCCTTCAGCAGGTCGAGCGCCAGCACGGCGGCGACCGTGATGCCGAACGGCAGCAGCTGGGTGATGCCCAGCTTGACCTGGGTGGAGAACAGGGCTGGCTTGCAGAGGTTCAGGCCCACCTGGATGAGCACTGCGGCCAGGCATGCGAGCGGGATCCGGTTCAGCAGCGGGCCCGCGAACACCACCGCGAGCAGCAGCAGCACGCCGTGCACGAAGGCCGACATGCGCTCCCGGCCGCCGGCGGCGACGTTGGCGCCGCTGCGGACGATGACGGCCGTCACCGGCAGTCCGCCGAGGAAGCCCGACACCGCGTTGGCAGTGCCCTGGGCCAGCAGCTCCCGGTCGGGCGGGCTGTGCCGCCGCAGCGGGTCGAGGCGGTCGACCGCCTGCACCGACAGCAGCGTTTCGATGCTCGCGACGATCGCGATCGTCCCGGCGGCGACCCAGGTCCTCGGATCGAGGACCGCCGCGAAGTCGGGCCGTGGCAGGGCTGCGTAGAGCGCGCCGACGCCGCCGAGGGGCACGTCGACGTAGTGGCTGGGGCCGAGCGCCAGGCCCGACCCGCCGAGCGCCGCGGCGAGGACGCTGGCGGCGGTCACGACGACGAGTGCTGGTGAGATCAGCGGGCTCTTCGCCATCGGGGTCAGCTTCCAGCCGTAGAGGACGGCGAGCGACGCGGCGGCGATCAGTACGGCGCCCGGGTGGAGCCCCGTGGCGATGTCCGTCACGCCACCGGTCACCCCGAACGCGACCGGCAGCTGCTTCCAGACGATGGTGATGCCGATGGCTGCCAGCATGCCCTTGATCACCGCGGACGGCACGAGCGCGGTGAATCGGCCCGCCCGCAGCACGCCCAGCGCGATCTGCAGCAGCCCCGCCAGCATCACGGCGGTCAGGAACGGGGCGATGCCGCCGAGCCCCGCCACCTCGGCGAGGACGATCGAGGTCAGGCCCGCGGCCGGCCCAGTGACCGACAACGGCGAGCGGCTGATGAACGGGACGACCAGGCCGCCGACCATGCCGGCGATCAGGCCGGAGATG
>CAWULT010000071.1:0-23997 GCA_963923455.1 uncultured bacterium
GTCGCAGCCGACGCCCGCCGCAGCGGGCATGCCGGCCCTCGACCCCGCCCTCGACCAGCGCCTCGACGATGAGCTCCGAGACCTCGACTGAGTCCGCCGCGGCGCCTGCCGCCGGCCACGACTCCACGCTCGAGGCCTGGCAGCTCTTCGCCGTCGCCGGGCTCGTCGGCGCCACGGTGGTCGTGTTCCTGTCACGCGGCCAGTCGCCGGCCGCCGTGATCCTGCTGAGCCTGATCGTGTTCGCCGCCGCGGGCGTCGGCGCGGCCGCACTCCGGGTGTTCCTGCCGATTGCGACGGGGAAGGCGCCTCGCGGCGGGCAGGTCCTGGGCGGCCGTACCAGGGCGGTGCTCGAGCGCGAGAAAGCCCTGGCCCTGCGCACCATCAAGGAACTCGAGTTCGATCGGGCCATGGGGAAGGTGTCGGATCGCGATTTCGCCGAGATGAGCGCGCGGCTCCGGGCGCGGGCCGGGCGGCTGCTCCGGCAGCTCGACGCGGGCGTGGACTACCGCCAGCAGATCGAGCGCGAGATCGAACGGCGGCTCGGTCCGGCGCCGGCGGCGGTCCAGGCGGCGCCGTCCGCCGCAGCCCCGCGGGCGGCGTGCCGCGCGTGCGGCGCGGCCAACGATGCCGACTTCCGTTTCTGCAAGGCCTGCGGCGTATCGGCCTCGCACGGCGCCTGCGGCAGTTGTGGCACCACGAACGACACCGACGCGGCGTTCTGCAAGTCGTGCGGCACGAGGCTCTCCGCGTGACGGCGGGCCGCTTCACCCGCGTGATGGCGCGGCTGGCCGTCGCGCTGCTGCTCTCGTGCGGCGCCGCGCACGGGCAGCAGATGCCCGATCCATCCCTCATCCACGGCAAGGCCCTCCCGGCCCCCGAGCTGCCAGACGGCACGGTCACGGTGCGGGTGGTCCGCGAGGCGATCGGCAATGACGTGCCGGGCCAGCGGGTCACCGCCGTTCTCGGCTCCGGCACCAGGACCGCCGAGACCGATGCGCAGGGGCGCGCGCAATTCGGTGACCTGCCGAAGGGACAGGAGGGCCGTGCAGAGGTGACGGTCGACGGGGAGAAGCTGGTCTCGGATCCCTTCACGGTACCGGCGACCGGCGGGCTGCGCGTGATCCTCGTCGCGGGTATCGCCAGGGCCGCTGAGCGCAAGGCGCAGGAGGCGGCCGCGGCCGCCTCCGCACCGGCCACGAAGGGCGCGGTCGTCTTCGGCGGCAACAGCCGCGTGCTGATGCAGTTCGAGGACGACGGGCTGCAGGTGTTCTACGTCCTCGAGGTCCTCAACAACGCGCGTGCGCGCGTCGACATCGGCGGGCCACTCATCGTCGACCTCCCGCCGGGCTCGGGCGGCGCCACGGCTCTCCAGGGCTCGTCGCCGTCGGCGACCGTGACCGGGAACCGCCTGACGATCACCGGCCCGTTCGCGCCGGGCGCGACCACCGTGCAGGTGGCGTATCGCCTCCGCTACGACAGCCCGAACCTGACCTTCCGCCAGGTCTGGCCGGCGGCCATGCCGCAGGTCACGGTCGGCGTCCAGAAAGTCGGCAACCTGCGCCTGTCGTCTCCGCAACTACAACTGACCAACGACATCCGCACGGACGACGGCACGGTCTTCATCCTGGGCTCCGGCCCGAGCCTTCCGGCGGGTGGCGAGTTGACGCTGAACCTGACGGGCCTGCCGTTTCACAGCCGGACGCCGCGCCTGGTGGCGCTGAGTCTGGCCGTCGTCGTCGCGGGCCTCGGCCTGTGGCTGGCGTTCGCGACAGGCGGGGCGGCCCCCGGGGACGCGCGGCGCGCGCTCGAACACCGCCGCGACTCGCTCCTCGGCGACCTCGAGCAGGTCGAGGTCCGGCGCCGCGCCGGCGGGGCTGACGCGGCGAAGCTGGGCGGCCGGCGCCAGCGGATCCTGGCCGAGCTCGAGCAGATCTACGGGGAGCTCGACGACGCGCCCCTGGGCCCGCAGGGAGGCGGGGAGGGCTCCGCGGCGTGAGCGCCGCGGCCGATCGCGTGCCCGCCACGGACTTCGAGCGGGTGTCCGTCGAAGACGTCTCGAGACACTTCGGCCGTCGCAGGGCCCTGTCACGCGTCAGCGTCACGCTGGACCGCGGCACGATTCTCGGGCTGCTCGGCCCGAACGGCGCCGGCAAGTCGACGCTCCTGGCGGTGCTGGCGTCGCTGCTGAGGCCGACGTCCGGCCTGGTGCGCTACGGCCCGGTCACGTTCGGGCCCGGCGGGGGCGCGTCGGGCAGCCCGTGGCTGCGATCCCGCATCGGCGTCCTCGGTCACGACCTGTTCCTCTACCCGGAGCTCTCGGCACGCGAGAACCTGGCATTCTTCGCCGGGCTCTACGGCCTGCCCGATCCGGCCGCAGCCGCGCTCGACGCCCTCCGGCGGGCCGGCCTCGACGACCGGGCCGACGACCACGTGTCGGAGTTCTCTCGCGGCATGCGCCAGCGCGTCGCGCTCGAGCGCGCCCTGATCCACGCACCCCGGCTCGTGCTGCTCGACGAGCCCTTCACGGGGCTCGACGACGCCTCCGCGGCCGGCTTCGTGGCCCGGCTGCAGGCCCTGCGGGACGCCGGCGCGATGATCGTCCTCGCCACGCACGACCTGGATCTCGCCGAGGGACTGCTGGACCAGTCTCTCTTTCTCCGCGGCGGCCGCGCCGTCGCGACCATCGCCAGGCCTGTCGGGCTGAGGGCCACGTACCGCGCGGTCATCGGGAGGGAGACGTGAGCCGCTTCACCCGCGCCGCGTGGCTCATCCTCCGGAAGGATCTGACGGTCGAGGTCCGCAGCCGCGAGATTGCCTACACGACGGTGTTCTTCGCCGTGTCGTGCCTGCTGGTGTTCGCGTTCGCGCTCGTCCGGGAGGGCCGGGCGCCCGCCGACGGGGCTGCCGGCATCCTCTGGATTGCGGTGGCCTTTTCAGGCACCCTCGCCCTCGGGCGCACGTTCGAGCGGGAGCGGCAGTCGGAAACGCTCCGCGCCCTGCTGCTCGCGCCCGCGCCGCGGCCGGCCGTCTACGTCGGCAAGCTGGCCGGCATCATGGCGCTGCTGGGCGCGACCGAGTGCGTGATCGTCCCGCTCGTCTCGCTGCTGTTCCAGGTGCACCTGCTCGCGCACCCGCTGTGGCTGGCCGGCATCCTGTTCACCGGCACCTTGGGGTTCGCGGCCGTCGGCACGCTGTTCGCCGCCATGCTCGTGCGGGCCAGAAGCCGCGACGTGCTGCTGCCCGTCCTGTTGTATCCGGTGACGGTTCCAGTCATCATTGCCGGAGTACGAGGCACGTCCGCGCTGCTGCAGCCTCAGGCGGATGCCGCCATCGTCGGCTTCTGGCTGGCGCTCCTGGTGTGCTTCGACACGGTGTTCGTGACGCTCGCGCTGTGGACGTTCGAGCCCGTGATGACCGACTGAGACGAACGCCGGCCCGACCCGGAGACGACATGCCGAAGTGGTTCACGCCTGCCGCCGCGCTGTGTGGCGCGCTGTTCGCCTTCTCGCCGATCCTCATCGCCGGGGCGCCGTACGAGTCGACGATGGGCCTGGTGCAGAAGATCTTCTACTACCACATGCCGTCGGCCTGGATGTTCCTGCTGTCCGCGATCGTCTGCGGCGTCGCCAGCGCCCGCTACCTCGCCGGCGGCCACGCGCGCCACGACCGGATGGCCTGGTCGGCGGCGGAGCTGACGGTGCTCTTCGGGCTCGTCACCCTGGTGACCGGGCCTCTGTGGGCGCGGCGCGCGTGGGGCACCTGGTGGGTCTGGGACCCGCGCGTGACCTCGAGCTTCGTCGGCTGGATGATTGCGGTGGCGTACCTGATCCTGCGCCGCTACGGGGGCCCGGGGTCCGAGAAGCTGGCGGCCGGCGTCGCACTGTTCGGCACGGCCAACGTCCCGTTCATCTACATCTCCGTCAACTACTGGCGGACCATTCACCCTGCGACCAGCGTCGTTCCGACGCTCCCGGTCTCGATGGGCTTTCCGCTGTGGTACTGCGTGGCCATGTTCCTGCTGCTCTACGTGCTGCTGCTGACGCTGCGCATGCACGTGGAGGAGCAGCGGGCCAGGCTGGATGCGCTGTACCTCGCGCTCGACGACAGGAGCTGACATGCGCGTTCTTCGTACGCTCGCCGTCCTGGTGGCCTTCGTGATTGCGCCGGCGATCCTGACCGCGGCTCAGCCGCCCCGGCAGGACGAGTTCGTGCCGATCTCGGAACTGCCGCCGCAGGAGCAGTTGCCGGCCGCGCCGCTCGTGATCGGGGCCTACATCTTCGTGCTGGCGGTGCTCTTCGCGTACCTCTACTCGGTGGCCAGCCGCCTGAAGGCCCTGCAGCGCGACGTCACGCGGCTCGAGGGCGACCTCTCCGGGCGCGGGCGCTCCTGATGCCGACGGCGGCGCACTTCATCTACATTCCGGGCGTCCTGCTGCTCGGGATCGTCGTCGGCTGGGTCCTGGGCTCGCGTGCCGCGGCGGACGCCTACGCGGCACAACTCCGGCGCGCCGAGGAGGCCGCCCGCCGCGCCGGACGGGCCGGCAACGCCCCCGGCACCGGCGCCTAGAGGGCGGGCCCGCCGCCGGCCCTCGCCGCCGCGACGCTAGCGGCCGACCGACAGCCGCTGGGCCAACACCGGGGGCAGGCCCGCGGCGAGGATCTTGGCCTGCGCCGCCGCGACGTCGTACGGCGTCCGCCGCACCGTCACGGTCCGCCGTTCGGTGTCGAGGAGGCCAAAAGCCGCGCGCGGGTCCAGGTCGCGGGGCTGGCCGACGGCGCCGCAGTTGATCAGGCGCACCATGCCGTCGTCACACGCCACCTCGTACCGCTCGCCCGTCGGCCGGCCGAGCCGATGGAACCCGGCGGCGTCCAGCCCGTACACGGCCGGCACGTGCGTGTGCCCGTAGAGGCAAATCGGCCGGCCGGCGGCCTGCAGGGCACGCTGGGCGTCGAGGTCATCGAAGACGTACGCGTCCTCGTCGAACGGGGCGCCGTGGCAGATCTCGACCAGAGCGCCGACCGCGACGGGACCGGAGGGCAGCCCCCGAAGCCAGGCCTGGTTGTCAGCCGTCAGGACCGACGCGGTCCACGTGATGGCCTGCCGTGCCACCTGGTTGAACCCGTCCACTGGCGCCAGCCCGACGCCGACCTTGTCGTGGTTGCCGCGAATCACCGCGGCCGGCGCGAGAGCGCGGACGCGTTCGACCACCGCGTTGGGGTCGGCCCCGTAGCCGATCAGGTCGCCGAGCACCAGCACCGCATCCCAGCCGTCGGCGGCGGCGAGCACCGCCTCGAGCGCTTCGAGGTTGCCGTGGAGGTCGCTGATGATGAGGTACTGCATGGGCAACCGTCAGAACTCGAGCCAGTGCAGCAGTTCTTCGACCACTTCGGGCACCGGCCGCGAGGCGTCCACGCGGACGTGTGCCTGGCCGTAGGCCAGCTGGCGCTTCAGGTAGAGCTGCTCCATCGCCAGCCGGTCGGCGGCCAGCGGCCGCCGGCCGTCGGCCGGTACGCGCTCGATGACCTGCGGCAGCGTCAGATCCAGCCACGCGACGGCGCCGTCGGCGAGCATCAGGGCCCGGTTGTCCGGCTCGACGAACGTCCCGCCGCCGGTCGCCACGATGATCTGGCGCTGGGGCAGCAGGTCGCGGAGCACCTGGCGTTCGACGTTCCGGAAGTAGGGCTCCCCGTGCTGCGCGAAGATCGACGCGACGCTGCGGCGCTCCCGCGCCTCGATGCGTTCGTCGACGTCCTCGACTCGCCAGCCGAGCCTGCGGCCGAGCGCACGGGCCACGGTGCTCTTGCCCGCCCCCATGAACCCGACCAGGTAGAGCTTGTCGGCCTTCACGCCCGCAGCGACTCGAGCACGGCGAAGAACTCGGGGTAGGAGACGGCCGCCGCGCCGGCGCCGTGAATCGTCGTCGGCCCGGTGGCCCCGAGGGCCGCGATCGCGAACGCCATCGCCAGGCGATGGTCGTCGTGGGCCTCCACCTCGCCCCCGCGCAGGCGGTGCCGGCCCCGGACGTGGAAGCCGTCCGGCTGCTCCTCGATCTCGGCGCCCATCCGGCGGAAGCCGTCGGCCAGGGCCGAGATCCGGTCGCTCTCCTTGACGCGCAGTTCGGCGGCGCCGCTGACCGACAACTCCCCGCCAAAGGTCGCCAGGGCGGCCAGGACCGGCAGCTCGTCGATGACGTTGGGCACCTCCTCCGGCGCGACCACCACGGAGCCCAAGCCACGGTGCCGCACGCGGATCGTCCCCATCGGCTCGCCGGTCGACGCACGGTTCTCCGTGTCGATCTCGGCGCCCATCCGGCGGATCACCTCGATGACGCCCGTGCGGGTCGGGTTCAGGCCAACGCCGGTGATCTCGACGTCCGACCCCGGCAGCGCGGCGCCCGCGACCATCCAGAACGCCGCCGACGACACGTCCCCGGGAACGTCCAGGGCGAGCCCGGTGAGCCGCTGGTGTCCGGTGAGCGCCACCCAGTCATCAACGCGCGAGACCGCCACGCCGAACGCCTCGAGCGCCCGTTCGGTGTGGTCGCGCGTCGCGAGGGGCTCGCGCACCCGGGTCGTGCCGGCACAGTGCAGCCCGGCCAGCAGCACCGCGCTCTTGACCTGCGCGCTCGGCACCTCGGGCGCATGGTCGATCGCGTGCAGGCTGGCCGACCCGTGCACCGTCAGCGGCGGCCGGCCGTCCACCGAGTCCACGCGCGCGCCCATCCGCTCGAGGGGCACGATGATCCGCCGCATGGGCCGGCGCTGCAGCGAGTCGTCTCCCGTGATGCCCGTGGTGAAGGGATGCGCGGCGACGATGCCCGACAGCATCCGCATCGTGCTGCCCGAGTTGCCGGCGTCGAGCATCCCGTCCGGCGCCTGCAGTCCCCCGAGGCCGCGCCCGGCGACGCTGAGCTGGAGCCCCGTGGCGTCACGGCCGGTCTCCTCGATCCGGACACCCAGGCCGCGAAGGCAGCGCAAGGTCGAAGCACAGTCAGCGCCGGTCGAATACCCGGTGATCCGGGACGGGCCGTCGGCAATGGCCGACAGCAGTGCGTAGCGATGGGAAATCGACTTGTCACCCGGCGGCCGGACGCGCCCGCGGACGCGGCTGGCCGGGAGGATGGTGACACTCTGCGGCAGGGCCATCGACGAACTATAGCAGGTGGCCCTCGACGGCCACATGCCCTGGTCCTATAATCAGAAGGCTCGATGGCCACCCTGGACGGCAAGACCGTTCGCCTCGACTTCTCGGGCACGTTCGAGATGATCGACTTCGTGCAGCTCGTGAGCGATCACGTGGCCCGGATGGTCGGTCTCGACGATGACGCCATGCACTGGGTCGGCGTGGCCGTCCGGGAGTCGGTGATCAACGCCATCAAGCACGGCAACGGCGGCGACGCCCGCAAGCGCGTCCACGTCGAGTTCACCCCCCTCGAGGAGGACACGCCCCGGGGGATGTCCATTCGGGTCCGCGACGAAGGCCCGGGCTTCGACCCGGAGTTGGTGCCGGATCCGCTGGCCCCCGAGAACCTCCTGAAGTCGAGCGGCCGGGGCATCTTCCTGATCCGCAACTTCATGGACGAACTCGTCCTGCGACGCGCCCCCGAAGGCGGGATGGAGATGATCATGGTCAAGCGCGCCTGCATCCCCGCCCCCGAAGCCCAGTCCGAGTGACCCCTCCGGATCCCACGTTCCTCGCGACGGCCACCGAGATCGTGCTGCGGGCCGGCGAGATCCAGCGCGCCCGGCGCCAGACCGGCTTCAAGGTCGACAAGAAGGGCACCATCGATCTCGTCACCGAAGTCGATCTGGAGTGCGAGCGGATGTGCCGCAGCGTCCTGGCGGAGCGCTTCCCGGACCACGACATCCTGGCGGAGGAGCTCGGCGCCCACGACTCGCGGCACGGTTCACGGTACCGGTGGGTCTTCGACCCGCTCGACGGCACCACCAACTACGCCCACGGCCTGCCGATCTTCTGCGCCTCGCTGGCGCTCGAGTGCGACGGGCAGGCAATCGTCGGCGCCGTCTACGACCCGTCCCGGCACGAGCTCTTCACGGCCGAGCGGGGGCAAGGGGCGTTCCTGAACGGCACCCGACTGCGGGCATCTTCGACCGCCTCGCTGCTCGACGCGCTGCTGGTCACCGGCTTTCCCTACGACGTGCACAAACACACGACGGAGCTGGTCCGCGTGTTCGCGGCCTTCCTCGGGCAGGCCCGGGCCGTGCGCCGGCTCGGATCGGCCGCGCTCGACCTCTGCTATGTCGCGGCGGGGCGCTTCGACGGCTTCTGGGAGCGGCACCTCAAGGCCTGGGATGTCGCGGCCGGGGCGCTCATCGCCACCGAGGCCGGAGGGCGCGTGACCGGCATGGACGGGGCCCCGTTCCAGGCCGAGGCCGGCCATCTGGTGGCCTCGAACGGCCTGATTCACGACGCGATGCTCGACGTGATCCGGCGAGCCCCGCAGACCGTGCTCTAGACCGGACGTACCGCCCCCCGGGTGCGCCAGTCGCGCCTCCGTTCTCCCCGTGCCCGGCTCGTACCACCACGGAGACGCCCGCCCTCCGACCGGTGCTGGTTGGCATCAGGCCTGCAACATCACGAGTCGGCGCCGCCAGCGCCCCCTCGAGCGCCGGGCCCGGCCTGACCTCGACGCCTTCATCGAGAGAGACGACGATGCTCAAACGATTCATCCCCGTGTTGTGCCTGGCCGGCGCGAGCCTGGTGGCCGCGCCCGGCGAGGCCCGCGCCCAGCAGACCTTCAACGTCACCGTCGGTGCGTTCGTGCCGCAGGGCGCCGACGCGCGCGTGACCGGTGACGTCCTCAACGCCAACAGGACCTTCCTGGCGTTCGACCTGCGGGATTTCACCAGCGGCACGATCGGTGGCGAATGGCTGGTGCCATTCGGGCCGTACGTCGAGGGCGGCGTCGGCGCGAGCTTCTCGCGCCGTACCGTTCCCAGCGTCTACGCAGACTACGTCGACCGCGACGGCAGCGAGATCGAGCAGGACCTCCGCCTGCGGCTGGTGCCCGTGGCCCTGACCGTGCGGGTCTCGCCGTTCGGGCGCAGTTCACCGGTGCAGCCCTACATCGGGGGCGGCGTGGCGCTCGTGAGCTGGCGGTACAGCGAGGCCGGCGAATTCGTCGACTTCGGGGCGGGCCGCGCGATCTTCCGCGACCGCTACGTCGCCAATGGGACCCAGCCGGGTGCCGTGGTGCTCGGCGGCATCCGCTTCGGGGGCGGAGGGGCGACCGGCGGGTTCGAGATCCGCCACCAGCACGCGGTGGCCGATCTGGACGAGCGCTTCGCCGGATCGCGCATCGACCTCGGGGGCTGGACGTACCAGGCGACCTTCGGCGTACGCTTCTGACGTCGATCCACGCGATATAATCGCGGGCGCCGGCGGTGATCCTTCACCGCGGGCGCCTGTTGCGTGCGCGCCTTCATCTCCTGGCTTCACGGTGTCGCGCTGGCTCTCGGGGGTCCCGGGATCTTCAGCGTCGCCTTTCTCGACTCGTCGTTCATCTCGCTGCCGCAGATCAACGACATCCTGGTCGTGCTGATGGTCACGCAGCACAAGTCCTGGATGCTGTACTACGCAGCCATGGCGACGCTCGGCTCGCTGGCCGGCTGCTACACGATCTACTACCTCGCGGAGAAGGGCGGGGAAGCCTTCCTGAAGAAGCGGCTCAAGCCCGGCCACGTCGAACGGACACTCGGTCTGTACCAGCGCCACGGCCTGCTCGCGCTGATGGTGCCGGCCCTGCTGCCGCCGCCCGCGCCGTTCAAGCTGTTCGTGCTGGCGGCGGGACTGGCCGAGGTACGGCCGCTGCAGTTCGTCGTGGCCATCGCCGTGGCCCGCGGCGCCCGCTACCTGGCCCTCGGCGTGCTCGCCGTCTACTACGGCGACGCGGCGCTCGAACTGATGCGGACCCGGGGACGCGACGTCGCGCTCGGGGTCGTCGCCCTGATCGTGGTGGCCGTGGCGGCCATGTGGTGGCTGCAGCGCCGCCGCCCGGAGCCGGCGCCCGGTGCCTGACGTCCGGCCCGACGTCTCGGTCGTCGTGCCGCTCAAGGACGAGGAACCGAACGTCGTCCCGCTGCACGCCGAGCTGACCGCGGCGCTCGCCTCCACCGGCCGCCCGTACGAGCTGCTGCTGATCGAGGACGGCAGCCGCGACGCAACCTTCGCCAGGCTGCGGGAGCTGCACGCGGCCGATCGTCACGTACGCGTCGTCCGCTTCGACCGCAACTACGGCCAGACGGCCGCGTTCGCCGCAGGCTTCGCCTTCGCGCGCGGTCGTTTCGTGGTCACGATCGACGGCGACCTGCAGAACGACCCGGCGGACATCCCGCACCTGCTCGAACTGGCCGAGGCGCACGACATCGTCTGCGGCTGGCGCCGCAAGCGGCAGGACGCGTTCCTGACGCGGCACGTGCCGTCGGTGGCCGCCAACTGGCTGCTGGGTCTCGTCAGCGGAGTCCGTCTGCACGACAACGGGTGCTCGCTCAAGGTGTTCCGGACCGAGGTCGTCAAGCCGCTGAAGCTGCGACCCGGCATGCACCGGTACCTGCCGGCCCTGGCCAGCCAGCTGGGCGGCAGGGTCACCGAGGTGGTCGTGAACCACCGCCCCCGGAGGTTCGGGCGATCGAAGTACGGCCTGTCCCGCACGTTCCGCGTGCTGCTCGATGTCGTGCGCCTGCGCCGGCTCATGCGCCAGGCCGTGGACCCGGCCAGCATCGCGGCGCCGATCTACGCCGTCGCGGAGGTCCTCGAGCCGTGCCCGCTCCCGGACCCGGCTGGGCTACACTGAAACGCGATGTCCTACCGGAGCCCTCTCGAGTCCCGGATCGCGAAGAAGACGACGAAGGCCATCGTCGACTTCGACCTGATCCAGAACGGCGACCGGGTCATGGTGGGCCTGTCGGGCGGGAAGGACAGCTGGGCCCTGCTGCAGACGCTCGACAACCTGCGCAGCCGGGCCCCGATCGACTTCTCCCTGATCGCGGTCAACGTCGACTCCGGCTACAAGGACTACAAGCACGACGCCATCGCGCAGGCCTGCACGGCGCGCGGCTGGGAGTACCGGATCGAGCACACCGAGATCGGCGACATCATCGACGACAAGCTCGAGGCCACCGACACGCCGTGCTCGCTCTGCGCCCGCCTGCGCCGCGGCGTGCTCTACCGGATCGCCGACGAGGTGGGCGCCACGAAGATCGCCCTGGGACACCACCTCGACGACTTCATCGAAACGCTGCTGCTGAACCTGTTCTTCGCCGGCGCGCTCAAGGCGATGCCGGCGCGGCTCGTGTCCGACAACGGCCGGCACGTCGTCATCCGCCCGCTCGTGTACGTAGGGGAGGACGAAGCGCGGCTGTACTGCAAGGAGGTCGGGCTGCCGATCATCGGGTGCTGCTGCCCCGCGTGCGGCGACCTGAGCCTGCAGCGCCAGCGCGTGAAGCGGCTCATCCTCGATCTGGAGCGCGAGCACCCCGGCGTCCGCAACTCGATGCTGAAGGCCCTGTCGAACGTGATGCCGCGCCACCTGCTCGACACGCGCCTCAACCCGAGCGGCGAACTGCGCGACAGCGTGGCGCTGCGACTCGAGGACGAGGGGCGGACCCCGCCGCTCCTCCAGATCCAGCACTGACGTGCGGGCTGTCCTGCAGCGCGTGAGCGCCGCACGGGTCTGCGTCGGCGAGCGCGAGACCGGCCGGATCGGCCGCGGCCTCCTGGTCCTCGTCGGCGTGTCGAAGGAGGACCGGCCCGCTGACGCCGCCTGGCTGGCCGCGAAGATCCGCGACCTCCGGGTCTTCGAGCGCGACGACGGCACGCCCATGGACCGATCGGTCGCCGACGTCGGTGGCGCGGTTTTGGTCGTGTCGCAGTTCACCCTGTACGGCGACACGCGGAAGGGCCGGCGCCCGTCCTTCGACGAGGCTGCTCCGCCCGAGGCGGCGCGCGACCTCTACGAGGCGCTCGTGAGAGAATTGCGAGCCACCGGGTTGCCGGTCGAAACGGGCGAGTTCCGGGCGCACATGCACGTGGAGCTCGTCAACGACGGACCAGTCACCCTGATCCTCGAGAGCAAACGATAGGTCACCCTCGATGCCCCGCTGGTTCCGATACCCGGCCCTGATCGCCCTCGCCCTCGTCTTCGCGCTGCCGGCCCGTGGGCTGGCCCAGCAGCGCCCGCTGGTGACCGAGGACCCGGAGACCATCGGGGAGGGGCGCGTGCTGGTCGAAGCCGGCGTCGATCACGCGCGGGACGTGTCCTACCCGGCGTCGGGCCTGCGCGGCAACCTGACCCGCGCGCCGCTCATCGGCATCAGCGTGGGCATCGGGCGCATCGCCGAACTGCAGATCGACGGCGGCCTGCGCAACCACCTGGCCATCACCGGGCGCGCACCGGCGCCGCTCGCCTCGATGGTGACGGCCGCCGGCGACGGGACCTCGGACGTCGAGGACCTCGTGATCGGCACGAAGATCCGCGTCGTCCCGGAGGGGCCGTCGCGCCCGTCGGTCGGCGTGCGGGTCGCGACCCGCCTGCCGAACGCCGGCAACGAGAGCGGCCTCGGCCTGGACACCACCGACGTGTTCGGCTCGATCCTGGTGGGCAAGACCGTCCGGTCGGTGCGCGCGGTCGTCAACCTCGGCATCGGGATCCTGGCCGACCCCACGGTCGCGACACGCCAGAACGACGTCGTCACCTACGGCGTGTCCCTTGCGCGCGCCCTGACGCGGGCCGCCGAGGTGGTGGGGGAGGTCAACGGCCGCGTCTCGTTCGACGACGACCCGGCCCCGGGTACCGAGTCGCGGGGCGTCGCCCGGCTGGGCGCCCGCTACACGGTCGGCGGCTGGCGTGCCGACGCCGCGCTGCTGCTCGGCCTCACGGGGCCCGACACGAGCGTCGGCCTGGCTGCCGGCGTCACGTGGGTCTTCAACGCGTTCACGGTCAAGTGATGGACACCCCCCGCATCGTCAAGGCGCACGCCTACGGCAACGACTTCCTGTTCACGCCGGAGGCGCATGTCACCGGGGATCCGTCGGCGTTCGCCCGGGCCGTGTGCAGCCGTCACCACGGCGTCGGCGCCGACGGCCTGATCCTCTTCACGCTCGGGCCCGGATCGGCGACCATGCGCCTCTGGAACGCCGACGGCAGCGTGTCCGAGCTCTCGGGCAACGGCCTGCGCTGCCTCGCCGCGCTCGTCGCGCGCGAGCAGGGACTCGGGCCGGGCGCGCTGATCTCGGTCGAGACGGGCGCCGGACGCAAGACGCTCGAACTGCTCGACAGGACCGGGTCCCGCTTCACGTTCCGGGCCTCGATGGGCGAGCCCACCGACATCCGGACGATGGACGTGCCCGTGGGGCAGGAGGTCGTCCACGCGTCGGTGCTGCGCATGGGGAACCCGCAGCTCGTCGTCCTCGGACCGCTGCCGGACGCGGCCACCTTCGACCGGCTCGGGCGCGCGCTGGCAACCCACCCCCTGTTTCCGGCGGGCACGAACGTCGAGTTCGCCGAGATCGAGGCGCCCGACCGCGTGCGCATCCTGATCTGGGAACGGGGCGTCGGGCCGACGACCTCGTCCGGAACCGGGTCGTCCGCGTCGGCCGTCGCCGCGGCCGCGCACGGCGGCGCGGCGCGGGACATCCAGGTGGTCGCCCCCGGGGGGGCCCAACGCGTGGAGTGGCGGCCGGACGGCGTACACCTCACAGGCTGGGCCGACGTCGTGCTCGACGGGACCTGGACGGGAGGCGCTGCCGATGCGCACGTTCCATGAGGCGCTCGACGCCGTCGAAACCTATTCTCCGGCCGAGGAACTCTTCAACGCGCGCCGCCGCACCGTCGGGCTCTTCCTCGGTCCGGCGCTGCTGCTGGCCCTGATCGCCGCCCCGCTGCCGCTGCCGCTGCCGGCCCACCGCCTGGCCGGCGTGATGGCCATGATGGTGGTGTTCTGGGTGACCGAGGCGCTGCCACTCGCCATCACGGCCATGCTGGGGCCGGTGCTGGCGGTGCTGATGGGCGTTGCGCCCGCCCGCGCTGCCTTCGCCTCCTTCTCGGACCCCGTCATCTTCGTCTTCATCGGCGGGCTCATCCTGGCCGAGGCGATGTTCGTCCACGGCGTCGACCGGCGCATCGCCTTCACGGCGCTCTCGCACCCATCGGTCGGCACGAGCGCGACGCGCATCCTCGTGGCGTACGGGACGATCACCATGGGCCTCTCGATGTGGATGAGCAACACCGCCACCACGGCGATGATGTACCCCATCGGGCTCTCCATCGCGGCCCACCTGGCCCGCGCGGGCGCCGCCGGCGCCCGGCACTTCGCGCTGATGGTGATGCTGATGACCTCCTTCAGTGCCTCCATCGGCGGGCTCGGCACGCCCGTCGGCACGCCGCCGAACCTGATCGGCATCGGGATGCTGGAGCGGCTGACCGGCACCGACATCACGTTCTTCCAGTGGATGGCGATCGGGGTTCCCGCCATGGTGCTGATGTTCGCCTTCGTCGCGGCGCAGTTCGCGCTCACCGGGGCGCGCGGCGTCGCCGTCGGCCGGTCCAGTCTCGACATCGTCCACGACGAAGCCGCCAGGCTCGGGCCGCTCACGGTGGGAGAGCGGAACGTCCTGATCGCCTTCGGCGTGACGGTCACCCTGTGGCTCATACCGGGCCTGCTGACACTCGGCGGGGAGGCCGGGGCGTCGTTCGCCCCGACCTACTCGCAGGCCGTGCCCGAGAGCGTCGCCGCGATGGTGGGCGCCTTCCTGCTGTTCCTCATCCCGACCGACTGGCGGACCCGCCGCTTCACCCTCACCTGGGACGAGGCGCGCAAGATCGACTGGGGCATCGTCTTCCTGTACGGGGGTGGGCTGGCCATGGGTGAGCTCGCCTTCCAGACGGGCCTGGCCGACGCCATGGGACAGGGCGTCACGTCGTGGCTGCCGTCGCACGACACGGTCACGCTGACCGTGCTCTTCACGGCCTCGGCGATCGTGCTCTCGGAGGCGACGTCGAACACCGCCGCCGCCAACATGATCATCCCGGTCGCGATCGCGGTGGCCAGGTCCGCGGGGGTGCGGCCCATCGAGCCGGCGCTCGGCGCGACGCTCGGCGCCAGCATGGGGTTCATGATGCCGGTGTCGACCCCGCCGAACGCGATCGTCTACAGCTCGGGATTCGTGCCGATCACCGCGATGATGCGCTACGGCATCCTGCTCGACGCGGCCGGCTTCGCGATCATCGTCGCGCTCGTCCTGGTGCTCGGTCCCCTGGTCTTCTGAACCCGCATCGCGCGGGAACGGCGAGGCGCCGGATGGCGCCGCGTGGCAGGACGTGCGTACCGTGCTAGCGGCGCCGGCGGGCCGCCGCCCCGGCACGCCGGGCGTCGAGCGCCGCGATCTGCGCTGCGATCCGCGACTTCAGGGCGGTCAGCCTCGCGTTGGCCTCCGCGAAGTCGTCATCCTCGATCAGCCTGCCCACTTCTTGCAGCTCCGCCGGTGCCTGGTCCAGCAACCGCCGCGCCTCCCGGGCGCGGGCGGGCGCGAGCCGGGCGCCGGAGGACTTCACCCTGGAGGCGAGATCGGACAGCAGCGCGGTCACGCCAGCGGCGGCAGTCCCGGCCTCCCCGCGCAGCCGAGCGCGGGCCTCGTCGGCGGCACGGCCCGCCGCTTGCGCGCGCTCGCGGCTCTCGAGCGCGTGGTTGAGCGCCTGCCGAAAGTCGCGCTGAGTGACCGCCTCGTGCGCCTCGCGCAGCGCGGCCCGCGCGGCGTCGTAGTCGGCGGCGGCGAACCGGTCGGCGCCGGCCACGCGAGCGGCGTCGATCGCGGCCTGGGCCTGGTCCATCTCCTTGTTCGGAGGTTCGCCGCACGCGCTGGCGAGTACGGCGACGGCAAGCCACGCCGCCATCAGCAGACGTGGCTGCGATCGACGCATACGCCTTGAGTATAGATGAAATGCATGGACTCGCGCCTCACGACCGCCCCAGGGAGAAGCTGCAACGCCTCGGCGTCGCCAGCCTCGGCGACAACGAACTGCTCGCGCTGGTGATCGGCACCGGCGTACGGGACGTGGATGCGCTGAGCCTGGCCAACCGGATGCTCGACCTGTGCGGCGGCCTGCACCAGCTCACGCGCGCCGCGCCCGACGCGCTTCGAGGCGTGCACGGCATCGGGCAGGCACGGGCGGCGCGTGTGCTCGCCGCCCTCGAACTCGGGCGCCGCACGCTGGTCCGGGCGTCCGCCGATCGCCCGCGCCTGTCGTCTCCGCGCCAGGTGGCGGCCTACCTGCTGCCGATGCACGGCGCGCAGCCCGTCGAGCAGTTCGGCATCGTGCTGCTCGACACCAAGCACCGGGTGATCCGGACGAAGGTCGTGTCGATCGGAACGCTCGACAGTACCGTGGTCCACCCGCGCGAGGTCTTTCGGGAGGCCGCGTCCGCCTCGGCCGCCGCGATCGTGCTGTTCCACAACCACCCCTCGGGCGACCCGACGCCAAGCCCAGACGACCTGCAGCTGACCTCGCGCATGGTGGGCGCCGGGGCGCTCATGGGCATCGAGGTGCTGGACCACGTGATTCTGGCCGACGAACGGTACTACTCCCTGGCCGAGGCCGGGCGCCTGCCGCGCCACGCGGGGTAAGATGGTCGGGTTGTGAAGGTCCTCTATCTGGACTGCTTCTCGGGTGTCTCGGGCGACATGCTGCTCGGCGCGCTCATCGACGCCGGCGTGCCGTTCGACGGCATCCGCGACGCGCTGGGCACGCTGGGCCTCGACAGGCCGGGCGACGGCCCGCTCGTCTGGACCGAGCGGGTCGACCGCGCCGGCATCAGCGCAACCCGCTTCTGCGTCCGGGGCGAGGACGCCGCGCACCGGCCCCACTCGGCCCACGGCCGCGAGCCGCATGGGCACGACCAGGCGCACGCCCACGAGGATGGGGGGCACGGACACCCGCATGCCCACGGTCACGGTCACGGTCACAGTCACTCCCACGGTCACGGTCACGGTCACTCCCATGGCGGGCACGACCATGGCCATGCGCACGGGCACCGGACACTGGCCGAGATCGGCAGGCTGATCGACGGCTCCGCCCTGTCGCCCGCGGGAAAGGCCCGTGCCAAGGCCCTGTTCGATCGACTTGGAACCGTCGAGGCCACCATCCACGGCACGACCCTCGATCGGGTGCACCTGCACGAGGTCGGCGCCCTCGATTCGATCATCGACATCGCCGGCGCGGTGCATGCCCTGGACGTGCTGGGGCCCGACCGCATCGTCTGCTCGCCGTTGAACGTCGGCGGCGGCATGGTCCGATCCGCGCACGGCCTGTATCCCGTGCCGGCGCCCGCCACGGCGCGACTGCTCGAAGGGACGCCCATCTACGACGGGGGCACGCAGCGTACCGAACTGGTGACGCCGACCGGGGCGCTGCTCGCCACCGCGTACGCGACGGAGTTCGGCCCCGTGCCGGCCATGCGTCTCTCCCGGATCGGCTACGGCGCCGGCACGCGGAATCCCGCCGACACGCCGAACGTGCTCCGCGTCCTCATCGGCGAGGCAACGGCCGCGGATCCGGCGCGAACGGTCTCGGTGATCGAGGCCGAGATCGACGACATGAACCCGCAGATCTTCGGCGTGCTGATGGACCGGCTGCTGGCCGGGGGCGCCCTGGACGTCTTCTACACGCCGGTCCAGATGAAGAAGAACCGGCCGGGGACGCTGCTGACGGTGATCGCCGCGCCGGCCGACCGGGAGCGCCTGACGGCGATCATCTTCCGCGAGACGACGACGATCGGCGTCCGCCACCGCGAGTCGGCCCGCACGTGCCTCGATCGGGAGACGGTCACCATCACGACGCCGGACGGGCCGGTGCGGGTCAAGGTGGCGCGCCACGACGGACGCGTCCTCAACGCCACGCCGGAATTCGACGACTGCCTGCGGCTGGCCGACGCGAGCGGCCGGCCCGTCAAGGACGTGCAGGCCCTGGCCGTCCGGGCCTTCCTCGACCTGAACGCCTGACCGCCCTTCGCCCCGAGACGAGAGACCGCGCGTGCGCTTCTACCTGACCACCGCCATCGACTACGTCAACAGCCGTCCCCACCTCGGCACGGCCTACGAGAAGGTGACGGCCGACGTCATCGCCCGGTACAAGCGGCTCCGAGGCTTCGACACCCATTTCCTGATGGGCAACGACGAGCACTCGCAGAACGTGTTCAAGCGCGCGGCCGAGCTCGGCACCGATCCGCTGGCGTACTGCGATCAGATGGAAGCCGAGTTCCGCGGCGTCTGGGCGCAGCTCGACATCTCGTTCGACGACTTCATCCGGACGACGCAGCCGAGGCACCGGACGGCGGTGCAGAAGCTGGCGCAGGCGAGCTACGAGGCCGGCGACATCTACGAAGGCTTCTACGAGGGCTGGTACTGCGTCTCGTGCGAGTCCTTCAAGCCCGAGAAGGATCTCGTCGACGGCCGCTGCCCGTTCCATCCCACGCTGACGCCGGAGTGGATCAGGGAGAAGAACTACTTCTTCCGGCTCTCGAAGTACCGCGACGCCCTGTTGCGCCACTTCGAGGCCCATCCGCGTTTCCTCCAGCCCGACATGCGCCGGAACGAGATCCTCCGGCTGCTGCAGAGCGGGCTCGAGGACATTTCGATGAGCCGCGCCGGACAGTCGTGGGGCATCCCGCTGCCGTTCGCGCCCGAGAACGTCGTGTACGTCTGGTTCGATGCGCTCATCAACTACGCGGCGGCCGTCGGCTACGGCACCGACGACGCCCGGTTCGCCGACTGGTGGCCCGCGAACCTGCACGTGATCGGCAAGGACATCACCCGCTTCCACACGGTGGTGTGGCCCGCGATGCTGATGAGCGCGGGCATGCCAATCCCCGAGCAGGTGTTCGGCCACGGCTGGATCAACTTCGGCGGCCAGCGCATGAGCAAGTCGCTCGGCACGAGCGTCGACCCGTCGGACGTCGTGCGCCGGTTCGGCGTCGACCCCTTGCGCCTGTACCTGACGAAGGAGATCACGTACGGCGGCGACGGCGACTTCACGTGGGAGCGCTACGAGGAGCGCTACAACGTGGATCTCGCCAACAACCTCGGGAACCTCGTCAGCCGCGTCGCGGCGATGGCCGAGAAGTACCGGGGCGGGCGTCTCGCGCCGGCCGGCGCCGGCGGCCGGCTCGCGCAGGTGGTCGAGGCGGCCGTGTCGCGCTACCGGGCGTCGATGGACGATCTCGCGCTCCACGACGGTGCCGCCGCCGCGTTCGCGATCGTCGACGCCACCAATGAGTTCATCGCCGAGACGGCGCCCTGGGCCCTCGCGAAGGACAAGGGCAACGATGCCCGCCTGAGCGAGGTCCTGTTCGAGACGGCGGAGGCGGTCCGCGTGGCCGCCGTGCTGCTGACGCCGGTCATGCCGTCGTCGTGTGCCGAGATCCTGCGCCGCGTCGGCGCGCCACGCGAGGGCGCGCTGCGCCTGGAGGCGGACGCCGTCTGGCGCGCCGCCGGCGCGCGTGAGGTGACCAAGGGCGCGGCCCTCTGGCCGCGCGCAGAAGAATCCGCACCCGCTCTGGTGAGCGGAGCGAAGGAGAGGATGTCCGTGGACGAAACCCCGAAGGCAGACGACGCGCCGCAGTCCGCGCCGGCAGCGGCCCCCGCCGCGTCGACACCCGCCGCGCCGGCCCCCGACGAGCGCATCACCATCGACGACTTCATGAGGGTGCAGTTGCGGGTGGCGAAGGTAATGGCCGCCGAGGCCGTGCCGAAGTCGAAGAAGCTGATCAAGCTGTCGGTCGAGGTGGGGGAACCGGCGCCGCGGACCATCCTGGCCGGCATCGCCGAGGCCTATGCACCCGAGCAGCTCGTCGGGCGGACGATCGTCATCGTCGCGAACCTGAAACCCGCGAAGCTGATGGGCATCGAGTCGAACGGCATGGTGCTCGCGGCGAGCCCCGAGGGTGGACTGCCGACGCTCGTGGCGGTCGACGAGTCGCTGCCCGCCGGCGCGCGCGTCCGGTGAGGACGCACGCCCAGCTCCCGTGATCGACAGCCACTGCCACATCGCCGGGCCCGAGTTCGCGGACGACCTGGACGCGGTCGTCGCCCGGGCCCGGACGGCCGGGGTGTCGGCCGCGCTGACGATTCTGGCGGCCGACGACGACGCCGAGCTGGCCAGGGCGGCCGCCGTGGCCGATCGCTGGCCCGACGTCCGCTTCTCGATCGGGGTGCATCCGCACAACGCCGGCCCGTTCGCCGCCGACCCGGCCCGCGCGGCGGCCCGCGTCGCGGCGGCACTCGACGCGCAGCCCCGCGCGCGGGCCGTCGGCGAGATCGGCCTCGACTATCACTACGATCTGTCTCCCCGGGAGGCGCAGCGTGACGTCTTCCGGGCCCAGCTGCAGCTCGCGCGCCAGCGCTGCCTTCCCGTGGTGATCCACACGCGCGAGGCGGACGCCGACACGTTCGAGATCCTGGAGCAGGAGGGCGCGGCCGAGGTCGGAGGCGTCGTCCACTGCTTCACGGGCGACCGGGCGGCGGCGGCCCGGGCGATCACCCTTGGCTTCCACATCTCGCTGTCGGGCATCGTCACGTTCCCGAAGGCGCTCGAGTTGAAGGAGGTCGCCAGGGCTGTGCCGCTCGACCGGCTGCTCGTCGAGACCGACAGTCCCTACCTGGCGCCGGTGCCGCACCGGGGTCGGCGGAACGAGCCGGCCTACGTCGCGCAGGTGGCCGACGCGGTGGCGCGCCTGCGCGGGATCGCGCCGGACGAGCTGCGGGCAGCCACCGCGCGCAACTTCCAGCGGCTGTTCACCCCGTAACACGGGGCCCGTAACTGCAACTCCTCACACGGATTAGCCTGTCCGGCTCGTTGACACTCCGCGCGGGGATATGGTCTGATCTGAGCAGTTTGAATCCCACCGCGCAGAAACCCTCCGCCGCCGCGCTCGCGCAGCTGTTCGAACCGATCCGCGACGACCTCCGCCAGGTCGAGAAGGAGTTCGCCCGGCAGGTGCAGTCGCAGGTGTCCGTCATCCCGGCCATCGGTCACTACATCCAGGACGGCGGAGGCAAGCGCATTCGTCCGGCGGTGCTGCTGATGGCGGCGCGGATGGCCGGCTACACGCGGGAGCAGGGCGAGGCCGCGGTGCTCTACGCGTCCGTGCTGGAGTTCATCCACACGGCGACGCTCGTGCACGACGACATCATCGACGAATCCGATCTGCGGCGCGGGCGCGAAGCCGTCCACACGCGGTGGGGCAACCACGTCACGGTGCTGTTCGGCGACTTCCTGTACCTGAAGTCGATGCACCTGGCGCTGACCCAGGACAGCCTCGAGATCGTCCGGCTGCTGTGCGACGTCACGCTCCGGATCGTCGAGGGCGAGATCTACCAGCTGACCAAGAACGGCGACGTCGACATCACCGAGGACGAGCACTTCGACATCGTCCGCCGGAAGACGGCGTACCTGTTCGCCGGCTGCGCCCGCATCGGTGGCATGCTGGGGCCCATCACGCGCGAGCAGCAGGAAGCGCTGTGGGACTACGGCGTGAACATCGGCATGGCGTTCCAGGTGGTCGACGACCTGCTCGACTTCACCGGCGAAGAGGTCGCACTCGGCAAGCCGGTCGGTGGCGACCTGCGCGAAGGCAAGATGACGCTGCCGGTGATCCACCTGCTGGCGAGCGGCGACGGGCGTGCCGACGAGCTGGTGCGCAAGGTGGTGCGCGAGCGCGACGCCTCGCTGGAGGATTGGCGCGAGATCCGTGCGCTGCTCGTCCAGTCGCGGTCGCTCGAATACGCGCAGCGCCGGGCGCTCGAGTTCGTCGAACGGGCCAAGGACGCCCTTCGGGTGTTCCCGCCGTCCGACGCGCGCGACGCCCTGATGTTCCTGCCCGACTACGTGGTCTCCCGCGACCGCTGAGGCGGCCCGATGCGCGACACCGGCCCCGCCGCTCGGGTCGACGAGCTCCGGCGCGAGATCCGGCGCCACGAAGAGCTCTACTACGTCGCCAACGTCCCCGAGATCGCCGACGCGGACTTCGACGCGCTGCTGGCGGAGCTGGCCGCGATCGAGGCCCGGCACCCCGAGCTCGTCACGCCCGATTCCCCGACCCAGCGCGTCGGGGGCCGCGTCGCGGCAGGCTTTGCCAGCGTCGAGCACGCCGAGCCGATGCTCAGCCTCGACAACGCCTACACGGACGACGACCTCCGGGCCTTCGACGAGCGGGTGCGCAAGGGGCTGCAGGACTCGGCGCCAGCCGAGGGCCCGATCACCTACGCCGCCGAGCTGAAGATCGACGGCCTGAGCATCGCGCTCACCTACGAGCAGCGCGTGCTGGTGCGGGCCGCCACACGCGGCGACGGCGTGACGGGCGAGGACGTCACCTTCAACGTCAGGACGATCCGGGCGATCCCCTTGCGGCTGCCGGACGACGCGCCCGACCGCGTCGAGGTCCGCGGCGAGGTGTATCTGCCGCGGAGGGCATTCGACCGTCTGAACGAGGAGCGGGAGCAGGCGGGGGAGCCGCTCTTCGCCAACCCTCGCAATGCAGCGGCCGGCGCCTTGCGCAACCTCGATCCGGCGCTCGTGGCAAGGCGGGGGCTGAGCGCCTTCACCTACCAGCTGGTCTCGGCCGACGGCCCGGCGACGCACGCGGCGACGCTCGAGACGCTGCGGCGCTGGAGCCTGCCGGTCGAACCGCACTGGCGCCTCTGCGAAGGCCTGGACGGCGTACTGGCCTTCTGTCGCGACTGGGCCGAGGCCCGGCGCACGCTGGCCTTCGAGACCGACGGCGTCGTCATCAAGGTGAACGATCTGGCGCAGCGCCAGGCCCTCGGCACGACGAGCAAGTTCCCCCGATGGGCCGTCGCGTTCAAGTTTCCGGCGGAGCAGAAGACGACCCGGCTGCTGAAGATCGACATCAACGTCGGCCGCACGGGTGCCGTCACCCCCTTCGCCGTGCTCGAGCCGGTCTTCCTGGCCGGTTCCACCATTGCGATGGCCACGCTGCACAACGCCGACGACATCGCCCGGAAGGACATCCGCGAGGGCGACTGGGTGATCGTCGAGAAGGCCGGCGACGTGATCCCGCGCGTCGTCGGTCCCGTGCCGAGCCGCCGGGCGCCCGGCGCCGCGCCGTGGCAGATGCCGACGGCGTGCCCGCGGTGCGGCAGCACCCTCATCCGGCCAGGCGACGAGGTGGTCTGGCGCTGCGAGAACACGTCGTGCCCGGCGCGCCTCCAGCGCGGGCTCGAGCACTTCGCGTCGCGCGGGGCCATGGACATCGAGGGCCTCGGCGAGTCGCTGATCGCCCAACTGATCGAGCACGGCCTGGTCCGCGACTGCGCCGACCTCTACCACCTGGACGCCGCGCAGGTGGCCGCGCTGACCAGTACGTCCACACGGGCCGACGGCAAGGTCATCACCCGGCGCGTCGGCGACAAGAACGCCGCCAAGGTGGTGGGGCAGATCGCCCGCAGCAGGACGAACGACCTGTGGCGCCTGATTCACGGCCTCGGCATCCGGCACATCGGCGAGCGGGCCGCGCAGGTGCTGGCGCAGGCCTTCGGGTCGATCGACGCGATCATCGCGGCCACGCCGGAGGCGCTCGAGAGCACGCCGGAAGTGGGGCCCGTCCTGGCCGCGGCCACGCGCCAGTGGTTCGACGCACCGGAGAACCGGCGGCTCATCGAGCGGCTGCGCGCGGCTGGCGTCCGGCTGGACGTGCCGCCCGAAGCCCGCGCGGGTGTGCCACCGGCAGGGCCGCTGCTCGGCCGCACGTACGTCATCACCGGCACGCTGAGCGCCATGTCGCGCGACGAGGCCGAGGCGGCCCTGGTCCGGCTCGGCGCGAAGGTCACCGGGTCGGTCAGCAGGAAGACGACGGCCGTCATCGTCGGCGCCGACGCCGGGAGCAAGGCGGACAAGGCCGCGGCCCTCGGCGTCCCGATGCTGGACGAGACCGGCTTCCTCGCGCTGCGGCTCAGGCGGAGGCGAG
>CAWULT010000072.1:0-23542 GCA_963923455.1 uncultured bacterium
TGAGGTAGTACTCCTTCTGCGCCTTCTCCATCTGCTTCTTGACGCGAGACTGGATGCGGCGATCGACCTGGAGCTTGTCGACCTCGAGCTCGAGGATGCCCGCGATGCGGTTCAGCCGTTCGAGCGGGGAGATGATCTCGAGCAGGTTCTGCTTCTCGTCGACGCCGACCAGCAGGTGGGCCGCGATGGTGTCGGCCAGCTTGCCCGGATCGTCCACGCGGACGGCGGCGATCATCGCGTCGTACTGCAGGTTGTTCGACAGCTTCACGTACTGCTCGAACAGCGAGACGACGCGGCTCATGGTCGTCTCGACGTCGCCGCCCACTTCCTTCTGCTTCTGCAGCACCTTGACGACAACGCGGTAGAAGCCCTTGTCTTCCTTCCACTCCACCGCGCGGGCGCGGTCGAGGCCCTCGACGAGCACCTTGATGTTGCCGTCGGGCAGCTTCAGGCTCTGGACCACGTTGGCGACGCAGCCCATCGTGTAGATGTCGTCGGGGCGCGGATCGTCGGTGGACGCGTCGTGCTGCGCCGCGAGGAAGATCCGCTTGTCCTTGAGCAGCGCGTGCTCGAGGGCGCGGGTCGACGACGGCCGTCCGATCACGAACGGCATCATCATGTGTGGGAATACGACGACGTCCCGGAGCGGGACGATGGGCAGTGTCTCGTAGACTTCCATCAGGGGTCCTTGCAGGGGTTGGCCCGCCGCCTACCCGGCCTTTTCGATGAGCGTCAGGGACTTGTCCTTGGCCTCGACGATCTCGCGCGTCACCACGACCTCGCGCACCTTCTTCTGGCCCGGCACCGAGTACATCAGGTCGAGCATCAGGTCCTCGATGATCATCCGGAGGCCGCGGGCGCCGATCTTGCGCGTCAGGGCCGACTCGGCGATGGCGTCGAGCGCGTCGTCGGTGAAGCGCAGCTTCACGTTCTCGTACTCGAAGAGCTTCTGGTACTGCCGCGTGATCGCGTTGCGCGGCTGCGTCAGGATCTGGATGAGCGCCGGCCGGTCGAGCTCGTGCAGCGTGCCCACCACGGGGAGGCGGCCGACGAACTCGGGGATGAGGCCGTACTTGATCAGGTCCTCCGGCTCCAGCTGTTCGAGCGTGGAACCCACGTCGCGCTTCTGGACCGACTTCACGTCGGCCTTGAAGCCGAGGGTCTTCTTCCCGATGCGGCGCTCGATCACCTTGTCGAGGCCGACGAAGGCGCCGCCGCAGATGAACAGGATGTTGGTGGTGTCGATCTGGAAGAACTCCTGGTGGGGATGCTTCCGGCCGCCCTGCGGCGGCACGTTCGCCACCGTGCCCTCCAGGATCTTCAGCAGGGCCTGCTGGACGCCCTCGCCCGACACGTCGCGGGTGATCGACGGGTTCTCGTCCTTGCGGCAGATCTTGTCGACCTCGTCGATGTAGATGATGCCCTGCTGGCACTTCTCGATGTCACCCCCGGCCGCCTGCAGCAGCTTCAGGATGATGTTCTCGACGTCCTCGCCGACGTAGCCGGCCTCGGTCAGCGTCGTCGCGTCGACGATCGTGAACGGCACCGAGAGCAGCTTGGCGAGCGTCTGGGCGAGCAGGGTCTTGCCCGTTCCCGTCGGGCCCACCAGCAGGATGTTGGACTTGGCCAGCTCGACGTCGTTGCGGCCGCGCGGCTGCTTCTGGATCTCGATCCGCTTGTAGTGGTTGTAGACCGCGACGGCCAGCTTCTTCTTGGTGCGCTCCTGCCCGATCACGTACTCGTCGAGGAACTTCTTGATCTCGGGCGGCGACGGGAGCGAGGAACGGACCCCGCGGTTCTCGAAGCGGTTGTCGTCGGCGATGATGTCGTTGCAGACCTCGACGCACTCGTCGCAGATGAAGACCGTCGGACCGGCAATCAGCTTCCGGACGTCGTTTTGATCCTTGTTGCAGAACGAGCAGCGGAGAATCTCGGTCTCGCCGTTCTTCTTGACCATTGAGTGGAGTCCCGTTAAGTCCTTCGGCTCCGGGGGGTTCTGGCGGATGAACCCATGTTACACCCGTTTCCGGATGACGTCGTCGATGATGCCGTATTCCTTCCCCTGGTCCGGGGTCATGATGTAGTCCCGTTCGGTATCTTCCTGGATCCGCTTGAATGTCTGCCCGGTGTGGTGCACCAGGATCTCGTTCAGCCGCTCGCGCATGCGCAGGATTTCGCGGGCGTGGATGTCGATGTCGGTGGCCTGGCCGGCCAGCCCGCTCATCAGCGGCTGGTGGATCAGGATCCGCGAGTTCGGCAGCGAGAACCGCTTGCCCTTCGCCCCGCCGGCCAGCAGCACCGCCGCCATCGAGGCCGCCTGGCCGATGCACGTGGTCTGGACGTCGGGCTTGATGAACTGCATCGTGTCGTAGATCGCCAGGCCCGCCGTGATCGAGCCGCCGGGGCTGTTGATGTACAGCTGGATGTCCTTGTCCGGATCCTCGGCCTCGAGGAACAGCATCTGGGCGATCACCAGGTTCGCGATCTGGTCGTCGATCGGCGTCCCGATGAAGATGATGCTGTCCTTCAGCAGCCGGGAGTAGATGTCGTAGGCGCGTTCGCCACGGTTGGTCTGTTCGACCACCATTGGCACCAGCTGGGCGTGGCTCATGGGCGATTCGTGACGGGCAATCCGTGAAACGTTCGGCGGCCGGCGGCCGGTGCCGCTGTGCGACCGCGGTGCTCCATGCAGGGATCAGTGGACGCGCTAGGCATCACCGACGGATGGGCGGGACTCGGTGGTAATCGTAGCACGCGACACCGCCAAGTCAACCGCCTTCTCCCGGCGCAGACCCGTGTACAGACGGGACAGGCCGCCCTCCTTCTCGAGCTGCGCGCGCAGCGCCGCCGGCGTGCGCCCGGCCCTGACGGCGAACATCTCGACTTCCTTATCGACATCTTCGGGCGCCACCGTGAGCTGCTCGCGGCGGGCGATCTCGTCGAGCACCAGCGCGCTCGCCACCGACACCACCGCGGCCTCGCGCTGCGCTTCCCGGAACTGCCCCCAGTCGATGCCGGTCTGGCGCGGATCGACGTTCTGCTGCGCCAGCTGGCGCGCGAATTCATCGAGCCGCCGATCGATCTCGCGTTCGACCATCGAGGCCGGCGGCTCGAACGTCATGCGGGCGGCGAGCTGCTTCAGGATTTCCGCACGCACGTGCCGCGTCGCGTTCTCCTCGGCCTCCTCGAGCAGGTCGGCCTGGATCCGCTCCCGCAGCTTGGCCAGCGACTCGAAGTCGCCGAGATCCTTGGCGAAGTCGTCGTCGAGCTCCGGCAGCACGCGCGTGCGGACGTCCTTGACGTGCACGGTATAGGTGACGTCGCTGCCCGCCAGCTCCTTGACCGGGTAGTCGTCGGGGAAGTGCACCGGGAACGTGCGCGTCTCGCCGGCCTGCATGCCGATCAGGCTGGCGTCGAAGCCGGGCGGGTTGCCCGCGGCGCCCACCTGGATGCTGATGCCGTCGTGCTTGTCCGACTTGCCGTCGGCGTCCACGCGCTCGAGGTCGGCCGACAGCGTGTCGCCGTCGGCGACAGGGCGGCCCTCGACCGGTTCGTAGCGTGCGGCGCGGTCCCGGAGCCGGTCGAGCGTCTGCGCGATCATCTCCTCGGTCACCGCCGTGGCCGGGCGCGTCACCGCCAGCGTGCCGAGGTCGCCCGGGTCGAAGGACGGCACCGTCTCGATCGCGGCCGTGAACTTCAGCGGCTGACCCTCGGTGAGCGCGACGTCCTTGATGTTCGGCGTGTCGACGGGCTCGATTCCGCGCTCCTGCAGCGCCTCGTCGACCGCCTTCGGAATCAGGCCCTGCACCACCTCGTGGAGGATCTGGTCCTTGAAGCGCGCCTTGATCACGCTGGCGGGCGCCTTGCCGGGCCGAAAGCCGGGCAGGCGGGCCTGCCGGGTCAGGCCGCGGGCCACTCGGTTGATCTCCGCGTCGACGACGTCGCTCGGGATCTCGATGGTGAGGGTCTTCTGGGTTTCGCTGACGTCGACGAACTCTGTTTTCATGGGGCTTCGGGACTCACGCGGGATGGAAGTGCGAAAGGAGGGACTCGAACCCCCATACCCTTTCGGGTACCAGATCCTAAGTCTGGCGCGTCTGCCAGTTCCGCCACTTTCGCGTCCAGCCAGCGTACCCCGGAACGCGGCCCCGGGGAAAGGGGCCCTCGCCGCGGGGCCCGGCGCCGGCTATGCGCTCTTCCGCCGGGCGGCTGGTCGGGCCGGCAGCATCCGCGGCCGGACGGCGTCGAGCGGACCCGGCGCGTTCGTGATGAGCAGCTCGTCCACGGGGCCGCGTGAGGTGGCGCGCGAGTTGATCGACCGGCGGGCGGGCACGCGGTGTACGGTCAGACCGGCCGCGCGCGCCGCGCGCGCGGTGTACAGGTCCACGATTTCCCCTGCACTCGAGTTCGACACGACCACCTGGGCCCCGCGGCCGCAGGCCGCGATCACCGCGTCGGCGAGTCTCGCCTGGTCCGCCGGGCCGAACCCGTCGGCCGTGTAGTTCGCGAAGCTCGACGTACGGCTGAGCGGGGCGTACGGGGGATCGCAGTAGACGAAGTCGCCTGCCCCCGCCTCGTCGAGGGTTGCGTCGAAGGGGCTCAGCTCGAGTGACACCCCCGGGCCGGCAAACGCGCTGGCGACGGCGCGCAGGTGGGCCGGGTCGCAGATGCGCGGCTCGGTGTAGCGGCCCGCCGGCACGTTGAAGCCGCCGTCCTTGTTCAGCCGGAAGAGGCCGTTGAAGCCGGTGCGGTTCAGGAAGATCAGCATCGCGGCCAGCTGCGGTGTGTAGGCATCGGCCGCGTCCTGCGCGGTGCCGCCCGCGCGCGGACCGACGGCGGCCCGTGCCGGGTTGAAGCGCCGGTCCCGGACGTCGTAGTAGCAGGCGTCCCCGCCGCGGCGGTATTCCTCGGCCAGCCCTTCGAGGGCGTGAATCACCGCGTCGGTCTGATCACGGAGCGTCCGGTAGCAGCCGATCAGGTCCGGATTGAGGTCGGCCAGCCGGACCCGGCGGCCCGCCAGGCGGCCGTGTGTCAGCAGATCGAAGAAGACGGCCCCGCTGCCGAAGAACGCCTCGGTGTACCGGGCGAACCGTTCCGGATAGAAGCGCCCGATGGCGGGCAGCAACTGGCGTTTGCCGCCGGCCCACTTGAGCAGGGGACGGACCGGGCCGGGGTTGATGAGGGCGGCTGGAACCGCGGTGGCGACGGCGGCGGCAGGTGTGTGCAGTGGCACGCTAAATTGTATCGACACGTGCCGGGCGAAACTTCAGCCCCCCCTCGAGTGTCGCGCACGCGGCTCCGCAGCGGCCGGCTCCGGCGGGGCGGAGGGCCCGGGGGGCGCGTCGGGGGCTTCGGCCGCCCCGCGGCTGGGCCCGGGCTCCGCCGGCAGGTCCCCCGCCCGAGGCGTGCGGCCGGACCGCCGCAGCGCCTCGCGCAGCTGGTATTCGATCTGGGCGTTCAGGCTGCGCAGGTCGTCGTTGGCCCAGCGCTGCATCGCCTCCATCACACCCGCGTCGATGCGGAGCAGGAACGACTTTCGTTCGGCCACGGCTCCGCGGGCTCCCGTTACTGATGGATGGTTCCGGTGTTGACCACCGGCTGCGCGGCCTTTTCGCCGCACAACACCACCAGGAGGTTGCTGACCATCGCCGCCCGCCGCTCCTCGTCGAGCTGGACGATGCCCTTGTGCGCCAGCATCGACAGCGCCATCTCCACCATGCCGACCGCGCCCTCGACGATCCGCTGGCGGGCAGCGATGATCGCGCCGGCCTGCTGGCGCTGGAGCATCGCCGCGGCGATCTCGGGCGCGTAGGCCAGGTGGCTGATACGGGTCTCCACCACCTCGACGCCGGCCTTCTGCAGCCGCTGCTGCATCTCCTCCTTCAGGTGGTCGGCCACCGCCGCGGTGGAGCCGCGCAGCGAGATCACGCCCGCCTCGTCGTGCGCGTCGTAGGGATAGCTGGTTGCCGCGTTTCGCAGGGCGGCCTCGCTCTGTACGCGCACGTAGTTCTCGTAGTCGTCCACCTCGAAGGTGGCCTCGGCCGAGTCGAGCACGCGCCAGACCACGACGGCGCCAATCTCGATCGGGTTGCCTTCCTTGTCGTTGACCTTCAGGTGCGAGCTCTCGAAGCTGCGCACGCGCAGCGAGATCCGCCTGCGCGTGTAGAAGGGATTGGTCCACCGCAGGCCCGGCACGCGCGCCGAGCCGGCGTAGTCGCCGAAGAGCTGCAGCACCTGGGCCTCGTTGGGCGCCACGATCATCAGGCCGCGCATCAGGAACACCTCGGCCAGTACGACCGGGATCAGCCAGAGCGCCAGCACCGGGTTGCCCCGGTGGTCGGCAGCCGTCGAGACGAAGAACCAGACCGTGGCGGCGACCAGCGCGACCAGCAGGATCAGGACCGGCAGGCCAGCGATGCCGGGACGAAGACGTTCGCGAACCATCTGCGTGACCTCCGTTGGTATCGTGATGATATCAAACTGAAATCTCAGACGACGATCAGGCGGCCGAGGTTCCCGGCGTGCGGCAAAAGTGCGTCAGACTGTGCACGCATGCCGCTCGTGCTCCCCGGCGTCCTGGGCCCGGCCTTCTGCCGCAGCTGCCGTGAGGCGATGGACCGGGGCGTGCCCGAAGAGGCCGAGGTGCTCGGGCGAGGGTTCGAGTCTCATCCAGCGGTGCGGCAGACGAGCTACGTCGAGGTCGCGCCGGACGTGCTGGCCATGGTGGAGGCCGTCCTGGACTCGACGCGGGAGGCGGTGGCGGCGCATTTCGGCCGGCGCCTGCGGGGGCGTGAAGGGCCGGGCTTCCTGCGATACGGGCCGGGGGGCTTCTACCGGCCCCACCGCGACCGGGCCGACGCCGACGGGGCCTGGCCCGAGGCGGCCCGCCGGCAGGTGGCCGTCGTCGCGTTCCTGAACAGCGCGGTGGCCGCGGACCCGAGGGAGGGCGGGTTCGAAGGCGGGATCCTGCGCCTGTTGCCGGATGGCCCCTTCACGGACGTCGTGGACGTCGTGCCCCGCGCCGGCACGGTCGTGGCGTTTCCGGCGGAGCGCCTGCACGAGGTCACGCCCGTGCTGTCCGGCACGCGGGACGCCGTCGTCGACTGGTTCTACTGAGCGGGGCGGCGCGGCGCGGGCTCGGTGGCGGCCCGCGCCGCCGTCTGCCAGTCGCGAATGGCGCGAACCTCGGGACGGGCGGCCCCGGCCACGGGCAGGACGACGAGCAGCCGATCGCTCCGGTGCGCCGTGTCGAAGTCCACGAGCCCCGGGGCGTCGAAGACGGGAAGGGGAGTCGCGAACGGCACGTCGCCGTCCAGGCGCGTGCTCCGCATGACCTGCGTGCCGCGTACGAAGTAGAGCGCCGAGCCGTCGCCCGACCACCGCGGGCGCGAGCCGCCCGCCCGCGAGACGCGCGTGACGGCGTCGTCGGCGGCCCGCATCACGTAGACCTCCGGGAAGCCGGGTTCGTCCGACACGTAGGCGATCCAGCGGCCATCGGGCGACCAGCGGCCGTCCGTCTCGTTGAAGCCCGAGTGGACCACGGCCCGGTGCGCGCCCGTCGCCGGATCCAGCTGCCAGACGTCGGCGCGCGTGTCCTCTGCGGCGGCGCCGAAGAGGACCGGTCCGCCGGGGATCGGCAGGCGTGACCAGTCGGTCGGCGTCTCTCCGAGCGGTGACCGCAGGAACGGGGTCACCGGTGCCTTCGCGTCCTGCACGTCGCGGGCGAACAGGTCCGGCTGGCCCCCGGTCAGCGAGCGGAAGAGCAGTCGCCGCCCGTCCGGCGCCCACACGGGGTCCGCGTCGGCGGCGAGCGACAGCGAAATCTGCGTCGGCTGCCCCACCGCCCCCGTCGGCACCACCGCGACATCGAGCGTCCGCAACAGACTGTCGCGAAGCGTGACCGCCGCGACGCGGTCGTCGGGAGAGAGCCGTACCTGCAGGTAGTCGGCGGGCTCGCCCGCCGTCCCGGCCGGTTGCCCCTGCGCGTCGAACCACGCCAGCCGCCGGGTGACGGGGGTGGCCGCCGCGACGAGGGCGAGGGTCGAGCCGATCGCGACGAGACCGTGGCCCGCGGCGGACGTGCCCACCGAGAGGGCGATGGGCGCGGCACGGCCGACCAGGACGCCACGTTCCCGGTCGAGGCGCTGGGCCATCAACGTCTCGTCCCTGACCGAGAGCAGCAGATCGCCGACGACGAACGCGTGGCCGGTCGTCGGCCCGAGTTCGTGCGTCCGTCCGTCGGCCAGCCAGCGAATCACGCGACGGCCGTCGCTCCGGATGGCGACGTAGACCAGGCCGGTGCCGCCCTCCGGTGTCGGGAAGACGTGTCTGGCATCCCCAGGCTCGAGCGTCGTGAGCGGCGCCATGGCGCCCGCGCGCAGCGCCGTCAGGCTCGCGCGCGTCGGCCAGGTCGTCGATGCGGCCCGTGGCCAGCGTCGCCACCTTGAGGCGGCCGCCCGCGAAGAAGGCGACGCGGTCGGCGGACGGGCTCAACGCCGGCAGTTGCGCGCCGTCGGTGCCGTCGAGCGCGCGGGCTGATTCCTGGTCGAGGGACCGCACCCACAGGCGGCTGACGCCGTTCGTCGTGGCGACGAAGGCCACCACGCGTTCATCGGCGGAGAGCGCCGCGTCGAGCGTGTCGGCACCCGCGCCGGACTCGGCGCCCGGAGGCGACGGGAACGTGAGGCGCAGCACGGGCGGGGGCGGCGCCGGCCGTTCGCGCAGCCGCGCGATCGCGGGCCACGCCAGCAGGGCGACGGCGCCCAGCAGGACGTACGCCGCCCTGCGCCAGATCAGTGCACGCCGCTCCACGTCGATCGCCACCGCTCGACCCCGGCCGTCCCCCCGGCGCAGGCGCCGGTCGTCTCGCGACCGGGAGGGGGCAGGTCGTCGAAGGAAGTCATCGCCTGGCCCGGCCCTATGGCACGACGATCGCCCGGCCGAGGATTTCGCCCCGTTCGAGCGCCTTGTACGCGGCGTCGGCCTCGGTCAACTTGAACCGCCGCGTCACCATGTCGGCCGGGCGGAACGTGCCCTGCTCGGCCAGCCGGACGATTTCGGGCATGTCGGTCCGGGTGCGTCCCCCGAACGACCCCACGATCCGCAGACCGCGTCGCACCAGCCGCGTGATCTCGATCGGCGCGGCGCTCTTGCCGGCCGCGATGCCGACGCCCACCATCCGGCCGCCGTCGCGGATGCTCTCGAAGGCCTGGACGAACGTCTCGGGACGCCCGAGCACCTCGAACGCGACGTCGACGCCGACGCCGCCGGTGATCTCGCGGATGCGGGCGGGCACGTTGGTCGTCGCGGCGTTGATCACGTCGGTCGCGCCGATCCGGCGCGCCTGCTCCAGCTTGTCGTCCTTGATGTCGACCGCGATGATTTGCGATGCGCCGAACGCCTTGGCGATCTGGACGATCGTCAGGCCGACGCCGCCGGTCGCGACGACCGCGATGCGCTCGCCGCCGCGCAGGTCGGCCGCGTGCCGGACCGCGCCGTAGCCCGTGAACACCGCGCAGCCGAGGACGGCCGATTCCTCGAGCGGCAGCGCCTCCGGCAGGGGGAAGACGTCGGTGGCCGGGACGACCGAATACTCCGCCATGCCCGCCATCGAGTACATGGCGATGGGGCGGCCGTCCTTGAAGCGGAGGCGCGTCGTGCCGTCGAACAGCGTCCCTTTCAGGCGGTTCATCCCGAAGAAGTTGTCGCAGAGGTCGTCGCGGCCCGCGCCGCACGCCGGGCAGAACCCGCACGGCATCACGAACGCCGAGACGACGCGCGTGCCGACCGCCGGTCCGCGCACGCCGGGGCCGAGCGCCACGACGGTGCCCGACACCTCGTGTCCCATCACGGCCGGCGTCGGAAAGGCGACCTCGGCCTTCATCACGTGGAGGTCGGTGTGGCACACGCCACACGCGTGCACCTTGATCAGCACCTCACCGGCCTTCGGCTCGGGAACGGGAATCTCCTCGATCCGGAGCCCGCCGGGGGCGCCGTCGAGAATGGCGGCGGTCATCGTCTGCATGGTCGGTCCCCTCGGGATGATCGCGAGGCCTACTCGGCCTCGATCGCGTCGTGGCTCGCCGTCTCGCTGGCCACGAGCACCGCGACGATCGTCACGAGCGCCATCGCGATCACGTAGCTCGCGAGCGCCGTGCGGCCGAACCTGGCCAGCAGCGCCGTCGCGATGAACGGCGAGAGCCCGCCGGCCAGCACCGAGGCGAGCTGCGCGCCGAGCGAGGCGCCACTGTAGCGCACCCGCGTGCCGAAGAGCTCCGACAGGAACGCGGCCTGCGGCGCGTACATCGCGCCGTGCGACAGCACGAACGCGACGACGAGCGCGGCGGCCACCAGCATCGGCGATGCCGTGTCGAGCATCCAGAACAGCGGGAAGGCGAACAGCGCCGTGACGACGGCGCCGAACAGATAGACCGGGCGCCGGCCCACGCGGTCCGACAGCGCGCCGAAGAACGGGATGGCGAAGAGCTCGAGGCCGGCGCCGATGAGGATGCCGTTCAGCACCACCTGCTGCGGCATCTTGACCTGCTGGGTCGCGTAGACGAGCACGAACGCCGAGTAGATGTAGAAGGCGCCGTTTTCCGCGAACCGGGCGCCCATCGCCAGCAGCACCTGCTTCGGATAGGCCTGCAGCACCTCGACGATCGGCTGCCGGGCCTCCCGCTTCGAGTCCTTCACCCTGGCGAAGGCGGGTGTCTCCAGGATCTTGACCCGGATGAGGAGGCCCACCAGCACGAGCAATGCGCTCAGCAGGAACGGAACCCGCCAGCCCCACGACATGAACGCGTCCTCGGGCAGGCGCGAGAACACGGCGAACACCGCCGTCGCGATGACCAGGCCGGCCGGCACGCCGATCTGGGGCCAGCTGCCGTAGAAACCGCGCGACCCGGGCGGCGCGTGCTCGACGGCCATCAGCACCGCGCCACCCCATTCCCCGCCGACGCCGAAGCCCTGGACCACGCGAAGCACGACCAGGAGCACCGCGGCCCAGGCGCCGATCGTCTGATAGGTGGGCAACAGGCCGATGCAGAAGGTCGCCGCCCCCATCATCACGAGGGTCAGCACCAGCATCGACTTGCGCCCGAGCTTGTCGCCGAAGTGGCCGATGACGATGCCGCCGACCGGACGGGCCACGAACCCGACGGTGTACGTGCCGAAGGCGGCCATCGTGCCGACGAGGGGGTCGAAGGTCGGGAAGAACAACCGGTTGAACACCAGCGCCGCCGCCGTGTTGTAGAGGAAGAAGTCGTACCACTCGATCGTGGTGCCGATCAGGCTGGCCAGGGCGACGAGTCGGATCGAGGTCTCGGGGGGCTTGTCCGCGCCGGTCATCGGTCGCTGCACGTTACCACAGCGCCCGGCGGCGTGGGCACGTGCCGAAGTAGGGGGGTGGGGAGCAGGCGCGACCAAGAGTATGATCGGCCGCTCATGCATCCCGACCTCACAGAAGCCCTCGACCTGCACCGCGCCATCGTCGCGGAAGCGGGCCACGCGCTCGTCGGCTACGACACCGAAAAGGCCCTGGCGAACGTCGTCCTGCTGTCCGAGATTCCGACCACCTACGACAAGGACCAGAACCGGCAGGTCAACGCCGGCAACCTCCTGCTGCGCGGGGTTCCTGGCGTCGGCAAGACGTTCTTCGGCGTGATCCTGGCCGCGATCAGCGACGCGACCTTCGCCCGCATTCAGGGCCGGGCCGACCTGCAGCCGACCGAAATCGTCGGCTTCCAGATGATCAACCCCGCGACCGGCGAGTTCATGACCGAGTTCGGTCCGCTGGCCTCGGCCGAGGTCGTCCTGCTGGACGAGATCAACCGCATCCCCCTCAAGTCGCAGAGCGCCTTCCTCGAGGGCCTGCAGGACCGCACGGTGACGGTCGGCAAGACCACCTACGCGCTCAAGCCCTTCAGCTTCGCGATCGCGACGATGAACCCGGTGGAGCTGGGGCAGGGGACGTTCCCGCTGTCGGAGGCGGCGTCCGACCGCTTCGCCATCATGGTGAACGTGCCGTACCTGCCGCCGTCGGAGGAGGAGAAGCTCGTCAACTTCGACTTCAAGCACGTCCGGCTGTCGTCGCTCATCTCGAAGGATCGGATCATCGAGCTGCGCGGCGCGATCACCCGCGAAGTCTTCATGCACGAGGCGCTCGCCACCTACATTCGGCGGCTCGTCGGCGCGACGCGCCCGTACAACGCTGAAACGGACTGGCTGCACCGCTCGCCCTCCGAGCTGGTCGAAAAGTGCGTGGACCTCGGCGCCTCGCCCCGCGCGACGATCTGCTGGGGGCGCCTCGTCAAGGTGTGGGCCCTGCTGCAGCACGAGCGCGACGAGGTGTACCCGGAGGACGTGCAGGCGCTCGCCCGGTACGTGCTGCCGCACCGCGTGTGGCTGGGCCCGCACGCCGCCAGCCACGGGGTTTCCGTGGAGGCGGTCATCAACGACATCGTCGACAAGGTGCCGGTGCCGTGACCGGCCTCGAGGCGGCGGACGCCGCCGGCGGGTCGCTGGTCAACCTCGACGAGATCGCCGAGATCGAGCTGTTCGTGCTCCGCCGGATGCAGGAGCTGACGCTGGGCGATCACGCCAGCGTCTACAAGGGACCGGGGTTCCACTTCGTCGGCGTGCGCGACTGGCAGCCCGGTGACCGCAGCGAGGCCATCGACTGGGCCCAGTCGTCCCTGACGAACTTCAGCCCCCTGATCGTCCGGGAATACGAGCAGGACAGCAACGCCGCCATCGTCGCGGTGGCCGACACGTCGCTGTCGACGCGCTGCGGCGCCGGCGGGGCGTTGATCGCCACGGCGATCGCGCGGGCGGTCGCCGCGGTCGGCCTGTCGGCCGTGCTGTTCCAGGACATGTTCGGGCTGGTCACCTTCGACGACCACTTCGAACTGCGCGCGACGGCGCGCCCGCGGATCGGGCGCTCGCACGTCCTCTACTGCCTGGACCTGTACCAGCGGGGCACGGCGGTCGCGTCGGCGGGGGGCGTCCGCGACGTGATCACGTCCATCGAGGGCCAGCTGCGCCGCCCGGCGCTCGTCCCCGTGATCTCGGACTTTCTGTATCCGGACGTCGAGCGCACGCTCGCGGAGCTGTCGCTGCTGAACGCGGTGCACGACGTCTACCTGGTGATGGCCGACGTCCGCTTCGCCTACGAACTGCCGGCCGTGGCCGACGGATGGGTCGAGGCGTTCGACGTCGAGACCGGGCGGACGCGCGTGTTCTCCCGCCGCGAACTGCGGCGGCTCGGCGCGCGCGTGGCCGAATGGCAGGACGCCGTCACCCGGATGGCGCGCGACGCGGACCTCGACATCGTCCGCGTGGGACTGGATCGGTGGGACATGGAGACGGCGCTCGTGCAGTTCGCGGCCGAGCGCCGGTTGCGAAAGGCATGATGCACACGTCGAGAGTCGTACTGGGGGCCGCCTTGCTCGCGGCCGTCGCCACGGGCGCCGCCGCGCAGACCGCGCCGGCCGGTGCCGCCACTCCGGCCGCCCCCACCGCGCAGGCCGTGCGCCCGGCGCCGGCACGCCCGGCGCGGCCGGGCGAGGTCGAGTCGGATCCCGTCCGCTGCTGGTGGAAGACGGATCGGACGGCGGTGCGTGTCGGCGAGCGCTTCTCGCTCGTGCTGACCTGCGGCGCCATCGAGACGCGCGGCACGACGGTCGCGATCGCGGCCAGCCAGCTCGAGGGTGGGGCGATCCAGCTGACGCCGTTCGAGGTCGTCAGCAGCACGCGGCGCGAGGACATCGTCGTGCCGCCGTGGCGCTACCTGCAGTTCGAATACGCGGTGCGCGTGCTGAACGACGGGTTCTTCGGGCAGGACATCGCCATTCCGGCCGTCAACGTCACCTACAACATCCAGGCGCCGGGCGGTGGCACCCAGGGGCGCGACCAGACCTACGTGCTGCCGGCGCTGCCGATGCGGGTGCTGTCGCTCGTGCCGAAGTCGGCCGGCGACATCCGGGACGAGTCGACGCTGACCTTCGGCGACATCGAGGCGCGCCGGTTCCGCGCGCAGGCGGCCACGGTCGGGGCGGCCGCCGCGCTGGCCTTCGCCGCACTCCTCGCCGTGCTGGCGCTCGTGCGCCTGGCGCGCAGCCTGCGAAAGGCGTCACAGCCGGTGGCACGGACGCTGGGGCCAGGCGAACTGCTCGCCGGCGCCATCCGGGTGCTCCGAGGCGTGCAGGACGACGTGCGCGGCGGCTGGACGCCCGAAGCGGCCCGCCAGGGACTGGCCGCGCTGCGGCTGGCCGGAGCCGCGGGGCTCGGCCGTTCCGTCTCCCAGCAGGAGACGGATGCGCGCGCGACTCCGGACGTCGGACAGCTGCTGCTGCGCGCCAGCCTGATCGGCGGCGCGCGGATGCTCGTGTCGGGCGGCGCCACGCCGGAGACGATCACGGCGGCGCTGGCGCGCGGCACCGTGGACGATGCCGGCGCGCGCGGCGCGCTCGAGCGGCTCCGCGACGCCCTGGCCACGCTCAACGGGGCCGCATACGGGCGGCAGGCGCCCACCGACCGCACCGACCTCGACGCGGCCCTGACCCAGGGGCTCGACGCCGCGCGCGAGCTGCGCGGCCGGGCCCGATTCCCCCGGCGGCTCGTGCTGGCCCTGGGCCGGACGTTCGGCTTCTAGTGTCCCGGACCCGAGGCTCGGAGTACCGATGACGCCGCTCGGCCAGCTGCCGGTCGCCCTGCGCGCGACGGTCGACGAATGGATGCGGACCCGCTGGACGGATCTCCAGTTCTCGAACGTCCGGACGACGCTCCTCGTCTTCGCGGCGCTGGCCGCGCTGGCCCTGTTCGTGCTCCTCGCCCGGGGGGTGCGCGGCCGCGGGCCCGGGCGCACGCACGTGACCCTGCCGGCCGTGCTGCCGGTGATGCGCCGGTCGCCGATGGCCGCCCTGCGGCACCTGCCGACGCTGCTCTTCGTGCTGGGCCTGCCCTGCTTCGCCCTCGCGCTGGCCGACCCCCACACCGGGTTCGCCCGGGAAGAGGTGTCCTACCCGGGCCGCCGCATCGCACTGCTCGTCGATGCCTCGACCAGCATGGTCATGAGCTTCAAGACCACGAATCTGAAGACGCAGGGCGAGTCGACCTTCTTCACCGCCGTGGCCGGGGCCGAGGCGTTCATCCGCCGGCGGATGAACGGGCCCTACAAGGACCTCGTCGCGCTGATCCAGTTCGGCAACCAGGCCTACGTGGTGACCCCGTTCACCACCGACTACGAGAACATCCTGCTCAGCACGCGGCTCATCAGCGACCCCCGCGAGTGGGGACGGTTCAGCGACTGGGGCACCACGATCATCGAGGGGATCGACCAGGCCGCGCAGCTGTTCCGCGCGTTCGACTTCCTGAACGCGTCGGGCAACCTGATGGTCGTCTTCACCGACGGCCGCGACTCGGAGCTCAATCGCAACGGCAAGCCGATCGAGAACCTGGTCAGCGTGGCGCGCGCCTCGCGCATCCCGGTGCACATGGTCCGCACCGCGTACAACTACCGGCTCGGCGAGGTACCGCAGGACAAGATCTGGAAGCCCGCCGTGGAGCGCACGGGCGGGCGTTTCTACGCCGTGTACGACGAGGACTCGTTGCGGCAGGCGCTCGTCGAGATCGACCGGTTGTCGCCGGGCCGCATCGACGTGCGGGAGTACAGCGTGCAGCGCCCGCGGTTTGCGGCGTATGCACTGGCGGCCGTCGTGCTGTGGCTGGCGGCTGCGTGGCTCAAGCTCGGGGTGAGCGTGTTCCGGACGTTCCCGTGAGGCGCCGTGTGGCGCGGGAGACAGAGGTATGAAGGCGATTGTCGGGTTGGTGGGCGGGGCGGTGGTGCTCGCGGTGGCCGGGGCCGTGCTGCTGGCGACGGCGGCGGTGGAGGGACGGCTGGCCGACGCGCAGCAGCACGTGGCCACGCTGAAGTACGCGGAGGCCTCCGCAAGCCTCGACGCCGCCGAAGGGTACCTGGGCTACGGGTCTTGGCTACCGGGAATCGGCCAGGCCGCCACCGACGAGGTCCAGGCCCGACGGGCGGCCATCCAGTACTGGCAGCGCGACTACGCGGCACTCGTGCCCGAGGGGGCGGACCCGGTGTCGGCCATCGAAGGTGGCACGGTCGAGCGCCAGCTGGTCGTGGCCAACGCGGCGCACCGGCTGGGACAGGTGCGGTGGACCGACAAGGCGGCGACGCTCCAGGCGCTCGAGGAGTCGGCGTCGGCCTACCTGGCCGTGATGAAGAACGGCGCGTTCCACGAGGACGCGGCCTACAACTACGAGTACATCATCCGCCTGCGCGACGAACTGCAGCGCGGCCGTCGCCCGCCGGCCTCCGACTCGAAGCAGGACGGCGACATGGGGCAGGGCGGCGCGCCATCGGCCGCCACCAGCCAGCAGGGCTTCGAGATCTACGTGCCCCTCGAGAGCCAGGAGCGGCCGTCGGGCGGCGACGCCGGCAAGGCGGCCCCGAAGGAGCGGAAGGGCTGAGGTGATCCCGTCGGTCGACTGGTCGTCGATCCGGTTCGGCGAGCCCGCCTACCTGTGGCTGCTCGCGGCGCCAGCCGCGCTCGCGGTCCTGTGGGTGTGGCGCGCGATCCGCCGCCGGCGCGACGTGCGACGCCTCCGGGCCAGCCGTGTGCTGCCGCTGCGGGAGCGCTACACGCTGCTCGGCGACCTACCGTTCTGGCTGCTGGCGCTCGCCGCGGCGAGCCTCTGCGTCGTCGCGCTGGCGCGTCCGCAGGCCAGGATTTCCGCCGTTCGGCAGGGCAGCGCGGACATCGTGATCCTGCAGGACGCCTCGGCGTCGATGTACGTCACCGACGTGTTGCCGGACCGGTGGCGGCGTTCGGTGCGGTTCCTGCGCGCGTTCGCCGAGGCGCTCAGCTGGCAGGGCGACCGTGTCGCCCTGGCGCTCTTCGCGCAGCTCTCGGCCCCGCAGGTGCGCCTGACGAAGGATCCGAACGCGCTCTTCTTCTTCATCGACCACCTCGGCGAGAAGTCGCCGTTCGCGCTCGAGAACGCGCCGACCTGGGACACCAACATCGAGGAAGGCATCCGCTGGGGTCTGCGCCTGGTCGAGAACGACGCGCAGCTGTTCGGCAAGAGCAGCAATCCGAAGGCGTTCCTGGTGATCACCGACGGCCAGGCGTGGAGCGGCAAGGTCGAGGATGCGCTCGTGACGGCGCGCCAGCGCGACATTCCCGTCTACGTGGTCGGCGTCGGCACCACCGTGGGCGGCATGATTCCCGAGCCGCTCGGCTCCGACGGCGTGCGGCCGCCGCCGGTGATCCGGTCGACGCTCGATCGGGCATCGCTGGTGCGGCTGGCGGTGGCGGGCGGCGGTGAGTACTTCGAGATCGGCGCGGACTCCGATCGGGCCGTCGCGTTCCAGATCATCCAGCGGCTGCGGGCCCGGACCGCCGCGGTGAACGAGGTGGAGACGGTCGAGGAGCTCTACCCGCGGCTGCTGCTCGCGGCGGCGATCGCCGCGTGTGCCGCCGCCGTGTTCGTGCGCAGGCCGATCGAGCTGGCGTGGCAGCTGGCCGGCGCGGCGCTCGCCGGGCTCCTGATCTTCAGCTTGATGTGACCTGGCGCGGGGTCTCGGCCGGTGCCGCGTCGAGCGGGGCCCGCACGGCCGCGCGCACCGACCGCCGGACGCGCCGCACGCCGAGGTAGAGCCCCATCACGCTCGTCGTGAGACCGCCGAGGCTCAGGACGATCATCCAGATGTCCCACAGCGGGCGCCGGTCGTACCAGAAGGCGAAGTCCCAGCTGTGCAGCCCGTTGTAGAGCCACCGCTCGACGCGGTTCAGCCGGTGCACCGACGCGATCAGCTGGCTCATCGACGGGTCGACGTAGAACCACGTGCCGGCCGCGTCGGCGAACTTGACCCGCAGGATCGGCAGCGGCGTCTGCCGGCCGCGCGAGTAGTAGTAGGCGTCGTAGGACGGCAGCACCTCGGAGGCGACCACCCGCTCGCCCGGCAGCGCCCGCTCGAGCCGCGCCGTCAGGACGTCCGCGCCGAACGGCGCCGTCCGCGGGCGAAGCGCGCCGGCCTCGACGATCAGGCGATCCGCCTCGGCACGGCCCGTCACGTAATACGGCTGGTGGAGCCGCTCGGCACGCGTCGCCTCGACGTGTGCGCCACGGCGTACCACGAAGTACGGCTCGTCGAGGATCCGCTGGAACTCGATCTCCTTGATGGCCCGGCCGTCCGCGAGCCGCTGCCACGCGGGCAGGTCGAACGCGCGGAACCGTGTCAGGTCGACAGGGCCGCCGCTGAACACGTCGCGGGGCACTTCGAGGCCCGTCGCGTTGGTCCAGGCGTAGGGCTCCATCGACAGCAGGCCGCTGAACACCCACGTCAGCGCGAACACGCCGAACACGGCGCCGGCGACGTAGTGCCAGCGCGTCCAGCCCGCGTACGGGACGGCCCGCGACAGGCTGAAGGGCTTCGTCCGGCGGAACTGCACCACGCCGACGGCGAGCCCGAGGACCGCCGCGACGCAGCCGAGCGTGGGCAGCCACACCATCACCTGGTACCAGAGCGGCTGGTTCAGGCGCAGCGGGGCGACGTAGAGCCAGTGCGGGATCACGCCCATCCAGGCGAGCAGCCGCTCGCGGCGCGTCGTCGCCAGGGCGACCTCCCCCGAGACCGTCGACACGTAGATCTCGGTGCCGGCGCCGTCCGGGACGGTGAACTTCTGCATGGGGAGCAGCCGCCCGAGGGTCAGCGTCCACTGGTCGGGCTCGGTGACCTCGCGCACGTGCGTCAGGGTCGTCGCCGGCACGCCGGCAAACTGCGCCGCGACGTCGCGGGCCTGGCGGGGCGACAGCGTGTCGAAGAGTTCGCCCGTGTCGGCGAACACGATCGTGGCGTCGCGCCCGCCGATGCGATACGCGGGCCGGTTGAGCAGGGTCAGGAGCGATGCGGGGCCCTGCGGATCCAGGCCGGCGCGGTCGGCCGCCTCGGCCACCGTCAGCGTCACCTGGCTCAGGTCGAGCGGGGCGAGGCGTTCGAGCCTCGCGTCGGCGGTCAGCCTGGGCATGCCGCCCGCGTAGATCATGACGATGCCCGACCCGAACCACGTCACGAAGAGCAGGCTCAGCGCGATGCCGAGATAGCGGTGACCGAGGATCAGCCACTTGCGCAGGAAGACCATGGGCAAGGAGTCTACCGAAAACCGGGCCGGCCCGCGCGGGGGGCCAGCACGACCACGGTCTCGACGTGGGCCGTGTGCGGGAACATGTCGACCGGCTGCACCAGCCGCGTCTCGTAGCCCAGTCGATGGATCTCGGCGAGGTCGTGGCCCAGGGCCTCGGGGTTGCACGAGATGTAGACCGCGATGCCCGGTCGCCGTCCGGCGAACACCCCTCGCAGGACGCCGGGCGCGCAGCCGTCCCGCGGCGGGTCCAGGACCACGGCGTCGGCCGGCGGCAGGGCCGCCAGCGCGTTTTCGACCGGCCGCGCGACGAAACGGCAGCGCTCGGCCGGGATGCCGTTCAGGCGGCGGCTCGCCTCTCCGTCTTCGGTGGCGGCCCGGTTCTCCTCGACCGCCGTCACGACATGGCCGTCGAGCGCCAGCGGCAACGAGAACAGCCCCGCGCCGGCGTACAGGTCGAGCACCCGCGCGCCCGGCGGCACCGCGCCGCGAACCAGCCCGACCAGCAGGGCTGCGGCGGCGACGTTGGTCTGGAAGAAGGCCGTCGGGGAGACGAGATAGGCCACGTCGCCGATCTGCTCGCGGAGCCGGGCGGGGCCCACGACGTGCCGCGTCTCGCGTCCGAAGATGTAGCCGTCGTCCCTTGGGTGCACGTTGACGTGGAGGGCGGCGTGGGCGGGTGCGCTGCCGAAGACCCGGCGCGTGGCCGCGCGCAGGCGCCTGTCGCGGTCGCTCGCGACGACGAGCGTGGTCATCACCTCGGGCGTACCCTGGGCCACGCGCACAGCGACGCTCTTGAGCGTGCCGCCGTGCGCCGGCGCCGCGCGGCCGTCGGCCGCGTCGAGTCCGGCCTGCGCGAAGGCCGCGTGCAGCGCGAACGCCGTCGCGTTGCCGGCGTCGGCGTGCACGGGACACGCCGTGACGGGCACGACCCGGCGCGACCCCCGCGCGTAGTGGCCCATCGTCAGGCGGCCGCGCCGGCCGCCGGCGCGGCCGAACACGAAGTGCACCTTGTGCCGGTAGTCCCATGGTGCGTCGATGGGGGTCGAGGGCAGCATGGGGCGTACCGGCGGCGCACCGGGCATCGCTGCCTGGACGAGGCGTTCGACGCGCGCCGTCTTGATTGCGAGCTGTTCGGGGTATGCGATGTGCTGCCACGCGCAGCCGCCGCATCCGCCGGACGGCCCGAAGTGCGGGCACCGGGGCGTCACGCGGTGGGGGGACGGCGCCAGGACCTCGACGAGCGTCGCCCGCACCTCGCCCGTCGCGGAGCGTCCGCCCCCGGGCGCGAGCGCCACTCGGACGAGCTCGCCGGGAATCGAGAAGGGAACGGCCACGCGGAGACGTCCGTGGCGGGCCAGGCCGTCGCCGCTGGCGTTCAGCGACTCGATGCGGACGTCGATGCGGGTGTCAGCCACGCGGGCCCCATGCAGCGATCGAGGGAACGGGGCGCGCCCCCGGGGCGGCCGTCGGGCGGAGGCGACGGCACGGCCCGGGGCCGCGCCGCCGCGGCACGGTCACCGGACGTCGAGCAACTCGACGTCGAACACCAGCGTCGCATTCGGCGGAATCACGCCGCCGGCGCCGCGCGCGCCGTAGCCCATCGCGGGCGGGATCGTCAGCGTCCGCTGGCCACCCACCTTCATGCCGGCGACGCCGTCGTCCCAGCCCTGGATCACCTGGCCGGCGCCGAGCCGGAACGCGAAGGGGTCGTTGCGGTCGCGGGAGCTGTCGAACTTCCGCCCCTTCTTGTCCGCCTTCGTCTCGTCGTAGAGCCAGCCGGTGTAGTGCACCGTGACGGTGCGCCCGGCCACGGCCTCGTTGCCGCTGCCGACCGCGGCGTCCTGCTTGATCAGCTCGGTGATGTTCGACATGCCTTCTCCAGATTCCGGCCCGCCGCCGGCGCAGGCCGCAGCCAGACCGGTCATCACGAGCGCGAGGGCGGCCGCGGCGAGGGCGCGCCGGCCGCCGTTGTGAAGCGTCGGGGTCATTCGTGCAGAGGTCGCCTGGAATTATACGTGCCCGGTTCCGCGCCCCGGGTACACTCCTGGCAGTGCGGGCCGCGCAGGCGGTCGGGAGGACTCAGGTGAGCGTTCGTCGTGGCATCGGCCTCGTCTTCGCCCTCATCGGCATCGCCGTGTGTGTGTCGGCGCTGGGCGTGCTGGTGATGTATCTGGCGCTGTCGCGGGGACCGGCGATCCCGCAGGCCGCGACGCTGGTCCTGCGCCCTTCCGGGGCGCTGCAGGAGGTGCCGTCCGACACCCTGGTCGGCCAGGTGCTCGGCCCCGAGGCGGGCAGCGTCCGCGCGCTCGTCGACGGGTTGCGGCTGGCGAAGCAGGACCCGCGCATCAGGCACGTCCTGCTGCGGCCGTCGACGCTGGATCTGCCCTACTGGGGCAAGGTGCAGGAACTGCGCGACGCCGTGCTCGACTTCCGCCGCTCGGGCAAGAAGGTCACCGCGTTCCTCGAGTACGGCGGAGACCGCGAGTACTTCCTGGCGACGGCTGCCGACCGTATCTACCTGCTGCCGGGCAGCCTGCTCGACCTGACCGGCGTGGCCTCCTACGAGGTGTTCCTGCGGGGCGCGCTCGACGCCGTCGGCGCGCGGGCCGACTTCCTGCACGTCGGGGAGTACAAGTCCGCACCGAACCAGCTCACCGAGAAGACCTTCACCCCGGCGCACCGCGAGATGACCGAGTCGCTCAATCGCGAGGCGTTCGATCAGCTCGTACGCGGCATCGCCGAGGCGCGCCGCAGGAGCCCCGAGCAGATCCGGGCGCTCGTGGACGAGGGACCCTTCGTGGCCGCGAGGGCGCTCGAGGCGGGCCTGGTCGACGGCGTGGCCTACGAGGACCAGCTCGACGACCTCGTGCCCGAGCTGGGCGGGGCGGGCGCGGGTGAGCGCCTGATCGAGGACAAGGCCTACGCACGGGTCAGCCCGTCGGCGATTGGCGTCCGGACCGGATCACGGATTGCCGTGGTCTACGCCGTCGGCGCGATCGTGTCCGGCAAGAGCGGCTACGACGGCTCGACCGGGCCGACGCTCGGCTCGGACACGATGGTCGAGCAACTCCGCCGCGTCGGGCGCGACCCGTCGATCAGGGCCATCGTGCTGCGGATCGACAGCCCCGGCGGCTCCGCGGTGGCGTCCGACGTGATCTGGCGCGAGCTGGTGGTGCTGAAGCAGCAGGCGCCGCAGCGCCCGCTGATCGTCTCGATGTCCGACCTGGCCGCCTCCGGCGGGTACTACATCGCGACGCCAGGCGACGTGATCGTGGCGCAGCCGGGGACGCTGACCGGCTCGATCGGCATCTTCGCGGGGAAGATCGTGATCGACGGCACCCTCGACAAGCTGGGCGTCAACGTGGAGAGCGTGACGTCGGGTGCCGACGCCGACATCTACTCGCCCTTCGGGCCGTTCACGGAGCGCCAGCGCGGCAAGATCGATGCGTTCATGCAGGACTTCTACAAGGGCTTCCTGCAGAAGGTCGCCGACTCGCGCCGCACGACGCCGGCCGCCGTCGACGCCGTGGCGCGGGGCCGTGTCTGGACCGGCGCGCAGGCGCGCGAGCGCGGGCTGGTGGATCGGCTCGGCGGCCTCGACACCGCAGTGGCCATCGCCAAGGAGCGCGCCGGCATTCCGGCCAGCGAGACGGTGGAGCTGGTCACCTATCCGTCACCGCGCAGCTTCTACGAGGTGTTGAGCGAGGAGTTCAGCACCCGTGGCGCGGCGCCGGGCGCGGCGTGGATGTGGCAGGTGCTGGGGGGGCGAACGGAGGCGCGCGCGGTCGTGGCCGCGGCCGCGCCGGCGCGGCTGTTCCGCCGCGGCGAGCCGCTCGCGCTGATGCCGTTCGCGTTCGTGCGCTGAGGCGCCCGGGCCCCGCCCGGATGGGCGGGGCCGTCGGCCGCGCCCGTTACAGCTGGTAGGCGGTGACGATGCGCTGCAGCACGTCGGGCTTCACCTCGACGCTGAGCCGCGCCTTCGCCTTCGACATGTAGGCGTTGAAGAACCGGGTGCGGCGCTCGTTGAGCAGCTGGGCGCGGAAGGTCTCGCGGCCCTTCTGCAGCTCGTCGCCCGTCACCTCGTCGCGCTCCGCCACGCGGACGATCACGGCGCCGTCCGCCGTGCCGACCGGGTCGCTGACGCCACCCATGGGCAGCGTGAACGCCACGCGATCGACGTCCGGGCTCGCGCCCACCTCGGGCCACGCGGCCCCGCGCGTCACGAGCTGCGAGTCCTTGGCGTCGAAGCCGGCCGCCTTGGCCGCCGCGGCGAAGTTCGCGGCGCCCTTCAGGCCGGCGGCGATCTCCCCGGCGCGCTGGCGGCTCAGGTCGACGGCGCGCGCGCGGATGAGGTCCTCGCGGACCCGGTC
>CAWULT010000073.1:0-23524 GCA_963923455.1 uncultured bacterium
AGGGCGACGATCGGCGCCACGACGAATCCCACGACGAAGAACATCACCGGCAGCGCGCCCGCGTAACCTCGGCACAGGCGCACGGCGCGGGCCGTCAGCCGAGCGAGCGTGCCGTTCGTCTCGGCGATCGCGAACAGCAGCGTCACGCCGACGAGCGTGACCAGCAGGTCGGTCGGGAAGCCCTCGAGCACCTTGGCCGGCGTCATGCCGCCGAGGAAGACGCCCACGACGAGCGCCATCGCCATCGACAGGAGGCCGACGTTGATCGTCGTCGTACAGCTGAGCGTGACCGCGACGGCCAGCGCCCCGACCGACGCCCAGGCCAGGTTCATCGCCCGGCCCCGCCGCCCCCAGCCGTGCCCAGCGCCCGCACCAGTTCGCCGACGTCGGGGAGCGTGTCGATGGCCTCGACCATCGCGAACACCTCGTCGATGGCCGCGGCCGGCAGCACCAGCGAGGCGCAGTCGCTGAACTTCTCGTGGAGCTCCTCCCGCGTGAACGGCAGGTCCGGCCCGCCGCGGTAGCGCTCGTCGGCGGCCTCGACGAGCGTGCGCCCGTCGGCCATGTCCACCTCGACCGTGCTGCGGATCTTCTCCCAGCCGAGCGCCTCGATCTCCGGATCGAGCACGCGCTCCACCCTGGCCATCAGCGCCTGCACCGGCGCGCTCTGGACGAACGCGTCGGTGAACTCGTGGATGCCCGCCTTGCGTCGCAGCGCGATGGCCGACACCATGAACGCCGGACAGAACTTGGCTTCGAGCTCGTTGCGCGCAATCGGGTAGCGCAGCGGATTCAGGATGTTCGACCCGGCGCGGACGCGGATCGCCCGGATCTCCGACGGCTGGACGTCGTGGCGGATCACGAGCCGGCGCATCGCATCCATCGTCGGGTGGCCGAGCACGCCGCACGGGTAGGGCTTGATCGACACGCCGGGCCAGACGATCGTGTGCGGGTTGCCGAGCGTCCCCACGATGCGGTCGGCGTCGAAGCCCTCGCCGTGGCTGAACACCTGGAAGAAGCCCCACGGCGGGTCGAGCCCGTCGCGCCCGCCGGTGAAACCGGCCGCGGCGAGTTCGGCGGCGGTGATGCCGTTCTGCGCCGCGCGGCCGACGTGCAGCGGCTTCGTCATCGTGCCGAAGTTGACGCGGATGCCCGAGGCCAGGCTCGCCGCGATCGCGAGCGCGTGCGAGAGCGCGTCGTCCGACAGCCCGAGCAGCTTCGCGGTGGCGATCATCGCGCCGAACGTGCCCACCGTGCCCGACGAGTGGAAGCCCTTCTTGTAGTGATTCGGGTGGATCGCCTCCGCGATCTTGCACTCGACTTCGAAGCCGGTCAGGAACGCCTCGAGGAACTCGCGGCCCGAGGCGCGCCGCCGCTCGGCCACCGCCAGGCCCGCGACGAGCGGCGGCACGGTGGGGTGCGTCAGCAGGCCGAAGATGCGGTCGGCGCTCGTGGCGAGCTGCGTGTCGTCCCAGTCGAGCGCATGCCCGCTCGTCCCGTTGACGAGCGCCGCGGTGGCGGCTCCCGTCCGGAAGCCGCCGGGGCCGAACACCGTGGCGTCGCCGCGCGCGTCGGCGCCGCGCACGTGCTCCCGCAGGATGCGCGGAGCCTCCTGCGTGGACCCGGCGAGCATGACGCCGAGGCCGTCGATGATGCAGCGCTTCGCGATGGCCACGGCCTCGGCCGGCATGGCCTCGAGCCGCGCCTTCCCCACGAAATCCACCACGGCACCCGTGGCACGCACGTCAGTCGTCAATTGGCATCCTCCGCGAATCGGCCGCAGGGCCAGCCGCGATCCGCCACCGGAGCGACTCCCCTTCAAGCCCGGCCACGGTCCAATCCGCGATCGCCGCGGCCGCCGGCCATTCTATGCCGGTGCCGCAGCCGGGCCCTCGGGTCGGCTCCGCGACTGTCCCACTTTGATCCCGAGAGACACCGTCGTGTGCCGGTACAGTACACGGCATCGCACCGTCCCAATGAGGGGCGCCTGCGGGCCGGTCCGCCCCCGTGCCGATAAGCGATTGGCTCAATGGGGGTTGTACGAACGAAAGCCCCTGCCGGCCCCACGATGCGCCACCGGGCACGTCCGTTGCGAGACACCGGGGCATGGGCAACGCATCATCTCTGGGCCATTTCGAGAAGGTCAACAAGGAACTCTGGCTGCTGCTGTCGATGTTCCTGATCGCGCTGCTGCTCAACGTCGTCACCGACGCGCAGCGGATGATCCTGACCTTCTACAGCCTCCCGACGGTCGGCGCGGCTTACCTCTACGGCCGGCGCTACGCCACGCTGACGGCCGTCGCCAGCGTCCTGATGGTGGTGCTGCTGATGGCAGCCACGCCGGGCAGCGGCGGCGTCACCCAGCTCAACGTCTCCTGGCCGGACATGGCCGCCTGGGGCGGCATGCTCGTGGTGACGAGCTACCTGATGGGCACGTTGTACGACGCGAAGAACCAGCAGCTGCGCGAGCTCCGCGACACCTACAACGGGGTACTCGTTCTGCTGCGCCACTTCATCTCGAAGGACGAGTACACCGAGCACCACTCGATCCGCGTCGCTGAGTACGCGGCGCGCATCGGCGCCCGGATGCGCCTGAGCCACGAGCGGCTCGAGGACCTCCGCGCCGCCGGCCTGCTGCACGACATCGGCAAGCTCGACGTGAGCCGCGAGCTGCTCTACAAGGCGGCGCAGTTCACGCAGGAGGAGTACGAGGAGATGCAGCGGCACGTCGAGCGCGGCGTCGCCACGCTCGAGACGGTGGGCGGTTCGCTGCGCCGGGTGATCCCGATCGTGCTGGCGCACCACGACAAGTACGACGGCTCCGGCTACCACCCGACGCAGGGCGAGAACATCCCGCTCGAGGCGCGGATCATCTCGGTGGCCGACGTCTACGACTCGCTGACGAGCGACCGGCCCTACCGCAAGGCGATGTCCCCGTTCGACGCGAAGGAGATCATCCTCAAGGGCCGAGGCACGGACTTCGATCCGGGGGTCGTGGATGCCTTCCTGGTCGCGTTCCGCTACGGCGAGCTCGACGCCCGCCACGCCCCCGTGGCCGCCTGACGGCGGCGCCGTGCCCCGCGGCCGCCGAGCGCGCGGCCTACATCGTGCGGCGGCGCCGCGAGTGCGCCTCGACGGCGAGCACCTCGGCGGCGGCCACGGCCGCGGCCCGCAGCAGCTCGAGGTCGGCGGCGCCCGGCACGGGCTGCGTCTCGTCGAACACCGCCTGCAGCACCGTCCGGGAGTCGCTCGCGCCCGGCACGGCCAGGCACACCGTGTGGCTGCCGTCGTGGGTCGCCCCGGACAACGGCAGCAGCCGCACCTCGCGTGCCGTCACCATGTGCTGCACGCCCAGCTCGAAGGCCGCGCGGACCAGCGCCGGCTCCGTGCCACGGGCGGCCTCGAGACGGACGTGGTCCAGCAGGGTCTCGAGTTCGGGCGCGAGCCTGGCCCCGGCCGGCAGCGGCTGTGGCAGCGGATGCCCAGGCAGCTCGATCGGCGCCTCGAAGCGCACGGCCACCAGGAACCGCTGGTCCATCGCCGTGCGGGCGAGACCACTCCTCACGACACGCCCGCTCACCTGGACGACCGACGCCCCGGTTGCGGACAGCTCGATCGACGCGGTGTCGCCAACCGGCAGCGGAGTGCCGCACTCGAGGAGCAGGCCCGTCCGCGACACGTTGACGACACGCGCCTCGTGCTCGGGGGCCAGGCGCGCGAGGCGCCACTCCGGCATCTCGTCGCTGGCCCACCGGTGATCGCGCAGGCGCCGCGCGCCCGGCGCGCCCCAGTCGACGCCGGCATCCGTCGCCTCGGGCAGCGGCACCTGCGGCGCCTGCCCGTCATCGCCGGCCGGGCGGCGTGGTATGCCGTCGTGGACGGCCGCGGCCGGCGCGGCGAGGCCCAGGACCTCGAAGACCTGCCTGATCCGGTGCCCCACGCGTCCGCCGTCGATCGCGGGCAACGCGCGGTGGCCCGGCGGCCGCACGAGCGTGTCGGACGCCGGTCGCCCGACGCCGGCCTCCGGCAACGTGAGCAGCGGCAGGTCGACGTCGCCGAACAGGTCGCGGAGATACAGCACCAGGCGCGCCCGGTCGGCGGCCGGCATCAGCGACGAGAGCAGGATCAGCGTGGGCGCCTCGCCGTCGATCGTGGTGATGGCCGCCTCCGGCGACGACACGACGAGGACGTCGGCCGCCACCCACTCCCGGATGAAGTCGCCCAGTGGCTCGGCGCGATCGGCATCCGGCTCGATCGCGAGAATCCAGGGCATCTGCTGGTCGATCATGCGCGGGCAATCTCTGCAGGTTTCGGGCCGAGCGACGGAAGGCGACGTCCCGGTCCGTCGTGTGCACCGGACGCGGCCCCCCACCGCGCCGCCGCCCCCTCGGGGGCGTTCCCGGCAGACAAATGCCTGACTACACCGGCCGCAGGCCGCGGGACCGGACCTCTCCGGGCTGGGACCCGGACCGTGAGACGACGGCCGCCTGGGCCCCGTGCTGACGAAACCGTCATCGACCTTCTGGACAGGTCAAACAATCGGCCCCCCGGGCCGCTACGTCCGAGGGGGCGGGCCGCCGGGCGACGACGATCGTCAAATTCGGCGCAAATCGCTGAAAACAGGTGGCTGTGGCCGTATACTCGACATCCGGACTCTCGTCGACTCGGTGCCTCGTGGAGGTGACATGCGCCGCCCGTTCGTAGCCGCCGCCCGGGTACGGCTCCTCATTCCCGCCTTCGCCGCGCTGCTCGGCCCCGCCGGCCTGGTGCACGCCGCGGACGGGGACGCGCGCCTGGCCGACGCGGCCCGCCAGCGCGACATCGCGGCGGTCCGCGCCCTGATGGTCCGGAAGGGAGTCGATCTCGACGCGCCCGGCACCGACGGCACGCCCGCACTGCACTGGCTCGTCCGCTTCAACGACCTGGAGGCGTCGAGCGCGCTCCTGCGCCTCGGCGCCGATCCGAAGCGACCCAACCGCTACGGTGTGGCGCCGATCTCGCTCGCCGCGGGCAACGGCAACGCCGCGATGCTGAAGCTCCTGCTCGAGGCCGGCGCCGACCCGAACACGACCGACGCCGCGGGCGAAACGCCGCTCGTGACGGCCGTCGGCGTCGGCAGCCTCGACGCGGTGCGGATGCTCGTCGACCACGGCGCCACCGTGGACCTGGCCGATCCCACGTTCAAGCAGACGGCGCTGATGGCGGCCGTCCGGACCAACCATCCGGACATCGTGCAGTACCTGATCGACAAGGGCGCGCAGGTGAACGCGCGGACGCGGGTCGGCGATCCGCCCCGCTGGGTGCTGCCGAACTCGCAGCCGGGGTTCGGGCACGGCGTGGGCATCGTCCGCGGTGGTTCCCCCGAGCGCGGACGCCGCGACCCGGTGCCGGGCGGCATGACGCCCCTGCTCTACGCCGCCCGGGACGGGCGCCTGGACACCGCGCGGCGGCTGCTCGCGGCCGGTGCGAACATCGACCAGGGCGATGCCAACGGCATCACGCCGCTCCTGTCGGCCCTCGCGAACAACCATCCCGACGTCGCGCGCTTCCTGATCGACAAGGGCGCCGACGTCAACGCCACCGACTGGTACGGGCGCACGCCGCTCTGGGCCGCCGTCGAGGCCCGCAACATGGACGTGGACAACGCCACGTTCGTCAACAGCGTGGACCGCGTACCGTACCTCGACCTCGTCAAGGTGTTGCTCGAGAAGGGCGCCAACCCCAACGCGCGGACCAGGGAGGCCATCCCCGTGCGGCCGCGCATGCTGACGATCACCGGCACGCTGGCGTGGGTCGACTTCACCGGCCAGACGCCGTTCCTCGCAGCGGCGCTCTCTGGCGACGTGGCCGTCATGCGGCTGCTGCTCGCGCACGGCGCCGACGCGACGATTCCCACCTTCCAGGGGACGACGGCGCTGATGGCGGCCGCAGGCGTGAACTGGGTCGTGGACCAGACGTACGACGAGGGCCCGGCGGCGCTGCTCGAGGCCGTCAAGTTGTGCGCCGACCTCGGCCTCGACGTCAACGCGGTCAACTCGATGGGCCTGACGGCGCTGCACGGCGCCGCCAACCGCGGGTCGGACGATATCATCCGGTTCCTCGTCGACAAGGGCGCACGGCTCGACGCCAGGGACAAGGAAGGCCGGTCGGTGCTGAACTGGGCCGAAGGTGTGTTCCTCGCCACCCATCCGGCGCGGCCGAAGCCGAGTTCGATCGCCCTCCTCAAGAGCCTGACGGACCGCGCCGCGCCGGCGCAGGCCCAGGCGCAGGTCATACGATGAGACTCCTGCCGTTCGTCACCGTCTGGGCTGCCGCCTTCGCCATCGTCCAGGGCAGCGCCCTCATCGGCGATGCGCAGGCGCCGGCACCCGCCCGCCCGGCGCGCGCGGCCGATGCGCCGGCGGCACGGCGCCCCGCGTCCCCGGCTCCGGCACGGGCTCAGGCGCCGGAGCCCACCGGGGCGGCGGCGGGGCCATCCGCCGAGCGGGCGTTCGTGTCGCAGTACTGCGCGACGTGCCACAGCGAGCGCGTCAAGAGCGGCGGCCTGGTGCTCGATGCGGCCGGCGCCGACCACGTCGGCGCGGACGCCGCGGTCTGGGAAAAGGCGGTCCGCAAGATCCGCACGGGCATGATGCCGCCGAGCGGCGCCCTCCGGCCCGACCGCGCGAAGCTGGACGCGTTCGCCACCGCGATGGAGGCCAGGCTCGACGCGGCGAACCCGCCGGGGGCGCACCCCGAGACGCCCGCGTTGCACCGCCTGAACCGCACGGAGTACGCCAACGCGATCCGCGACCTGCTGGCGCTCGACGTCGACGTCAAGACCCTGCTGCCGCAGGACGACTCCAGCGAGGGCTTCGACAACCTGGCGGAGGCGCTCAACGTCTCGCCCTCGCTGATTCAGGGATACGTGGGCGCGGCGATGAAGATCAGCCGCCGGGCCGTCGGGGACCGCTCGCTCGTCCCGGCACAGGTCACCTACAGCGCACCGCCGCAGTTCGCGCACGACAAGCACGTCGAGGGTCTTCCGCTCGGCACGCGCGGCGGCATGCTCGTGCAGCACACCTTCCCCCTCGACGCCGAGTACGAGTTCACGGTCACGGGCGGTCCGGGCGGAGGTGGCGGCGCCGGCGCCCCGCGCATCGACGTCACGCTGGACGGGGCGCCGCTGGTGGTGCAGAACCCCCGCACCTTCCGGCAGACCGTGACCGCCGGGCCCCACACGCTGGGGCTCGCCCTCGTCGATCGCGCACGCGGGGCCGGCGTCGACGACGCGTATTCCGACTTCCGCGTCGACTCGGCCTTCACGCCGGGGGGGGCGGTCGGCACCGTCACGATCACGGGACCGTTCAAGCCGAGCGGCGCCGGCGACACGCCGAGCCGCCAGCGCATCTTCCTCTGCAGGCCGGCAGCGGCGGCCGAGGAAGCGCCCTGCGCCCGCCGCATCCTCGGCAACATGGCCCGCCGCGCGTATCGCCGCCCCGCGACCGCCGCGGAGGTGGACACGCTGATGGCCTTCTACCAGGAGGGCCGCGGCCAGGGCGACTTCGAGCTGGGCATCCAGCAGGGCCTGGCGCGCATCCTGGTCGCGCCGTCGTTCCTCTACCGGAGCGAACCCGAGCCGGCAGGCGTCCCGTCCGGCAGGACCTACCGCATCGGCGACCTCGCACTCGCCTCGAGGCTGTCGTTCTTCCTGTGGAGCAGCATCCCCGACGAGACGCTCCTCGACCTCGCCGAGAAGGGCCGCCTGAGCCAGCCGGCCGTGCTGGCCCAGCAGGTCCGGCGGATGCTGGCCGACCCGAAGGCCGACGCCCTCGTCACCAACTTCGCCGGCCAGTGGCTGTACCTGCGCGAACTGGCGACGGTGCAGACCGACGCGCGGAACTTCGACGACAACCTGCGGCAGGCGTTCCGGCGCGAGACGGAACTGCTGTTCGGCAGCATCGTCCGTGACGACCGCCCGCTGCTGGAGCTGTTGACGGCCGACTACACGTTCCTGGACGAGCGGCTCGCCCGGCACTACGGCGTGCCGAACGTGTTCGGCAGCTACTTCCGCCGGGTGTCGCTCCCGGCCGACAGCCCGCGGCGCGGCATCCTCGGCCAGGGCAGCATGCTGACGGTGACCTCGGTCGCCACCCGCACGTCGCCGGTGGCACGGGGCAAGTGGATTCTCGAGAACCTGCTCGGCACGCCGGTGCCGCAACCGCCGCCTGGCGTCGAGATCAACCTCGAGGCCGACCCGAAGGCCGAGAAGCCGACGACGCTGCGGCAGCGGCTCGAGATGCACCGGAAGAACCCCGTGTGCGCGTCGTGCCACAAGATCATGGACCCGATGGGGTTCGCGCTCGAGAACTTCGACCTCGTGGGTACCTGGCGCGAGGCCGAGGCCGGCTGGCCAATCGATGCGACGGGCCAGCTCGCCGACGGCACGCCGCTCAAGGGCCCGGCCGACCTGCGGGCCGCCGTCCTCAGCCGGTCCGACATGTTCATGACGGTGGCCACCGAGAAGCTGATGACCTATGCGCTCGGCCGCCCGGTGCACTACAACGACATGGCGACCGTGCGCGCGATCGTCCGCGACGCGGCACGGCGCGACAACCGGTTCTCGGCGCTCGTGCTCGGCATCGTCGAGAGCGCCCCGTTCCGGCAGCGGATCAAGAAGTCCTAGGAGCGACGTCGATGGCATTCCTCTCGAAGAAGCACCTCTCCCGGCGGACCTTCCTGCACGGGGTCGGCGTCACCCTCGCGCTGCCGTTGCTCGACTCGATGGTGCCGGCGGCCACGGCGCTCGCCCAGACGGCGGCCAAGGCCCGCACGCGCTTCGGGGCCATCTACTTCCCGCACGGCGCGATCATGAAGCGCTGGATCCCCGCGACGACGGGCGCCGGGTTCGAACTGAGCGAGATCCTCCAGCCGCTCGCACCGCACCACGCGCAGGTGAACGTGGTGAGCGGCCTGCGGCACGCCCTGGCCTACGGCAGCGGCGCCACGGCGAACCACAACCGCTCGGCGGCCGCGTTCCTGAGCGGCGCGTTCGCCAAGACGGGCGCCAAGGCGTACCTGGGCGTCACGGCGGATCAGATCGTGGCGCAGAAGCTCGGCCAGGACACGCCGCTCCCGTCGCTCGAAGTGATGATCGAGGAGCCGAGCTTGAACTGCGGCGACGGACTCAGCTGCTCGTACCGCGACACGATCTCCTGGCAGGGGCCCGGCTCCCCGTTGCCGATGCAGAACAACCCGCAGGTCGTCTTCGAGCGCCTGTTCGGCGACGGCAGCAACGACAACGAGCGCCGCGCGCGGCGCAAGCAGTCGCTGAGCCTGCTGGACTCGGTGATGGGCGAGGCGGCCGCGCTGCAGAAGACGCTGCCGGCTTCCGACCGCGCCCGGATGGATCAGTACCTGACCGACGTCCGCGAGATCGAGCGCCGCATCCAGAAGTCGGGCGAGCAGCTGGGCGAGGACCTCGCGGTGCCGAACGCCCCGACGGGCGTACCGCGCGACGTCGAGGAGCACATCAAGCTGATGTACGACCTGCAGGCGCTGGCGTGGCAGGCGGAGATCACCCGCGTGTCGACGATGCTGATGTGCAAGGAGCTCAGCAACGCGGTATACCCGAAGAGCGGCATCCGCGACGCGTTCCACACCCTGTCGCACCACTCGGGCGTCCAGGAGAACATCGACCGCTTCACGCAGCTGAATCGCTACCACGTGGGGTTGTTCACTTACTTCCTCGACAAGCTGAAGGCCACGCCGGACGGCGACGGCACGCTGCTCGACCACTCGCTGGTGCTCTACGGCAGCGGCATGAGCGACGGCAACTCGCACAACCACACCGACCTGCCGATCGTGATCGCCGGCGGCGCGTCGGGCCGGCTGACCGGCGGACGCCACATCGCCACGCAGAAGGACACGCCGATGGCGAACCTGCTGGCCGCGCTGCTCGTGACGGTGGGCGTCCAGACGGACCACTTCGGCGACAGCACGGGCGTGCTGGCGCTCTGAGACGGCGGCGCCGTCAGTGCGCGCGCGTGGAGGAGCCGGGAGTGCCCGGCACGTCCATCCGCACGACGTTCAGCCGGTAGTACAGATCCTCGAGGAACCGCCCGCGTCGTACCGCCTCGAGCGCCGGCTCGGTCACGACCGACACCACCTGGACGGAGCCGTGGCACCGGCCCAGCCACTCGTGCAGCGCCCGCTGCTGCACCAGGGTCAGCGCGGTGGCGTTCTCGAGCACCAGGGTTCCACCCGGGGCCTCCGGCAGCCGCAGCTCGCCGGGCAGCGCGCAGCGCCGGGCTGGGGCCGCCCCCGAGCGCAACAGCTGCCCCACGACCGGGCCGAGGTGGTCCGCGGAACACTCCACGAGGAGGTTGGGCCGATGGGGCTTCCCGAGCAGCCATACCAGCAGGCCGCCGTCGAGCTGGGACGCAGGATCTGCGGGCTTCAGGGTCATCGCGGCTCCTCGCACCGTGGCAGGTGAGATCGGCGGAGCGCGAATGGTGACACGCGGCCGTCGCGCGGGCGACTAGGTGCGCGCCTAGATCAGCCGACGGAGGGATCGATCAGACCTTCCTGCACCGCGTAGCGCGTGAGTTCGGCGACGCTCCGGGCGTTCAGGCGCGCCATCAGCCGACCGCGGTGAAACTCCACGGTCTTCACGGACACGCCGAGGACTTCCGCGATCTCCTTGTTCTGCCGCCCCTCGGCCACCAGCTGCAGGATCTGACGCTGTCGATCCGTCAGGTTGAACGCCCGCGCCGGGCGGCCGGTCGACGGCCTGAGCGCATCGGCGAGGTCCGGACCGAAGTCCGGCGAGACGTAGGGCCGCCCGCGGCGCGCCTGGTCGAGCGCCGTCAGCAGTTCCTCGGCGGCCCCCGTCTTCAGCACGTACGCGCTGGCGCCCGCGTCAAAGGCCTTTCGCAGGTACATCGGGCTGGCGTGCATCGACAGGAAGACAATCGTCGTGTCGGGTGCCGCGGCGCGAATCCGTGCCGCCGCGTCGATCCCGTTGAGCACTGGCATGCTGACGTCGAGCACCACGATGTCGGGCCTCGACCCGGCCACGAATTCGACCAGGGCCTGGCCGTCGGGCGCCGTACCGACGACGTCGTAGCGCGGCGCCAGCAGCGCGCTGATGCCGCTCAGCATCAGCGGATGATCGTCCCCGAGCACGACCCGCAGTCGCGTCACGCCGCTCCCCCGATGGGAATGGTCGCCACGACGGTGGTGCCGGCGCCAGGCCTGGACGTCACCCGCAGCGAGCCGCGGACGAGGCGCATCCGCTCGGCCATGCTGACGAGGCCGAGCCCGCCGGTCGCGCCGCGCGGCGCGGGCTCGAACCCGACGCCGTCGTCGACGACCACCAGCTCGACGGCGGCCGGCGTGCGGCGCAGCGTGACGTGCACGCACGTGGCCTGCGCGTGCCTTGAGGCGTTGGCCACGGCCTCCTGCGCGACGCGGTAGAGCGCCGACGCTTCCACCACGCTCAGGCCTTCGTCGCTGCCCTCTGGCGTGAAGCGCAGCTTCACGCGGTGGAACTGCTGGTATTCCTCGCAGCAGGCCTCCATGGCGGCGCACAGGCCCAGGTCCTCGATGAGGGCCGGGTGCAGGCCGTGCGACACCCGGCGCACCTCCTGCGAGATCTGGACGACGCGCGCCTGGAGGCCCTGCAGGCGCCGCCTCACCGGCTCCGGCAGCCCCTCGGTGGCCGCGATCGTCCCGGCTTCGATCGACACGAGCGCCAGCTGCTGCGTCACCGCGTCGTGCAGTTCCCGCGCGAGCCGGCGGCGCTCGTCCTCCTGCGCCGTCAGCAGGCTCGCGCTGAGGTCGCGCAGCTCGCGCGTGCGGTCCTGGACACGCTGTTCGAGCTCGTCATTGGCCCGGCGCAGCGCCTCCTCGGCGGCCTTCCGGGCACTGATGTCGGTGAGCGCCCCGACCATGCGCACCGGGCGGCCGTCCGCGTCGCGCACGGCCTCGCCGCGCGTCAGCACCCAGCGATACGAGCCGTCGGACTGCCGCAGCCGCACCTCCACGGCGTACCGCTCGCCGTGCTCCCAGTGCCGGTCCAGCGCCAGGCGCACGCGGGCCCGGTCGTCGGGGTGGATCCGCGCGAAGAACGACGCCTCGGTCGGCGGGGCCTCGTCCTGCTGCGCCCCGACGATCTCCAGCCAGCGGGGCGAGTGGTAGTGCTCCCCGGTGGCGATGTTCCAGTCCCAGATCCCGTCGTTGACGCCGCGCTCGAACAGCGCGTACCGCTCCTCGCTGGCTCGAAGCTGCGCCTCGGCGCGACGCATCTCCGTGACGTCGAGCACGGCGCCGACCGTCCGCACCCTGCGGCGCTCGCCATCCACCACGTCGAAGAACCGCCGCGCACGCGACAGGATCCGGATGACGGTGCCGTCGGCGCGCACGGCGCGGTGCTCCACGTCGAAGTGATCGTCGACTTCCGCGCGGGGACCCGAGATCACCTCGAGCACGCCGGCCGCGTCGTCGGGGTGGATGGTGGCCACGACATCGGCCATCGTGAGCACCTGGTCGGCGCTCCAGCCGTAGATCTCGCGCATGCGCGGCGACACGTGCATCACGCCCTGGCGCCAGTCGAACTCGAACACGCCGAGCCCCGCCGTCCGCGCAGCCTGCTCGAGCCGCTCCTCGCTGGCGCGGCGCTGCGCCTCGGCCTGCCGGAACTCGGTGAGGTCGAGCACGGCTCCGACGGTCCGTACCCGGCGGCCCTCGTCGCCCGCGAAGACGCGAAGGGCCCGGACGCTGACCCAGCGGATGGTACCGTCGGGCAGCAACAGCCGGTGCTGGCTGGCGACGATCGGAGCGCCAGACGGATCGTCGGTACGTCCGATCAGCTCGACGACGTGCGCGCGATCCTCCGGGTGGATCCGCTCGATGATCGATGACGGCCGCACGCGCTCGTCGGCCGACCACCCGAAGATCTCGCGCAGGCGCGGGGAGGCGGTGACGAGGCCCTCGCGCCAGTCGACCTCGAACACGCCCAGCCCGGCCGTCCGGACGGCCTGCTCGAGAATCTGCTGGCTGTGTCGCAGCCGTTCCTCGGCCTCCTTGCGCTGGGTGGAGTCGAACACCACCCCTACCGTCCGCGAACGGCGTCGTGCCGGACCTTCTCCTTCGAAATAACGCTGCGCGCGGGCGGTAACCCAGCGAGTCCCGCCGCCCGGCAGCACGATGCGGAAGTCGATGGAGAAAGAGGGGTCGCGGTCCACGTCCTCGGGGCGGTCGATCAGCGTGAACAGCCGCTCGCGATCGACGGGATGCACGCGCGCGGCGAGATCCTGAATGGTCAGCGTCTGATCCGGGGTCCAGCCGAACAGCTCCCGGAGCCTGGGCGTCACCCGTGCGGACGCGGTCTGCCAGTCCATGAAGAACGCGCCCAAGCCCGCCAGGCTGACGGCGTGCTCCAGCATCTCGTCCGCCGAATACACGCGGATCGCGGGGGCCGATGGCCAGGCGACGAGTTCGGATGGGCCTTCGAACGCGGCCGGCTCGGTGGGATGCGTCATGCGGTCGTCCCGGGGATGGCCGGGAATAGCGATCTTAATACCGTTCCTCCACCCCGGGTTCGCGGAACGCACGTGCATCCGTGGATAATGGCGGGCGTGGCTGGCATCGACCCCACCCACGTGGCCACGCTGTGGGAGCTCACCCGCGACGGCGAGCGCCTGCGATGCGCCGTCTACCGCCGGGCCGACGGGCTCCACCTGACGGTCGAGTCGGCTGCGGCCCCGCTGGTCTCGGAGCCCTGCACGCTGCAGCCACGGGCCATCGCACGCGCCCGCGCACTGCGGGACTCCCTCGTCGAGCGCGGGTGGTCCGCCGGGGCGTAGCGGCCGGCGGGGGTAAGATACGCGCCGAGGTTCAGATGATCCGACACGCGCAGACGTCCGCCCGGGTGCTCCTGTTCGCCGCCGTGTGCGTGGTCGCCGCGTTCGGCGTACCGGCGGCGGGCCAGTCCAAGTCTGGCCCCTACACCCCCGGCCGCACGGCCGACGGGCAGCCGGACATCCAGGGCACGTGGGTCAACTTCGACAGCACGCCCTTCGAGGCGCCCGGCGCCCCGGCGGGGCCGGCCAACAACCCGGACGTCAACCCGCCGTCGCACTGGACCGATCACGACAGCCCGATGCCGAAGGCCCGCCGCTCGATGGTGGTGGACCCGCCCGACGGCCGCGTGCCGCTGCTGCCGGCGGCCGAGGCCCAGCGCGACTACGACATCGCGCACGTCAACGACTCCTACGTGCACGAGACGCCGTGGGTACGCTGCATCACCCGCGGGCACCCGGCCGGCATGTTCCCGGCCGGCTACAACAATGCCTACGAGGTCGTCCAGATTCCCGGCTACGTGATCTTCAACTTCGAGATGATCCACGAGACGCGCATCATCCCGATCGACGGGCGGCCGCACCTGAGCCCGGCCATCCGGCTGTGGAACGGCGACTCGGTCGGCCGCTGGGAGGGCAACACCCTGGTGGTCGACACGACCAACTACAACGGCAAGGGCGACGTGGCCACGAGCGCGGCCACCGGCCGCGTCCGCGCCGTGGCCCAGAGCGACGCGGCCCACGTGGTGGAACGGTTCACGCGCGTCGCGCCAGGCACGATCACGTATACGGTGACCGTCGAGGACCCGAAGATGTTCGCGCGGCCCTGGACGGTGTCGATGCCGCTCACCCTCGACCCGGAATACCGCATGTTCGAGTACGCCTGTCACGAGGGGAACCTGTCGATTCCCAACGAACTCACCGCCGGCCGCGCGGCAGACGCCGCTGCCACCCGGTAGCGCCCGGCTGAGCCGATCGGTCCTCCCTTCGCACCTTCGGGTGCGAGGAGGACATCGGATGCACCCACTGGCCGTCATCGCGCTCGGCTTCGCCGCCGGGCTGCACGGCGCCCTCTACGGCGCCTACAAGGATTCCCCGCACGAATCGTTCAAACCGGCGCGGTTCGCACGCGAGATCGTCATCGCGCTCGCGGCCGCAGCCGGGCTGGCCGCCATCGCCCCGGCCACGGCCCGGCAGTCGGGCTTCGTGATCTACCTGTCGATCTTCGCCGTGACGCGTATTGCCACCGAGTTCTGGAAGCTGTTCGTACGGGTCGAGCCGCAGGACGGGTTCCGCATCCCGACGCAGATCCACTGCGTAGGTGACGTGGTGCACCACCCGCTGCTGCGGCTGCTGCTCGGCGCGGGATTCCTGGCGTCGATCTACGGGATCTGGGCGCTCTGCACGCTGATTCCGGCTGGCGCGCCGGCAGGAGTCCGAGGGCTGCTGGTCGGCCTGGCGATCGGCACGGCCGAGGCTCTGGCGGGCTCGTACAAGGATGGCAGCATCGAAGGCTTCCACTGGTTCAAGTTCGCCAAGAGCCCGGCCTTCGGCGCCATCGGGGGGCTGGTCGCCGCCGGCCACACGACCGACCTCGCGTTCCTGCTGCTGGCCGCCATCGGCACCATGCGCATGCTGCTCGAGCTGCTCTTCAAGATGATGCCGCGCGACTACGCCCCTGGGAAGTTCCCGTCGATGGTCGGACGCTACACTGAGTGGGTGGAGCGCCGGCGCCTGTTCGTCGCGCCGTATGCGCTCACGTGGCTCGTGTACCTGGTGCTGTGCAGTCACCCCCGGTGGTGACGACGCTTCCGGAACCATCACATGCTGACCCTGGATCTTCCCTCGACCGCCTGGCTGATTGCCGGCTCGTACGCGGCTGCCGTCGTCAGTGCGCTGCTGCCGTGGGTCAACGGGGAGGTGATGCTGCTGGCCGCCGTGCCGACCGCGTCCGCACGCGGCGCGGTGCTGCCGCTCGTGCTGGCCTTCACGCTGGGGCAGATGACGGGCAAGTGCGCCATGTACTGGCTGACGCGCACGGCCACCGGCCGCTCGCAACGCGTCGACGCCGTCGTGGAGCGGTGGCGCGAGCGCTTCGAGCGGTATCCGCGCTGGGCCGTCGTCCTGGTGTTCGTCAGCGCGATGGTCGGCCTGCCGCCGTTCTACGCTGTGTCGATTGCGGCAGGCGGGCTGCGCCTGCCGTTCGGCCGGTTCGTCGTGGCCGGCGGCACGGGCCGGTTCGCCCATTTCGGGCTGCTGGCCTACGTGCCGCAGTCGCTGGGCTTCCTCTGACGCGCGAACGCTACACGCGCTGCAGCTTGAGGAAGTTCGACGGGCCCGGCGACAGGTCCGGCGTCATGCTCACGAGCACGATCGGGGAACCGGCCGGGATCGTGCCGCGCTCGACGAGTTGCGCGCCGATGCGTGCCGCCGCCGCGGAGAGGTCACCCGTACCCACGTCCGTCAGCAGCGTGACGACGCCCCATGACAATGCCAGGCGCCGGCTCATGACCTCCTGGTCCGTGGCGGCGACGATCGTGGTACACGGGCGCAGGGACGACAGCAGGCCGGCCGTCCTGCCGCCGCGCGTCACGGCGACGATCGCGGACGCATGGCCGCGCTCGGCCAGCGTGACGGCCGCCTCGCACATCGCGCGGCCGTGGCTGGCCAGCACGTGGGCCTCTTCGAGCGGCACGACGTCCACCCGGGGCCTGCGCTCCGCGTCACGCAGCACCAGGTCGAGCGTCTGGATCGCCTTCACGGGGTAGGCCCCGGCCGCCGTCTCCCCGGCGAGCATGATCGCGTCGACGCCGTCGTCGACGGCGTTGGCCGCATCGCTGACCTCGGCACGCGTGGGGCGCGGCTCCTTCATCATCGACTCGAACACCTGGGTCGCGACGATCACGGGAATGCCGCGCGCGCGCGCGCGCCGCGTGATCTCCTTCTGCACCCGCGGTACCGTCTCGAGCGGCAGCTCCAGCCCGAGATCCCCGCGCGCCACCATCACGGCGTCGCACGCGTGCAGGATCTCGTCGATGTGGGCCACCGCCTCCGGCCGCTCCAGCTTGGCCACGAGCGGGATGTCCCACCCGCCCGCCTGCCGCAGGGCCTCCCGCGCCTGACGCAGATCCGCCGCCGACTGCACGAAGCTCATCGCCACGAAGTCCACGCCCGCCTTGACGCCGAAGCGCAGGTCCTCGTGGTCCTTCGGCGTCAGCCCCGACGCCGGCAGCGGCACGCCCGGCGCGTTGATGCCCTTGCGCTCCCCGAGCGGGCCGCCCTCGACGACGACGGCGTGGATCTCGCCCTCGCCGGCACGCTCGACGCGGAGCTGAATCCGCCCGTCGTCGAGCAGCAGCTGGTCCCCCGGCTTCACGAGCGACGGCAGCGCCGTGTAACTGGTGGAGACGCGCCCCGGCCCGCCCTCGAAGTCGCCGGCCGCGATTACCAGAGGGGCACCCGCCTCCAGCGCGATCGGCTGTCCGTCGCGCAGCCGGCCCGTGCGAATCTTCGGCCCGCTCAGGTCCTGCAGCAGGGCCACGTGGCGGCCGAGCTCGGCCGCGGCGCGGCGCACGCGGCCGATCACCTCGCTGTGCGTCTCGTGCGTGCCGTGCGAGAAGTTCAGGCGGAACACGTCCACCCCGGCCGCGATCAGCTCGCGAATCACGGCGTCGCCGTTCGAGGCAGGTCCCAGGGTGGCGATGATCTTCGTGCGTCTCATGAAGGTTGCCATCATATGGTGTCCGGCGTCAGCCGGACCGTCCCGGCCACGCCGGGATCATCGACCCGCCTGCCACCGGCCTTGAACGGCGTCAGGCCAGGTCGAACACCAGCACCTCGGCATCGTCGACGACGTGGATGGACGCGGCCACCTCCTCGCTCAGCGCTGCGCCGTCGGCGTCGGCGAGGTGCCGGTCGTTGAGCACCACGCATCCCCGCGCCACGTGCACCCAGGCGTGCCGCCCGGGGCGCAGGTCCAGGCGGGCGCGCTGGCCGGTGGTGAACCGCCCGGCGTAGACGTCCACGTCCTGGCGCACGGTGACCGAGCCGTCGCGGCCGTCGCGAGACGCGATCAGCCGGAACCGCCCACCCAGTTCGGCGGGTTCGAACGCCTTCTGCTCGTAGCCGGGAGGGAGGCCCTTCTGCTCGGGCAGCAGCCAGATCTGGAGGAAGTGCACTTCCTGGTTCGGCGACGGATTCATCTCGCTGTGCAGGACGCCGGTGCCGGCCGTCATCCGCTGCAGTTCCCCGGGCCGGATGATCGAGCCGTTGCCCAGGCTGTCCTTGTGCGACAGTTCACCCTCCAGCACCCACGACAGGATCTCCATGTCGCGGTGGCCGTGCGTGCCGAAGCCCTGGTCCGCCTTGACGCGGTCCTCGTTGATCACGCGCAGCGCGCGGAACCCCATGTGCTGGTCGTCGTGATACTCCCCGAACGAGAACGTGTGGCGGCTGTCGAGCCAGCCGAGGTCGGTGTGGCCGCGCGCGCCGGCCGGACGTCTGACGATCATCGTGGGTCTCCTGGTTGCCCGCCGATGCGGGACCCGTCCCGACGATCGTAGCGCACCCCGGCGGGCCGGCCCGCTACTTCAGGAAGATCCTGCGATAGCCGCCGGCGATGAGCGCCGACGTGTCGGCCATGATCCGCGGCAACCGCAGACCGCCGGGATAGGCCAGGTACCGCGGCTCCCACACGGGGTTGAACTTCTGCTTGTACGCCCGCAGACCCTGGAAGCTGTAGACGGCTTCGCCGTGCTCGTAGAGGAACGCGCCAATCCGGTTCCAGAACGAGGCCAGCGACGACGACTCGAATCCCGACAGCGGCGCCATGCCCAACGCGAAGCGGCGGTACCCCTGCGCCTTGCCCCACAGCATCACGTGCGACATCAGCGCCTCCATGACGCCGTTGGGCGCGTCGCGGTGGTAGCGCATCAGGTCGAGCGACAGCTCCGTGCCGTCGGCGCCGCGCCAGAGGTTGGCGAACGCCTCGATGCGGCCGCGGCGCTCGATGACGGCCACGGGAAAGCGCGCCAGGTACGTCGCGTCGAAGAAGCCCAGCGAGAAGCCCTTCTCCGCGCCCGCCTTGATCTGCAGCCAGTCGTCCGACGCGGCTTTCAGCTGGTGCATCACGGCGGGGACGCCCTCGGGAGGGATCACGCGGAACGTGCCGCCCTCGCGCTCGAGCTTCCGGATGGCCTGACGGAACTTCGACCCGGCGCTGCCCTCGGTCGTGAACGCCGGCAGATCGACCTTGGCGTCCTCGCCCAGCTTGACGAAGGTCATGCCGAAGTCCGCGTAGCGGTGCAGGTGGGCCGTGCCGATCTCGTAGAAGGCCGGCGTGCCACCGTAGTCGTCGCATCGCTCCAGGAACTGGCGGATCAGCCCCGGCACCTCCTGCGGCGGCCCGACGGGGTCGCCCAGCGCCACCCACGTCCGGCCCTGCACCGCGTACATCAGGAACGCCGTGCGGCTGTCGTTGAAGAGCACCGCCTTGTCCCGCAGGTAGACGAGGTTCGGCGACGTCAGCGGCTGCGCCGCAATCACGCGCCCGGCGTCGGCCAGGTCGGCGTCGGAAGGTACCGCCGTCTCGTGGACCGCCGGCCGCAGCAGCCAGGTGAGCCCCGTCACGAGCAGCAGCACGGCCGCGCCCGTGGAGGCGCGCAGCATGCGCGACGCCTCGCCGTGCAGCTCGAACTGCCACCAGAGCTCCTGCGAGTAGGCGACGTGCTTGAACGCGAACACGCCAAGCCACGCCGTGGCCGCGACGGCGCCGACGACCGCGGCGACCCACCCCGGCGAGACGCGCGCGTCGAAGAAGGCGGCCCGGCGGTCGAACGCCGGGCGCGAGCGCCGCAGCAGGAGCAGCATCGCGCACAGCAGCGCGGCCTCTTCGTAGTCGAATCCCTTCAGCAGCGACGCCGTCATCCCGACGACGATCAGCACCGACGACAGGTAGTAGGCCGCGTCGAGCCGCCGCGCCAGCCCCTGCGACAGCACCAGCAGGCCCGCGCCGGCCACGCTGCCGAGGAAGTGCGACGCCTCCACGAGGCCGAGCGGCAGCAGCCGGTCGAGCAGGTCGAGGCGTCCGGGCGAGGCGGGGGTGGCGCCCGACGCCAGCAGGACGACGCCAGCCGCGAACGTCAGCAGCGACAGCAGCCGCGGCGTCAGCGTCGCCGCCACCTGGCCGACGTGCGCGCCCGCGCTGGCCAGCACCGCGCGGCGCTGCCGCAGCTCGTCGGCGGCGAGCACGGTCAACGCGATCGCGAACGGCGCCAGGTAGTAGATGGCGCGGTAGACCACGAGGGCCGGCAGCAGCTGGCCCGAGGTCAGGTCGGGCGCCAGCGACAACACCAGCAGGCCCTCGAACACGCCGACGCCCCCGGGCACGTGGCTGACGAGCCCGGCCAGCACCGCGAAGAGATACGCACCCACGAAGCGCAGGAACGACACGTCACTCGACGGGACGAGCAGGAACAGGACCGCGGCCGCCAGCGACCAGTCGATCACCGACACCGCGAGCTGCTGCAGCGACAGCGCGAGCGGCGGCACCTCGACAGTCACTGGCCCCACCGTCACGGGGGCGCGACGGACGGCGCTCGTCCCCAGGTACGCCACGACGGCCGCCAGCAGCAGGCCTCCGGCGGCACGCTGCCAGACCACGCCGACCGGCAGCACCCCGTCGGCCGGCGGCATCACCAGCAGGCTGACGCCGCCCAGGGTGCACAGGCCCAGCCAGAACGTGATCGAGTAGCTGACGACGATCCGCGACAGCTCGTCGGCGGTGACACCCATCCGCGAGTAGTAGCGGTACCGGATCGACGTGCCCGACAGCATCGAGAAGCCGACGTTGTGCGAGATCGCGTAAGCGAGAAACGAGACCCGCGCCACGCGGCCGGCCGGGGCCGGCCGGCCGACGTATCGGAACGCCAGCAGGTCGTAGCCCGTGAGCGTCAGGTAGTTGATCGCGGTCAGGACGACGGCCAGCAGCAGGCGCGGCACGGGCGTGGCCGCGACGTCGCGCGTGAGGTCGGGCCAGCTGACGCCGCGCAGCTCGACGCGCAGCACCTCGAGCGCCCCGACGAACACGACGAGGCCGGCCACGGCGGGCAGCACGCGGCGCAGCGTCGCGGTCGTCATCGAGCGCGATTCTACCGGCGCGGGGGCTGCGACTGCGAGATCCACCGCAGGGCCTCCATCAGCCGGTCGTCGAACTCCGGCAGGTTGTCGCTGAACCGGTGATCGGCCGCGGCCACCACCCACAGCCGCTTCGGCTCGCGCGCGGCGTCGAGCACGCGCTGCACTTCTTCACGCGGCACGAACTCGTCGTGCGTCGAATGGATGGCGGCCAGCGGCACCGGCGCCACCCGCCCGGCCACGTCGGACGCCCGGAAGGTCGGTTCGTTCGGCACGCCGTGCGTGACGTAGATCAGCGCGTCGCGCCAGCGCCAGCCGAGTTCACTGACGTCGGGCAGGCCCAGGCCGACGACACCGGCGATCGCCGCCTTGGTCGCCGGGTCGGTCGCGGCCAGCAGCGACAGTCCAGCGCCCGCCGACACACCGATCAGCACGGGCCGGGCCGTCGCGCCACGCGCGGCGTACTCCGCCAGCACGCGGTAGTCCCACGGCTCGTCGCCCGGGCTCAGCGTGGCGGCCCCCGCGGTGAAGCTCGACAGATACGCCCGGACGTCGAAGCCGACGACGAAGTATCCCTTCGACGCCAGCACTTCCGCCACGTGGGGACCGAGATGGATCCATCCGCCGTCGCCACTCGAGACGATCACCGGCGGGTTGCCGCGGGTGCCGTAGAGGTGCACGCGCTGGGCGTGGCCGCGGATGACGACGGTGTCGGTCGTCTGCGCCGCAACGGGCGCCGCGGCGAGGCCCGCGAGGAGCAGGACCGGAGTCAGCAGGGCGGTGGTGATCTGGCGGCAGCACATGGTCAGGCTCCTGGTTTACAAGGCGGCGGCACGGGTCCGTCCGAGACCCACGCGAGCGCGTCCCGCAGCGCGGTCTCGAGCGGCGCGGCCGCGCCCGAGAAGCGGTGGTTCCTGGCCTCGACGGCGAAGAACCGCCGGACGTCGGTGTCGGGGCCGAAGAGCACCCTCGCCGCAGAGGCGGGCAGGTATTCGTCCCGCGTCGACTGGATCACGGACGACCTCGTCGGCGCCAGCGCCCGCAGCAGCATGAACGTGTCGAACGAGCCGCCGCCGCCCTTCCCCGGCTCGGGGCGGTCGTCGTCGTCCGAGGCTTGGTCGTCGACCGCGAGGTCGTCGCCGTCGTCGAGGCCGATCGCCACGACACCCTGCACGCGTTCGCTCCCGATCAGCGGACCGGCCGCGATCGCGGCCAGCGACGCGCCGCGCGACCAGCCCGTCAGCACGACGGGCGTCTCGCCGGGCAGCCCGAGGCGCTGCCGGGCCTGCGCCACGATGGTCGCATAGGCCCTGGCCACCTGCCCCCTCACGTGCGCGCGACGGTCGATCGCGAGGCGCAGGAACGCGCGCGTGCTGAAGCCCACGGCCGGGTAGCCATCGGCCGCCACCGAGCGGAACATGCCGACGGCCGCGCCGAACCATCCGCCGTCGCCGCTGGCGTACAGCACCAGGGGGACGCCGGGCCGGCGCACGGCCGGCGCGGCCAGGTGCAGTTCCAGCAACCCGCCCGGCAGGTGTACGACGCTCGTCGTCATCGACGCGCCCGCGGGCAGGCGGGTCGGCAGGCGCAACGGCCCGCACCCGGAAGCAGCCACCGGCAACACGATCACGAGCGCGGCCACCCACCCCGGTCTGCGACCCGCGCGTCTCACTCGCCCGGCGCGAGCCGGGCTGCCAGCCGTCATGACCGCCTCGGCTCCGATGCGCGCAGCGTCTGCTCGAGCTGCGTCAGCCGCTCGTTCTGCAGATGGACCAGGTCGATGAGCCGGGCCCACTCCTGGCTGCGCGCGGCGTCCAGCTTCTCGTGCAGCGCCGTAATCTGCATCTCGGCGCGCAGGTTCACCTCGTAGTCGTTGCGCGCGTCGGCGCGATCGCGCTGCGCCAGCCGGTTCTGGCTCATCATGATGATCGGCGCCTGGAGTGCGGCCACGCACGACAGCGCCAGGTTCAGCAGGATGTACGGATACGGGTCGAACGGGCGCGCCAGTTCCTGGTTGACGGCCATCCACCCGACCATCACGACCAGGAAGAGCCCGATGAACGCCCAGCTGCCGCCGAACGCCGCCACGCGGTCGGCCAGGCGTTCGCCGAAGGTGAGACTGGCATCGAACGCCTGGTTCGGATCCTGCGCCACCGGCGCGCGTCGCAGCACGACGGCCAGCACACGCCGCTCGATCGACGACAACTGCGCCAGATAGCGGTCGAGGTCGGCCGGCAGCGGCGGTGCGGACAGGGGCACCGTGGCCGGCAGCAGCTGCCGCAGCAGGCGGGGTACGCCCAGCAGCACCAGCGCGCCGAAGAGCGCCGCCACCGCGTGGACCGCCACGCTGTCGGGCGCCGTCACCTGCAGCGCCCGCAGCACCCACCCGCCGAGTTCCGCGCCCAGGGTGCCGGTGACGAGGTCGCCCAGCAGGCCGAAGTCGCGCCGGTCGCGGAGCACGGTGCGCATCACCCACCCCGACGAGAGGCCGATCAGAAGCCAGGTCAGCAGCTGCATGTCCGTCGATCCTCCGGTCGGCCGCGGCCGAC
>CAWULT010000074.1:0-23336 GCA_963923455.1 uncultured bacterium
CTCTACGTCTCGTGGGCTCGGAGATGTGTATAAGAGACAGGTCCTGAAGCGTGCGCCTGTCTGGTGCGCCCCTCTTGTAGTCGCTGTAGAGATTGATGCGCAGCCCGCGGGCGCCTCGCCTTGACCAGTCGTCGAGCGCGGACGGCGCAATGGCCGCCGGGTCCACGACGACGACGCCGCGTCCGTGGCCATCGAGGGCGTCGAGCGTGTCGAGGAGGCACGAGTTGTCCGTGCCGTGGACGCTCGCCTGGACGATGACGAAGCGCGTGATGCCGAACGGCGCTCCGTGTGCGCGCAGGTCGTTGAGCGGCGCGAGGCCACCCGTGTAGGAGCGGGTCGGGAGCTGCGGATAACGTTCACGCGGCCCGAAGACGTGGACGTGGCAGTCGCAGGCCGTCACGGGCGGGCGTCGAACGATGTGGCGATCTGATGAATCAGCAACGCCGTGAACGCGCGCGTACCGGCCGAACCGCCGAGGTCGACAGTGCGCGTGTCAGGAGACGCGAGCATGACGTCGACGGCGTCGCTGATGACCCGTGCGGCCCTCGCAAGGCTGTCGCGCCGGTGCCGGCGCGACAGCCAGTCAAGCAGCAGCGCCGCCGAGAGGATGAGCGACACGGGGTTGGCCCGGTCGGTGCCGGCCAGCTGTGGCGCCGAGCCGTGCGCCGCCTGCGCCATGCAGTGGTTGTCGCCGGCGTTGATCGACGCGCCGAGCCCCAGCCCACCCGCAAGCTCCGCGGCCTCGTCCGACAGGATGTCGCCGAACATGTTCGTTGCAACGATCACGTCGTAGCGCGATGGCTCTCTGATGAGCAGGGCGGTCATCGAGTCGACGAGCTGCTCGTCGTAGGCGACATCCTTGTACTGTTCGGCAATCTTCCGGGACTCGCTCAGGAACAGGCCGTCCGACATCCGCAGGACGTTCTGCTTGTGGACGGCGGTGACGCGCTTCCGCCGCGTGCGTGCCAGCTCGAACGCCGCCTTGACCACGCGCGCCGAGCCCTTCGCGGTGATCTTCCTGAACGCGAGCGCGACGTCCGGCGTCGGCATGAACTCGCCGCCGCCGTCGAACATGTTGCGGTCGGCGTAGAAGCCCTCGGTGTTCTCGCGGACGATGACGAGATCCATCGGCGTGCGGCCGTAGTGGGGCAGGCCGTCGCGGGAGCGGCTCGGCCGGATGTTGGCGTAGAGATCGAGCGCGATCCGGATCGCGGCCGAGGGATTGATCCCGCCTTCGTCCGCCGGCGGATACGTCGCGTGGGACACGGGACCGAGCACGATGCCGTCGGCGTCGCGGCAGGAACCGAGGACCGAGGTCGGTAGCGTCGTGCCGTGGGTGTCGAGGCTCTCGAGGCCGATGGTGTGCGTCGTGAATGTCAGACCGAGCGACAGCCGCGTGTTGACGGCCCTGAGGACGTCGACCGTGGCGGCGGTGATTTCCGGACCGATCCCATCCCCGGGAAGGATGTCGAGGCGCATGTGCAGATGTTAGCCCGGCGCGGTCTTCACCGGACGTGAGTGGCCCGTGTCGCCTTTGCCCCCAACTTGACGGCGGCCGAGTTCTCGGGCGCTAATACCGCGGCTCGTTCAGCCATAGGAATGGGAGACCTCTAATGGTGGCTCGGCTGGTCGCGTTCGTGTTCCTGTGGCTCGCGCTGCCGTCTGGGGTGGGGGCGCAGTGGATCCAGTATCCCGACCCCGGCGCGCCGAGGCTGGCCGACGGCAGCGTGAATCGCGCGGCACCCGCGCCTCGAATGCCCGACGGCAAGCCTGATTTCTCCGGTGTGTGGCAGGTGGCGACGCTGCTTCCGTGCGACGACGTGCGCCGCATGTGCACGGACCTTCCGATCAGCCTCCAGTTCACGAACATCGGTGCGGGCGTGCCTGGTGGGTTGCCCTATCAACAGTGGGCCAAGGACCGGATGGCGAGCCGTGGCCCGGCCGACGACCCCTACGTGCGCTGCATCACGCCCGGGGGGCCGCGGATGATCCTGCTGCCGACGATGAAGAAGTTCGTGCAGACGCCGCGCGTGCTGATGGTGCTGAGCGAATACAACACGCACTACCGCCAGGTGTTTCTCGACGCGCGCCCGCTGCCGCAGGACCCGAACCCGACCTGGAACGGCTATTCGAGCGGACGCTGGGACGCCGACACGCTGGTGGTGACGAGCAACGGCTATCGCGACGACCAGTGGCTCGACACCGCCGGGAGCCCGCTCACGAGCGCCGCCCGTGTCACGGAGCGGTTTCGCCGTCGGGACTATGGCCACCTTCAAGTGGAGGTCACCGTCGACGACGCGGTCGCCTACACGCGGCCCTGGACGGTGAGTATCGACCTCGCGCTCGTGCCCGACACCGACCTCCTCGATGCGAACTGCTGGGAGAACGAGAGGGACGTTCCGCACCTGCTGAATGCGAAGTAGCTGACGTCGAAGCCAAAGTCTCCCGACCCTGCCAGGAGCGTCGTTATCCGACCTCCGTCCCCAGCCGCCTACGGCGTACGCACGGCACCGTGCTCGTGGGCCGCGTTCCCGGGGCCCGGCGACCGGACGCCCACGACGAGCAGCCACAGGCACGTGCCGATCTCTCCGACCGACGCCGGCAGGGTCACGAAGCGCGGGATCGCGCTGTCGGCGTAGGCGGGAGCCAGCAGGTCGCCGAACACGTCGACGGTGTAGCCGAGGCCTCCGAGGACCAGGAGCCCGCCCAGCACTCTGGGCAGGAGGCCGGACTTCAAAGTCAGGTATCCGAACGGCAGCAGCCACAGGCCCCAGAACAGGCCGGCGATGGACAGCCCGTTGCGGTACGCACCAAGTGCCACCAGGAACTCGGCCTGAAGCCGGTCCGGTGTCAGCACCGCGGCATACCGGGGGTCCGCCACGAGCGAGAGCGCGTCGAGCCTTCCCGACAGGCTGACCAGGGCCACGGGCACGCTCGCGCCCACCAGCGCGACCATGGCCGCGGCCGCTGCCGGTCCTGCGGGTCGCAGCAACGGGTACAGCGCCAGCGGCAGCAGCAGGAAGCTCACCTGCATCACCAGGAATGCGGCGATACCCATGCGGAAGAGCGGTTCGGACGCCCGGATGTTGTCGAGCGCCGCGGCCGGATCGCCCGCGACCGGAATCCGTGACGGCACGTAGGCCAGCGCGAAGATGCCCGTCAGCACCACGACGAGGTATAGAACCCCCGCGAGCCGTCCGGAACGATGGTCAACGCGCATCTTGTCTCCCCCTGTCTGCTGTCGCGGAGCCCGGCGACAGGCCGCCGCCCCTGTCACAGACGTAACCGTCGTCGTCGGAGTTCGGGGTTCTGTTGCCGGGAGCTCCGGAACGGGGCAGGAGTAGACTACGGTCGTGTCTGCGTCCCTTCGCGCGCGCGAGCGGTTCCGCACCACGCTCGATTCCGGGGCCGACCCCGCGCGCACATTTCGCGCGGCCGCACCGGTCGGAAACGTAGAGGGACAACGATGACACGACTGACGATCGCGCCGCTCGCCGCCGCGCTGCTCGTGTTGCCGGGCCTCGTGGCACGCGCCGACGCACACCACGGCGCAGGCCGCTACGACACGCGGCAGAACGTGACGCTGCAGGGCCGGGTGACACGGGTCGACTTCGTGAACCCGCACACCTACATCTACTTCGACGTCGTCGGCGCCGATGCCAAGGTCGTCGCGATGAAGTGCGAGACGCGGTCGGCCACGACGCTGCGGCGCTCGGGCTGGTCGCCGGAGATGTTCAAGCCGGGCACGCCTATCACCGTGATGGGCCACCCCCACCGCGACGATCCCTCGGCCTGCACCGTCGAGACGATCACGCTCGGTCAGACGAAGCCGCTGGAGCGCTATCAGCAGTTGAGCCGCAACAAGGCCGGCGACCGTTCGAGGCGACCGTTCCGGTTGCCGAACGGGAAACCGAATCTCGCCGGCGAATGGGCGCAGGAGCAGCACGTCCTGGCCGCGCCGCCCGGCGGACGCGTCCGGCTGGTGCCGATCAGCCAGGCCGACGCGATCAAGGCCGGCAAGATCCCGGCGCCGGAGGGCCCTGCCGGCTGGTTCCCGCCGCCGGTGACGTTGACCGCGGCCGGACGGGCGGCGCAAGAGGCGCTGCGCAAGCGCTCGACGTCGGAGGACCCCCGGCTGACCTGCCAGATCACGAGCATCCTGTTCGACTGGGTCTTCGACGGCGCCATCAACCGCATCACGCAGAGCGCGAACGCCATCAAGATGGAGTACGGCGCTGGCCTCACCCGCACCGTGCACCTGAACCTGAGCACGCACCCGGCGAACGTGGCGCCGAGCCGTGGCGGTCATTCGATCGGCCGCTGGGATGGCGATACGCTCGTCGTGGACACCGTTGGCTTCCTGCCCGGCAGCGTGGCGGGTACGCTGCCGCACAGCGACAAGCTGCACGTCGTCGAGCGCTTCACGTTGAATCCGGCCACGCTCGAGCTCACGCGCGCCATCGTGGTGGAGGATCCCGTGTACTTCGCGGACAAGTACGAGGACGCTGACAGCGTCCTGCCAGCGGACGCGCCCTTCAGGGTCGAGGCTTGCAGGGAGCTCGCGCCCGAGTATCAGCAGTCCGGACGGAAGTGAGGGGCGCCACATGTCCCGGCTTCCGCTGATGCGACGGACCCTGGCCCTCCTGTGTGCGGCCCTGACGGTCATGGGCACCTGGGCGCTGCGGGCCCAGGTCCGCGAGCGGTCGTTGACGCCGGTCAGTGACGAGATGCTGATGAAGCCCAATCCCGGGGATTGGCTCATGTGGCGGCGTACGCAGGACGGCCAGGGCTTCAGCCCGCTCACCCAGATCGATCGAAGCAACGTCGGCCAGCTGCGGCTGGCCTGGTCCCGCGCCATGGCGAGCGGGCGCGGCGAGGCCACGCCCCTCGTCTATGACGGCGTGATGTACCTCCCGAACCCGAGCGATCTCATCCAGGCGTTCGACGCCGGTACCGGCGAACTCAAGTGGGAGCACCGCCGGCCGCAGCCTCCCGACCTCCGGCGCTCGAACGACGGTAACCGCACCATTGCGATCTACGGCACCAATATCATCGACGCCACGTCCGACAACCAGATCGCCGCCATCGATGCACGCACCGGTGCGCTCGTCTGGCAGACGCCGGTGCTGGAGCCGACGCGCCGGGCGACGGCGACTGGTGGGCCCCTCATTGCCAACGGCAAGGTCATCGCAGGTCGCGGCTGCCAGCCAGACGCCGGTCCGGGCGGCTGCATCATCACCGCGCACGATGCGGTGACGGGCAAGGAGGTATGGCGCACCCGCACCATCGCCCTGCCGGGCGAGCCGGGTGGCGAGACCTGGGGCGACGTGCCCGCAGACCTGCGCGTGCACGTCGGCACATGGATGGTGCCGAGCTACGACCCGGAGACGAACCTGATCTTCGTGGGCACGTCGGTGACGAGCCCGGCACCCAAGTTCATCCTGGCTGGCAACGAGCGGCAGTACCTGTACCACAACTCGACGCTCGCGCTCGACGCCGACACCGGCCGCATCGTGTGGTACTTCCAGCACCTGGTGGACCACTGGGACCTCGACCATCCCTTCGAGCGCGTGCTGGTCGAGACGGCCGTTCGACCGGATCCGCGTGAAGTGCCGTGGGTGAATCCGCGCCTGCGCGCCGGCGAGCGCCGGAAGGTGATCACGGGCATTCCCGGCAAGACCGGCATCGTGTACACGCTGGATCGGAAGACGGGGGAGTTTCTGTGGGCGCGGCCCACGTCGCCCCAAAACGTCGTCTCGCGCATCGACGGCGCCACCGGGAAGGTGACCGTCAACGAGGAGGCGCTGTTCACCGGGGTGGGGCAGGAACGGCTCGTGTGCCCGGGCATGGAGGGCGGAAAGAACTTCCAGGCCGGGGCGTTCAGCCCGCAGACCAACACCATGTACTACGGCCTGCAGAACCTGTGCATGTCGGCCACTGCCGCCATCGACAAGCCCGACCCGACCAACCTCTACGGCCTGAGCGTCAAGCCGGTCATCGCGCCCGGCAAGACCAACGTCGGCAGCATCTGGGCCGTGTCCGCCGAGACGGGGCGCGCGCTCTGGACCGTCGAGCAGCGGGCCGCCGTGCTCTCGCTCGTGGCCACCGCCGGAGGCCTCGTCTTCGCGGGCGACAGCAACGGGCACTTCAAGGCGCTCGACGACCGTACCGGCCGCGTGTTGTGGGACACGAACCTGGGCGCACCGGTCACCGGGTATCCGGTCGTGTTCTCGGCCGGAGGCAAGGAGTACGTTGCCGTCAGCACGGGCGTGTCGAACGTCTCCACCAGGGCCAACGAACTGACGCCGGAATTGAAGCCCGGGACGGGCAGCAGCCTGTTCGTGTTCGCCCTGCCGTGACAGGCGTCGCCGCCCTACTTGGCGGCGCGCTTGTCCACCAGGACCTGGCCGCCCTTGATGGTGACCTTGACGTTCAGGAAGTCCCAGAAGCCATTCTGCGGCGTTCCACCCAGCGGATTGCCGCCGAGCAGCACGATGTCGGCGAGCTTGCCCGCCTCGAGCGTTCCGAGGTCTTTGCTCATGTTGACCCACGACGCGCTGTTGGGCCCGAGCACCTTGACGAGGTCGAGGGGCGAGAACATCAGGCCCAGCACGCGGAGTTCCTGATTGAGCCCCCAGGCCGGCAGATAGCCCGTGTCCGTGCAGTAGCCGTACACGACGCCGTTGTCGAACAGCGTGCGCCCGTTCACAGGCTTGTATCCGGCCTCCCGGCCCCGCCCTTCACCGTCCAGAATCGCGTCCGGCCACTTCCCGCCGTCACGGAACGTCGGCACGTTGTCCTTGTTGAACACGCTGAACACGGGCGCGCCGAACCCCGTGCAGGACGACACCTGCGTGCCGGCGGCCTTCACCGCCTGCGCGTCGGCGTCGGACATCCACTGGAAGTGCGGCGTGTGCACCAGCTTCGGGACGCCGATCTTGACGGCGGCGTTCATGGCCACCACGCTCGCCGCGTGGATGGCGACGTCCACGCCCACCTTCTTCCCCTCGTCGATGGCCGCGGCGAGCGCTTCCAGCTGTTTCGCATCGGGCTTGAAGGAGTTGACGTTCACCTCGCCGGTGAAGTGGATGTCGGCCGCCGCCAGCTTGCGGATCACCTCACGGGCAGCCTCGGGCGTCGTGTTCGGGCCGATCTGCAGCGGCCCAGAGGGGATGATGCGCGGTCCCTTCATCTGGCCGCCGTCGATGGCCTTCTTGAGCGCCACCACGGGTTCGGCGGCGCCGCCGGCCGACATCAAGGTGGTGTAGCCGGCCTCCAGGAACTCCTGCATGCGCGCAGGCGCGTCGTTCTTGAGCCACGCGTCGGCGCCGTCGCCACCGCGGCCGCCACGGCCGCCGCCCTGCACGATGTGACGGTGGGCGTCGATGTAGCCGGGGACGGCAGTCAACCCCCGGCCGTCGAGCGTGCGCACCCCGGGGGCCGGAGTGTTGCCGGCCGACGCCGACACGATGCGCCCGCCGCGGATCAGGATCGTGCCCTGCTCGACGACCTGGCCAGTGCCGACGATGATGCGGACGTTGCGAATGGCGAGATCCTGCGCGGCGGCGCTGGACGCGCTGGCCAGCGCGAACGCGACGGCCAGCGCAACGAGGCGTTGACGGGTGTGCATGGCCCAGAAGTGTATCGCAGAGCCCCGGCGAGAGGTCGCCTTCGAAGCCCTCCTAGGGAATCTTCTTCAGCCCTTCGGTCAGCTCGATGTAGGTGCCCCAGGGGTCGGTGATGAAGCCGATCGAGATGCCGAAGTCGGGCACGTCGCGCACGTTGGTCGCCTTGATGCCCATCGCGTCGAGCTTCTTGAGGAAGTCCGGCAAACCGGTGATCTCGAAGCCGACGTGGTCGACGGCGCGGCCCTGCGTGCCGGCGACGGCCGCGGTCGCCTGGTTGAAGTTCAGCGAGACGCCCGGCAGGGTGGCCGACTGGAACGTCCCGCCTGGGTTGCCGGCCTTGGCGCCGAACACCTTCACGTACCACTCCTGCATCGCCTTGTTGTCGGGCCCGGCGAAGTGCACGTGGTGCAGCGCGATCGGCGCCGGCTGTCCTTTCACCTCGACCAGTTCGACCTTCAGGTCGTCGGGGCCCATGGCGAAGGCGATGCGGATGTCACGCCCCGCCTGCGTGGCGAGGTCGTCGGCGACCACCCACGGGGCCGGCGCCTCCTCTTTCGTCACGATGCGGTAGCCGCCGGCCTTGGCCTTGTCCACGGCGGCGCGGAGGTCGGGCACCGAAAAGCCGAGGTGATCGACCGAGCTGCCCTTCGTGCCCGCGGTCGGCTTCTGCTGCCGCATGATGACGAGCACGTTCGGGAACTTGACGATCTGCCGTCCGGCCACCGTGATTGGCGTCCCGCCCAGCGTGTCGGCCAGGAACTTCTGCGCCGCCGGGATGTCGGTGACGTTGAGGTGATGGTGCCCATAGGCCACGGGAGCGTCTTTGGCGGCGAGCAGCTGCGCGTAGCCCGGCGCGACGGAGGCGAACAGCGCGAGGACGAACCCGGTCAGTGTCAGTTTCATGAATGCTCCTGAAGAACCAGGATCCTACACCCGGAACCGCCCCGCCCGAACTCCCCTGGGAAGACTCCCGCGCAATCGACCGGCGGCCCCTTTTCGGGTGCGCCCGGTCGGCTGCTCGAGTGCCAGCCCTTTGCGTGAGGCCGGGCCGTCTCGTGGCGCACGTATCGTGGTAGCATCCGGCGCCGGACATACAGATAGCAGAGGAAGTCACAACGCTAAGGGAGAAGACGCCGTGCCTTCAGCCACAGACGTGAACGCGGTGGCCGCCGCCGACCAGTCGAGTACTCGAACCGCCGCACTGGCGATGTTTGCCCTGCTGCTGGTCAGCTACACGCTGATGTCGGCCGACCGCTACCTGATCAGCATGCTCGGTCCCGACATTCGCACCGCCCTCGGCCTCTCGCTGCCGCAGATGGGCGCGCTGACGACGATGTTCACGTTCGGCATCGCGATCGCCGGGCTTCCGGGTGGCGCCCTGATCGCCCGCACGTCCAGGCGGACCGTGCTGCTCCTGGGGATCGCGCTCTTCTCCGGGGCCACGCTGCTCTTCACGCAGGCCACGGGCTTCGCCAGCATGTTCGTGTTCATCGTCATGCAGGGAGCCGGCATGTCGTTTCTGGCCACCAGCATGTTCGCGCTGTCGGCCAGCTACTTCTCCAAGACGCGCGTGGCGGCCGTGGGCATCGTCAACGTCTGCTTCGGACTGGGCTCGTTTCTGGGACCGTGGGCCATCGGCAACATCCGCTCCAGCACGGGACAGTGGCAGCCGCCCATGCTGGTCTTCGGCGTGGTGGGCATCGCCCTCGTGATCATCTCAGCGCTGGTCGTTCGCCCGTGGTTCACCGAGACGAAGGGCGCGGCGCAGAGTCACCAGGACACCGGCGGCGCGGATTCGTTGATGAATCGCAACACGATCCTCCTGTCGGTCCTCAGCGCTCTGTATGGCCTGACGGTGTACGGATTCCTCGGCCTGTATCCCACCTTCCTCCGAGACGTGTTGAAGCTGACGCCTGCGGAAGTCGGCGGCGTGATGCCGTTCTTCGGGCTGGGCTCGCTGACGGCGTTCTTCGCGGGCCAGCTGGGCGACCGCTTCCCGGCGAAGGTCGTCTTGAGCAGCGCCTCGCTGGTGCTGGTGGTGCTCGGGTTCTTCCTGTACACGCCCGGCATGAGCATCGGCACGTACAAGCTGATGGCTCTGCTGGTGGGTATCTTCGGCGCCGCCATCGTCTATACCAACCTGGCCGGTGGGCACATCAAGGCCCTGCGCCGCAGCCTCGCCAACAAGGGGTCGAGCATGTTCATCTCGAGCGTCTACGCGGGCGGCGCGCTGGGCGGCTACATGATGGGGTCGCTGGTCACCGCCTGGGGCTGGGGTGTCGCCGGCCAGATCCAGATTTCCCTGCTCTCGCTCATTTCCGTGGTTCTCGTGTTCGGGCTGCGTTCGAGCGAAATGTCACAGTAGACGCGCCGAGGCGCGAGCTGGCGGTGGCGCGCCCGCCCCTCACGCCTGTGGCGGACCGTAGTAGCCCTTGGCCGGGGCCGCGGCGTCGCGCAGGAGCCGCGCGCCCTCGATGACGGAGGCCTGCAGGCCGGCCCCGCCGTTGTCGATGTAGGTCAGCAGCGCCTCGCGCATCCGCGGATCCCAGTAGGTTCGGAGGTGGTTGCGGATGCCTTCGGCGCGCCGTGCGGCCGGGTAGGGCGCGAAGAAGTCTCCGATCTGGTTGGCCATGCCGAGCAGCCGGTCCAAGTCGAGCACCGTGCCACCGGACGTGTCGCCAGCCGCCGTCATGCGTGCACCTCGTCGGCCGCCCGTGCCGGTGTCGCGTGCTGGGCGTCACGGTGCTCGGTCACGCGCACGACGTCGACCGCGGTGACCTTGTACTCGGGACAGTTGGTGGCCCAGTCGGACAGATCCGAGGTCAGCGCGTTGGCCTTGGACTCGGCGTGGTGAAAGGTGGTGTAGACGACACCTGGATTGAGCCGCTGCGTCAGTCGTGCGCGCAGCCGGGTGCTGCCGAAGCGGCTGGTCAGGGCCACCCAGTCACCGTCGGCGATGCCGCGCGCCCGGGCGTCTTCGGGGTGGATGTCCAGCCGGTCCTCGGGGTGCCAGCGCGAGTTCGCCGTGCGCCGGGTCTGCGTGCCGACGTTGTACTGGCTCAGGATGCGGCCGGTCGTCAGCAGCAGGGGATAGCGGTCGTTGGTACGCTCGCGGGTCGCGACGTACTCGGTGAGCATGAAGGTGCCGCGTCCGTTGGCGCGCGGAAAACGTTCCGTGTGCAGGACCTCGGTACCCTCCGGGGCCTGCTCGTCGCAGGGCCACTGCGCGGAGCCGAGGCGGTCCAGCAACGCGAAGCTCATGCCCCGGTAGGCCGGCGAGAGCCGCGCAATCTCGTCGAGAATCTGGCTCGCGTCGTCGTAGTGGACCGGGTAGCCCAGCGCGTTCATCAGCCGGACCACGATTTCCCAGTCCTGGAGGCCGGCCACCGGTTCCACGACCTTGCGCACCCGGTTCACCCGGCGTTCGGCGCTGGTGAAGGTGCCCTCCTTTTCGAGCGAGGAACTGCCCGGCAGGAAGACGTGGGCGTACTTCGAGGTCTCGTTGAGGAACAGGTCATGCAGCACCACGCACTCCATGCGGCGCAGGGCGGCGATGACGTGCTGCTGGTTGGGGTCGCTCTGCACCGGGTCCTCGCCCATGATGTACATGCCGCGGAAGTGGCCGGTGAGCGCCGCGTCGAACATGTTCGGCAGCCGGAGACCGGGCTCGCCGTCCAGTTCGACGCTCCACTCGCGTTCGAAGGAGCCGCGCACGTCGGGGTCGGTCACGAAGCGATAGCCGCTGAAGACGTGCGGCCAGCTGCCCAGGCAGCTGCCGCCCTGCACGTTCCCTTGCCCGCGCAACGGATTGACGCCGACGCCCTCGCGGCCAAGCATGCCGCATGCGAGCGCCAGATTGCCGAGGCACATCACGCCGGTGGACCCCTGCGAGTGCTCGGTGACACCCAACCCGTAGTAGATCGCGCTGTTGGGCCCGCCGGCGTAGAGCCTCGCCGCCTCTCGGATGGCCGCAGGTTCGAGACCGGCCTCCGGCCCGATGCGCTCCGGCGCGTAGCGGTCGGCGCCGACGAGCCCGGTCCAGCCCTCGAACTCCTCCCACTCGCAGCGCTCGCGCACGAAGGCCTCGGAGTACAAGCCCTCGCGCACGATGACGTGGGCGATGCTGTTGAGCACCGCGACGTTGGTGCCCGGCCGCAGCGGCAGGTGCACGGTGGCCCGGCAATGCGGCGACTCCACGGTCTCCGTCCGGCGCGGGTCGATCACGATGAGCCGTGCGCCCTCGCGGACACGGCGCTTCAACAAGGACCCGAACACCGGATGCCCTTCGGTCGGATTGGCGCCGACCACCATGATGACGTCGGCCCGGAGGATGGAGTCGAAGTGCTGGCTGGCGGCGCCCCAGCCCAGCGTCGCCGACAGGCCGAACTGTGTCGGCGAGTGGCAGATGCGGGCGCAGTTGTCGATGTTGTTGTTGCCGAACACCGCCCGCGCAAGCTTCTGGACGAGGAAGATCTCCTCGTTGGTACAGCGCGAACTGGAGATTGCGCCGATCGACTTCGGGCCGTGCGCGGCCTGGATCCGGCGCAACTCGCTGGCCGTGTGGCGGAAGGCGTCGTCCCAGCTGACTGGCTGCCACGGCTCGTCGATCGATCGTCGGATGAGCGGGGTACGCACGCGGTCCGGGTGGAGGCAGTAGTCGAAGGCGAAACGTCCCTTGACGCAGCTGTGACCGTGGTTGGCCTTGCTGTCCTTCCACGGGATCATGCGCAACAGGCGGCCCTCGCGGGTCTCGGCCTTGAAGCCACACCCGACGCCGCAATAGGCGCAGGTGGTGACGACGCTCCGGTCCGGCTTAGCTGGATTCGGCACGACGGTACTCCCCCTCGAAGAGGCTCTTCTCGACCAGGGCCTGCGACGGGCAGGCCTGCACGCAGGCGCCGCAGCTGACGCAGTCGGACTCGAAGAACGGTTGGTTCTGACCGGCGACGATTCGGGACTCGAATCCGCGGCCTTCGACCGTCAGCGCAAAGGTGCCCTGAATCTCCTCGCAGGCGCGCACGCAGCGGCTGCAGACGATGCACTTGGCCGGGTCGAACAGGAAATAGGGGTTGGAGAGGTCGACGGGGCTGGCCAGATGGTTCGCCCCGTCGCCACACGGATGGGTGCTGACGCCGCACTGCGCCAGGGTCTCGTGGAATTCGCTCCAGCCGTCCGGCACGTCGCCGGCCGGGAAGTCGGACAGATAGAGTTCCAGGACGCGGCGGCGCAGCGACCGGAGCTTGTCGGTGTCGGTGCGCACCGTCATGCCCGGCTCGACCGGCGTCGTGCAACTGGCGGGGTAGCCCCGCCGTCCCTCGATCTCGACGAGACAGACCCGGCAACTCCCGAACGGCTCCAGCGCCGTCTGCGACGGCGCGTCGGCCAGCGGCCCAGCCTGCGACGGCTGGACCGACAGTGCCGCCGCCACCACCACACCCATCCATGTCTTCGCCTTGTTCGTCATCGCTCTACTCCTGATCCTCTGTGTGCTGTGGTCACGGTAGCGCCGTTCTCATACATCGACAAATAGATATGTTGATGTCATATCGCAAGAAATGCTCTAAGCGAGTTCAGTCGAGTCCGCTCGAAGCGCACACGCTGGTCGCGTGTGTCAGGGGCACGTATACTGCCGCGTGCGTGGCGGCCGCTTCGGAGCGGTTCCGGCGACTCGACTTCGGACACATGAGCCTCGTCGTGGCCGAGGCTGAACTGAACTAGGATTCTGCATCATGAAACATGCCGTGCTCACCGCGCTGGTCGCGCTGCTCGTGGCGGCCGCCTCGCTCAGCCCAAGCGCGCAAAAGCTGCCGCAGGCGCCTCAGTTCGCGCTCGATCCGAACTGGCCGACCGTCCCGAACAACTGGGTGCTCGGGGAAGTGACGTCGATCTCGGTCGACCCGCGCGATCACATCTGGGTCCTGCACGTCCCGCAGTCCATCCCCGAGGCGCAGCGGGCGAACGCTGCGCCGCCGGTGCTCGAGTTCGACACCGCCGGAAAGCTGCTGAGCAGCTGGGGTGGGCCGGGCACCGGCACCTGGCTGGGCCGCGAGCACGGCATCTTCGCCGATGCCAAAGGGTTCATCTGGCTGGGCGGCCGCGCCGGCTGGCCACGGGCCACGACGCCGGGCGTCAGCGACGACATGATCTTGAAGTTCACCAGGACGGGACAGCTCGTCATGCAGATCGGTCGCAGCGGCCAGAGCAAGGGTGGCGCCGACACCGAGAACGTCCACCAGCCCACCGACGTGTTCGTCGACACCGACGCGAAGGAGGTGTACGCGGCCGACGGCTACGGCAACAAGCGCGTGATCGTGTTCGACTCGGAGACCGGCGCGTTCAAGCGGATGTGGGGCGCGTTCGGGAACCCGCCGCCAACGGTGCTCGCGGCCAACGCGGCCACGCCGCAGCCCCAGACCACGCCCGACGGCCCTCCGGAGTTCGGGCTGCCGCACGCCATCAAGGTGTCACGTGACGGCATCGTCTACGTGGCCGACCGGATCAACAACCGCATTCAGCTGTTCACGACCGCCGGCCAGTTCAAGAAGCAGGTGCGGGTGACGAGCGACGGCAGCACCGTCGTGCCGGTGCCAGCGGGCTTCGCGTTCTCGCCGGACCGCAAGCAGCAGTTCCTCTACGTGGTGGATTCGGGGCTGATGCGCATCGTGATCTTCGACCGCGAGACGATGACGCAAATCGGCGCGCTCGGCGCGAAGGGGTCGAAGCCGGGCGAGTTCGACATCGTGCATCACATGGCGGCGGACTCGAAGGGAAATCTCTACACGGCGGAGATCGTCAACCAGCGCCGGGCGCAGCGATTCGTGCTGCAGAAGAAGTAGCCGCGCACCAGCCAGCCCGAGCGGGCGCCTCCTGCAACGATCGCAGTGCCAGGGAGTGTGCGCACGAGCCAAGGACCGATGGTGGATTGGGCATGACGCACATCGTCAGGCGCGGGGTGGCCTTCGCGGTCGCGGTGACGTTGGGCGCAGTGCTGTGGGCGCAGCAGCCGCAGCCGCCGATCTTCCGCGGCGGCATCAACGTGGTTCGGGTCGACCTCTATGCCACGCGCGACGGCGGCAGCGTCGACGATCTCACGGCCACCGATGTCGAGGTGTTCGAGGACGGCGTCAAGCAGACCATCGACACCTTCGAGCGCGTCCTGGTGCGTCCGCCGGTCTCGCAGGAGTTGCGGGCCGAACCGAACACGGTGTCCGAGAGCCGGCAGATGGCGGCCGACCCACGCGCCCGCCTCTTCGTCATCTTCCTCGATACCTACCATGCCAGCTTCGGCAACTCGGCGCGCATGCGGCAGCCGCTGCTGCAGTTCGTCGATCGGGTGGTGGGGCAGGACGATCTGATCGGGTTGATGACGCCCGAGATGTCGGCAGCCGACGTCACCCTGGGTCGACGGACCTCGGTCGTGTCCAAGCTGCTGAGCGACCACACCTGGGGCCGCCGGGCCCGCCTCACGGACAACGACCCGATCGAGGACATGTACGAGGCGTGCTACAACGTCGAGGACCGGACGATTGCCGCGGAGATGAAGGCACGCCGCCGCGAGATGCTGGCCCTCGACGCGCTCGACGATCTCGTCGTGCACCTCGGTGGCGTGCGCGACGAGCGCAAGGCCGTCCTGGTCGTCAGCGAGGGCTGGCTGGAGTACGGACCCAACCCGGCGCTGGCGCGGCAGCTCCAGGGCGATCAGGGCCGCATCCCCAGCCCGCCCGGCATCGTCGACCGCGGAACGACCCGGCAGCGCGAATCGGCGATCGGCGTGAACCGGGACAAGTGCAACGCCGACAGGATGGCGCTCGCCAACCTCGACAACCGGGATCGTCTGCTGCGGACGTCCGAGCGGGCCAATCGCGTCAACGTGACCTTCTACCCGGTGGGCGCGCAGGGGCTGGCGGTCTTCGACTCGGATATCGGACCGGAGCCGCCTCCACCGCTCGCCCAGGATGCCGCCAGCCTGCGGAACCGCCAGAACGGGCTGCGGCTGCTGGCCGACGTGACGGACGGCGTGGCCATCGTCAACACGAACAACGTGACGCCGCTGCTCAAGCGTGTCGTGGACGACATGTCGTCGTACTACCTGATGACCTATTCGTCCACCAACTCGAAGCTGGACGGCAAGTTCCGGTCGATCAACGTGCGCCTGTCGCGTCCTGGCGTGCAGGCGCGATTCCGGCGAGGGTATCGCGCGCTCGCGCCGGGCGAAGTCCCCGCGACCATCACTGGAAGCGCCGCTGCTCCAGCGGTACCGACGGTACGGAGCGCGGTGCTCGGGGCGCTCACCGCGATGGCGTTCAACCCGCGCGCCGAGTTGCGGCTTCGCACGTCGACGTATCCGTTGCCCGCGACGGGGCAGAGCGCCTTCTGGCTGGTGGGGACGCTGGACGACGCGACGCGCCGGGGCGCCGAGTGGGGCAACGGCGCCACGGTGGACGTGGCGGTGCGCGCGGCCGACGGGCGCCCGGTGTTCACGACGTCCGTGCCGTTCGGGGCGGACGGCGGGTTTGCCGTGCAGGTGCCGGAGACCGGCGCCCTGGGGCCCGGCGACTATGCGGTGCGGGTGCGGGCCAAGGGGGGAGCGGGCGCGACCATCGACGAGACGGCGCGCGTCACGGTGGCGGCCGAACCAAGCGCGATTGGCGAACCCGTGGTGTGGCGGCGCCGGCCGGCGACCGGCATGGTCTTCTTTCGGAGCGCCGACCCGAGGGCGGCACGCACGGATCGGCTGCGCTTCGAGTTCGCGGCCGCCGTGGCGGGCGAGCCGTCGGCCACGTTGCTCGATCGTGAAGGCAAGCCCATGGCGATTCCGCTGCAGGTCGTGGCGCGCGACGAGGGCGGCGTGCACTGGCTGGCCGTCGACCTGGTTCTGTCGCCGCTCGCGGCAGGGGATTACGCGCTGGAGGTCAAGGCCGGCGCGGCCGCGCGCACGACGGCGTTCCGCGTCGTGCCATGAGGTCCAGGACCGAAGGGACAGCCGGAGGGGCGATGACGAAGGGAAGACTGGGGCTCACGCTGGGCGTGGCCGTGCTGATCTCGGTCGGGGTGTCGGCGCAGTGGCTCACGTACCCGACGCCGGGGACGCCCCGCCTGCCCGACGGGCGGCCGAACCTGGCCGCCCCGGTACCCAGGGCATCGGACGGCAAGCCCGACTTGTCCGGCGTGTGGGAAATCGTCGGCGACACGGTGATGCCCACCGACGGCCGCGTGCGGTCGAAGTACGTCTACAACATCGCGGCCGACCTGCCGGCCGGGGCGCCGTTCCTGCCCTGGGCGAAGGCGCTGTGGGACGAGCGGCAGAAGGCGCTGGGCGTGGGGGCCCCGACGGAACGCTGCCTGCCGCACGGCATTCCCGACGCGATGCTGACGCGCACCCTGCCGTTCAAGTTCGCCCAGAGCCCGGGCCTGACGATCATCCTGTTCGAGGAGTTCAACAACTGGCGGCAGGTGTTCACCGACGGGCGGCCGCTTCCGGTCGATCCACAGCCGGCGTGGCTCGGCTACTCGGTCGGACGGTGGGACGGCGACACGTTCGTGATCGAGACGGCGGGGTTCAACGACCAGTCGTGGCTCGATGCCGGCGGCACCCCGCACACCGACGCGCTGCGCACGACGGAGCGGTTCCGGCGCCTCGACTTCGGACACATGAGCCTCGTCGTGACCTTCGACGACCCCAAGACGTTCACGCGGCCCTGGTCCGCGACGGTGCAGTTCAACCTGCTGCCGGACACGGATCTGCTCGAGCATCACTGCGACAACGAGAAGTGGGCGGACCGGGGGCGTCGGTGATCGCGCCGGCCCGGCGGGCGTCCGGGCCAGGCCCTCCGGTCGGGCCCGGACAGGCCTAGCGCCCGAGCATGTCGTCGGCGTTACTGAGCCGGCGCAACCGCACGTACGTCTGGCTCCGGATGCCCTGCCGGTTCACGGCCGGCGGGAACGTCAGGTGGAGCTCCTCGCCACGCAGGTCGAAGAACCGTCGCAGCGTCGTCCCGACGGTGAAGCTTCCGCCCAGGATGTTGTGAAAGATCAGGCCCTGATAGCGCCCGCCCGGGTAGACACCGAGGGAGGCGTAGTAGCCGAGGTAGTTGCTCTGCTGCCGGGCTTCCGCGTCGGTCGGTTCCCCGGCGGCGAACCGGGTCCGGTTCCGCGTGGGGAAGTGCACGCCCACGAAGCCGGCCGGCGTGTAGACGATGACGCTGGGGTCGCGGGTGATATCGGTGAGCACCTCGCCGGTGTCCGCGCGCTTCTGGCCTTCCACTTCGTGACGCCAGAAACCGAGCGCGGCGCGCACCTCCCGGGGCAGGCCGGCCATCGTGGGCACACGCTGCCAGACCCGGCGGCTGACGCCAAGTGTGTGGAGCTCCGACGCCTGGGACGTGGTGGTGAGGCGATCCTGATCGTCGGGAACGGATTCGACGGCGAACGTGCGGCTGAACTTCGCGCCAGTCTGGTTGGCGCTGCGGCCGGCGAAGGCCTCGAAGGTGATGCGTCCGGCCCCGCGGTCGGCCTCGTAGCGTCCCCATGACCCGACCGAGCGGTGGAACCCGAGTTGCGCCTCTGACAGGTCCTTGGCCAGCCCCGCCGGCACCGCGCGGTCGACGAGCTCGAAGTAGTGTCCGGCCCTGTCGAACACGAGCAGGCCTCGAGCGTTCGGGGCCGGTGTCGGCTGGGCGCGGTCGGCGTTCAGCAGTTCGGACGTCAACAGCCACGTCCCGACCAGTTGCGGCTCACGGGATTGCGCCTGCGGAGCGGGTCGGCTCGACCCCACCCCGAGCACCACCACGACGACGACGGCGAACGCAGCTCTTCTCATGTGCACCCGCGACGGATTGTATCGCGCCCGTATCCGCGATTCCCCGGGGAAAGTCGCCGTGATCCGGACCGGGGGGCGAGCGCCCGGTGCCACCCCGCTGAGACGGACTCACGGGCGGCGCACGAGCCCTCGTACGGCGTGGCCCGCCAGGCCGCCCACGCCTGCCAGCAGGGTGCCCGCCAGCGTGGCGGCGGTCCAAAGGTGCAGCAGATCCCGGAGCGTGGCCCAGGTGAGGCCGATCTTGAAGAGTTGCGGCTGGCCGATGGCGAGCCCCACGACGTAGGCCACCTGCACGCCGGCCGTCACGAGCGCCGAGGCGACGAAACCCGCGACCGCGCCCGCCCATCCCGTGCGGCCGCGCCATCCAAGGGCCGCGCCAGCTGCGAGCAGGCCCACGGCCGGCCACGAACTCTGCAGCCATCGCGCCACGCCGGCATCGCCGGGCCAGGAGACGCGGAGGCCATCGCCGGCCAGGAACGACAGCAGCACGAAGAGCGCGGGCAGGCGAACGGCCGGCCACCCGTACTCGCGCACTTCCCCCCGAAGCCAACGGCGGGCATGCCCGCGTCCGCTCGCTCGCGCGGTCTCGCGAAACCGTTCGAGCACGCTGGCGACGATAGCGTCGCGCTGCGACGCAGGGAGCAGTGCGCGCAGGATCCAGAGGGTCCAGGGAGGCGGGATGGCCGCCGCCTCGTCAACCGGGGAATCACGCCTCATCGTCAGTGTCGGGACGATCGGATCGGCGGGGGCACGCGTCGAATCCCGTCAACCCGTTCGGCCGTACCCGGCATCATACCGGCTCGGACGAACCCGACCTCGCCATCGTGCCCGCGACGACGAGCGCGCACGTTCAGTGCCCGGGGTGTACCCGACGACGGTTTCGAGCCAGGCAGCCCCTGGTGTCGACCGGGTGCGACAATCCGGTCCGTGACGGTCGACGCCGCCGCGATCGAACTGCCTCCTCGTCGGTCGGGAGCGTGGTCGACGACGTGCGCGTCCGGTCGCTGCCGCTCGACACGCGGAAGGTCATGGCGAAGCGCGACGAACTGGCCCGACTGGCCACGATCGTTCCGAAGACGCTCGCCGAGTTCGTCGCGCGCCTCGGGCCGCCGCTGAAGGCGCAGGTGATGGAGGTCGCGGCCACCAGGATCTCTCGAGAGGACTACCACGAGGCCTGTGAATACGAAATGCGCTTCGGCCCGGTTACGGCGGGCAGCTTCGAGCCGCCGCCGATGGGCGTCGACGAAGAACTCGAGTGCGGCTGGGCGCGGCAGCACGTACACTATCGCCGTTTCCGTCAGGAGGCGACCTCGAGGGGGGCGATGGACACGGTAGCCAATCCCGCACGGCGTCAGTGGCTGAAGCACGTGGCGGCCCTCGGGGCGGTCGCGTCGTTGCCCCCGGTGCGCGCGCTCGACGCCCAGGTGCCTGCGAACGGGCGGCGGCTCGACCTGCACCACCACTTCGGGTCGCCGCGGTGGATCAAGCGGGTCGTCGAGGTCAAGCGGCAAGGGTGGCAGCAGTTCGAGACGTACACGCCGGCTGCTGCCCTGGCGGCCATGGATGCGGCCGGTGTCTCGACGGCCTTCCTGTCGTGCACCGAGCCCGGGGTCTGGTTCGGCGACGACTTCTCCAGGGAGCGCCAGGAAGCCATCAGCCTGTCGCGAGACATGAACGAGTACGGCGCGCGGATGGTGCGCGACCATCGCGGTCGCTTCGGCCTCTTCGCCGTGCTGCCGTTGCCCGACATCGACGCCAGCCTGAAGGAGCTCGAGTACGCGTTCGACACGCTGAAGGCGGACGGCGTCGGCCTGTTGACGAGCTACGGCACCATCTGGCTCGGCGACCCGTCATTACAGCCGGTGTTCGACGAACTGAACCGGCGCAACGCCATCGTCTACACGCATCCGACGGACGCGAGCTGCTGCCATGCGCTCCTGCCGAACACGAGCCCGGCGACCGTCGAGTGGCAGACCGACACTGCGAGGGCCATCTTCAACGTCATCAACGACACGGGCGGGAGACCGAGCATGGCGACGCGTTGTCCGAACATCCGCTTCATCTGGTCGCACGGGGGCGGCACGCTGATCGGGTTGATGAACCGGTTCCTGGGCTACGGCAACCTGTCCCCCCAGGACCTGAGCCGCCCCGCCGCGCCCGACTCGAGGCTCCATCACCTGCGGCGCTTCTACTACGACACGGCCCAGGCCACCAACTTCCTGCAGCTGGGGGCGCTGAAGGGGCTCGTGGGCGCGCGGCAGATCGTGTTCGGCGCGGACTATCCCTACAGCACCATCCTCAACCACGTCGAGCAGCTGCGGGCGGCGGGATTGAGCGCGGATGAACTGGCCGGCATCGATCGCGAGAACGCGCTGCGGATTCTGCCGAGGTATCGCGATGCCTGAGCGGCCGGCCACCGCTGAGCCGGAGGTGCTCGTCGTCGGCGCCGGGGCCGCGGGTACGCTGCTCGGCCTCGAGCTCGCGCGTCACGGTATCGAGGCGCGTGTCGTCGATCGCCTGCCAGGCCCGTCGCCGTACTCGCGCGCGATCACCGTGCACGCGCGCATGCTCGAGATCTTCGAGCAGATCGACCCCGAACTGGTCGCCACGTACCTGGCGCGGGGCAACCAGAGCCCCGGCTACGTGATGCACTACGTGACGGCCGAGGGCACACGCCACGTCGTGCGCCCCGGTCTCGACTTCCGGGCGCTGCCGTCGCGCTATCAGTTCCTGCTCGTCAACAGTCAGCGCGAGACCGAGCGGGTGCTGCGCGAGTACTGGCGCGAGCGGTTCGGGCGCGGGCCGGAGTGGGGCGTGGCGTGCACCGCGGTGCGCCAGGATGGTGACCAGGCCGTCGCGACGCTCGAGCACATGGATGGCCGGTACGAGCAGGTGCGCTGCCGCTACGTCGTGGCGTGCGACGGCGTCAGCTCGCGGATTCGCCAGCAGCTCGGCCTCACACAGGAGGGCAGCGACTACGCGACGACGGTGCTCCAGAACCTCGACGTCGAGCTCGTCGGCTTCCCCGACGATCCGGCGTGGATGCACTACTGCATGGGGCCCGGGCACTTCGTCATGGTCGCGAAATTGCCGGGCACGTTCACGCGGCTGCTGATGAGCCAGCCCTCGGACAAGGCGGACGCTGCCGAAACGCCGCACCACGTGTTCGGCGGGATTCTGGCCCAGCACTTCGACGGGGTGCGGTTCGGCGAGACCGAGTGGCACTCACGCTGGGGGTCGGTCATCCGGCTCGCCCACACCTATCGCCGCGGGCCCGTGTTCCTCGCCGGCGACGCGGCGCACACCCATTCGACGGCCGGCGGGCAGGGCATGAACTGCTGCATGCAGGACGCGTGGAACCTCGGGTGGAAGCTCGCCTACGTGCTCCGGGGCCTCGCGCCGGAGAGGCTGCTCGACACCTACGAGCGCGAGCGCAAGCCGATCGGCGCGCAGGTGATCGGGGCGGCATCGGCCATCCACGAGCTCTTCATGGCGGGTCGCAACAGCGGGCCCGAGGGTCTTGCGACGTTGCGAGAGTCCGGCTTCCTGACGGAGCTCGTCGACAAGGTGTCCGGGCTTGCGTATCACTATCGCGGCGAAGGCGCGAAGGGGCGTGTGCTGCCCGAGGCGGGCGATCGCATGCCGAACGTGTCGCTCGCGGGCGGTGGGTGGCTTGCGGACCTGCAGCGCCACACGCGCTTCACGCTGTTCGTCGCGCTGCCGGACGACGCGCCCGGCAGCACGCTCGCGGCCTGGATCGACGCGGTGGCCGACCGCTACCGCGCAAGCCTGGCGACTCAGGTCGTGCCCCGTGCCCCAGCGGCGCTCACGAGCGACTCCGGCGCCGAGTGCTATCTGGTCAGGCCCGACGGCTACGTGGCGGCGCGCGCGCCAGTGGGCGACGTCGCCACGGTCGAGCGCAGCCTGCGCGAGTGGTTGCGCTGAGGGCGGACGACCGCGCCCGGCGGCATTCGCGTCCGTGCGCCGACGGCGCGGCGACACATCCCCCAGGGGCAGCTACACGCTCAGCCCGTCGATGAACGTCCGCATGCGTTGCCGCGCCGCCGCATCGGGGAGCCTGCCGAGGGCGGCCCGGGTGTTCTCGGTCATGTGCTCGGGGTCGCCGGTCTCGGTCAGGACGCACGTGACCGCCGGGTTCGACAGGATGTACTTCAGCGAGCACTGCGACCACGACTGGCAGTCGAACTCCCGGGCCCAGGCCGGCAGCGGCACCGTCTCGAGGCGGCGGAAGTAGGCGCCGTTCATGAACGGCCGGTTGATGATCACGGGCAGGCCCCGGTCGGCCGCCAGCGGCAGCAGCCGGGCCTCCGACTGCCGTTCGGTGATCGAGTAGTTCACCTGCACCACGTCGGGCCGCTCGCGTGCGAGCCAGCGCTCGAGGGGCTCGTGCAGGCGCTGATCCGCCACCGTCACCCCGATGAAGCGGGCCTCGCCCGAGTCCTTCCACGCGCGCAGCGACGGCCAGTGGGTCTCGACGTCGGTCATGCTGAAGATCTGCATCAGGTCGATCGTGCGGCGCCCGTACAGCTTCTGCACGTCGCGGAACTGGGCGATACCGGCCTCCTTGCCCGTACGGTCGATCTTGGCCGTCACGAACAGGCGGTTGCGGAACTCGGGCTCGTTGATCACCTGGCCGAACCGGCCGTCGTTGGCGGCGTTCCTGGGCCAGGTGTCCACCACGCGGCCGCCGGCCGCCACGAGCGCCCGCAGCACCTGGCGGACCGGCTCTTCCCCCCGCGCGGCGATGGACTCGACCACTTTGCTCGATCCCAGGCCGATCACGGGCAGCCGCTCGCCACCCGCGAACGGGCGGGCCGGCATCGCCGACTGTGCCCGCGCCGACGGCGCGGCGAGCCCCGCGAGCGGCA
>CAWULT010000075.1:0-23313 GCA_963923455.1 uncultured bacterium
AGATTCCTCTACGTCTCGTGGGCTCGGAGATGTGTATAAGAGACAGCCGGAGGCTGTTCGCCCGGCTTCAGCAGCCAGGCGATCGTCTGCCCAACGGGCACGACGTCGCCCTCCCTGGCCGTCACGGCCGAGAGGATCCCGTCGCCGGCCGCCTCGATCTCGACGACGGCCTTGTCCGTCTCGACCTCGAGCAGCATCTCGCCCTTGGTGACCTGCTCGCCTTCCTTCTTCTTCCACGCGACCAGCTTGCCCGTTTCCTGCGCCATCTCGAGCGCAGGCATCACGACGCTGACAGCCATCTACTTCACTCCACCCTTGGCGGGTCTCTTGGCCTCCGCCTGCGCGGCCTCGATGAGCGCGTGGACCTCCGCGTTCGGCGGGTTCTCCGTCTCGCGCACCGTCGGCAGCGTGCCGCCGACCGTGACGAACGGCGCCCCGCAGACGAGCAGCTGCTCGGCCGGGAACCGGGTGATCACCTCGTGGCCGGTCTCGGTGACGACGATCTCCTCCTCGATGCGCGCCGCACTCGTGCCGTCCTTGGTGGGCCAGAAGGTCTCGAGGGCGAACACCATGCCCGGCTTGATCTCGTGCGGGTGGTCGAGCGACACCAGGCGGCTGATCATCGGCTTCTCCCAGATGGCCAGGCCGATGCCGTGGCCCATCTGCAGCGCGAAGGCCGCCTCTTCGTCCGGGAACCCGAACTCGGTCGCCTTCGGCCACACCGAGGCCACCTCGGCGGTCGAACGGCCCGGGCGGATCAGCTCGATCGAGGCGTCCAGGTAATCGCGGCAGCGCTTGTAGGCGTCGACCAGCTGGTGCGACGCCGATCCGATCGCGAAGCACCGGTAGTAGCAGGTGCGATACCCCATGTAGGAGTGCAGGATGTCGTAGAACACCGGGTCGCCTGGCCGCATCATGCGGTCCGAGAACACGTGCGGGTGCGGGCTGGCGCGTTCGGCCGAGATCGCGTTGACGCCCTCGACGTACTCCGAGCCCAGCTCGTAGAGCCGCTTGGCGACGAGCGCCACCGCGTCGTTCTCGCGGAAGCCGGGGCGCATGGCCTGGTAGAGGTCGAAGTAGGCGGCGTCGACCATGGCGGCCGAATGGGTCAGCAGCGAGATCTCGTCCACCGTCTTGATCTCGCGCGCGTTGGACATCAGCTGCTGGCCGTCGACGATGTTCAGGCCTTCCTTCTGCAGCGCGAACAGGATGGGCGGCTCGACGACGTCGACGCCGACCGGCTCCTTGTGCAGGCCGGCCTTCTCGAGTTCGACCTTGATCTTGCGCGCCACTTCCTCGGCGCGCCCCATCTCGGGCGACATCGCGCCGCGCATCAGCGGGATGCCGGCGCGCGAGCGCTCGCCCAGCCAGTCGCAGTTCAGCTGGTGATGCTTCGCCGCGGACCCGAAGTCCCACAGGATCGGCTCGCCGTTCTGGGGCAGCAGCGTGAAGCGGCTGATCTTGTCCTGCGCCCACGTCCCGATGTGCGTGGCCGTGATGTAGCGCACGTTGTTCATGTCGAAGCAGAGCACCGAGCCCAGCTCGGACTTCTGCAGCATGGTCTTCACGCGCTCCAGGCGCTCGCGCCGCAGCCGATCGAAATCGATGCGGCGCTCCCAGTCCACCGCCATCGTGCCGTAGGTCTTGATTGCCACGTCTCCGTCTCCTTTGGCCTGCTCAGCCTACTTGTTGCACATCTCGCGGGCGAGATCGAACACCTGACGCTCGCTCGGCACGGTCGAATCCTCGAGCGCCGGCGAGAACGGAATCGGCGTGTGCATCGCCCCGAGCCGCCGGACGGGCGCGTCGAGGTCCCAGAACGCGCCCTCCTGCACGACCGAGGCGAGCTCGCCGGTGATGCCGTACCGGAAGTAGCCCTCGTCGAGCACGATGCAGCGCGACGTCTTCTTGACGGAGTCGATCAGCGTCTTCTCGTCGAGCGGCCAGGTGGTTCGCGGGTCGACGACCTCGGCGCTGATCCCGACTTCCTCGAGCATCTTGGCGGCGCCGAGCGCCACCTGCACCATGCTGCTCATGGCGATCAGGGTGATGTCGCGGCCCTCGCGCTTGACGTCGGCGACGCCGAGCGGAATCACGTAGTCCTCGGCCGGCACGGGCCCCTTCACCTTCCGGTAGCTGATCTTGTGCTCGAAGATCACCACCGGGTTGTCGTCGCGGACCGCGGCCTTGAAGAGCCCCTTCGCGTCGTAGGGCGTCGACGGCACGATGACCTTGAGGCCCGGGATGTGGCTCGGCCACGCGTGCAGCGACTGCGAGTGCTGCGCCGCCGAGCGCCGCGTCGCGCCCATCGTGGTGCGGATGACCATCGGCACCTTCCAGCGGCCGCCGGACATGTAGTGGATCTTGGCGGCCTGGTTGACCACCTGGTCCATGATGATCGTCATGAAGTCGCCGAACATGATGTCGACGATCGGGCGCATGCCCGTCATCGCGGCGCCGACGCCCAGGCCGGTGAAGCCGGCCTCGGAGATCGGCGTGTCGATGATCCGGTCCTTGCCGAACTCGTCGACCAGCCCGGTGAGCACCTTGAAGGTGGTGCCGGCCTCGGCGACGTCCTCGCCCATCAGCACGACGGTCGGGTCGCGCCGCATTTCCTCGGCGATGGCTTCCTTGATTGCCTCGCCGAAAGTCAGTTCACGCACGTTGGATGAAGTCGACATGAGGGCTCTCAGGCGTAGATGTCTTCGTTGACCTTGCTGGCGTCCGGGAACGGCGTCTTGATCGCGAACTCGACCGCCGCGTCCATCTCCCGCACGAGTTCCTCCTGGATCGCGTCGAGCGCATTGCGATCGGCGACGCCGTTCTCCATCAGCCAGGTGCCGTGCAGCGTGATCGGATCCTTCGTGGTGACCCACTCCTGCTCTTCCGCCTTCGGCCGGTAGTAGGAGCGCGCGATGTCGCCGACGTGGTGGCCGTGGTAGCGGTAGGTGTGGAACTGCAGGAAGGCGGGCCCCCCGCCGCCCCTGGCCCGCTCGATGTACTTCTTCGCGATCTCGTGTACTTCGCGGACGTTCTGGCCGTCGCCCGTCTCGTGGGCAATGCCGAAGGCCTCGGCGCGCAGGGGCACCTCGCCCGCCGTCGACTCCTTGAAGTGCGTGTACTCGTTGTAGCCGTTGTTCTCGCAGACGAAGACGACCGGCAGCTGCCAGAGCTGCGCGAGGTTCATCTCCTCGTAGAGCAGGCCCTGTCCGAGCGCGCCCTCGCCGAAGAAGCAGACGGCCACGCGGCCGTTCTTCAGGTACTTCGACGCGTAGGCCGCGCCGGTCGCGATGCCGGCGCTCCCGCCGACGATCGCGTTGGCGCCGAGGTTGCCGGTGCCGGGGTCGGCGATGTGCATCGACCCGCCCTTGCCCTTGCAGTAGCCGGCCTCCTTCCCGAGGAGTTCGGCGAACATCAGGTCCGGCGACGCGCCCTTGGCCAGGCAGTGCCCGTGGCCGCGGTGCGTGCTGGTGACGTAGTCGTCCTGGTTGAGCGCCTCGCAGACGCCCACGGCGATGGCTTCCTCACCGATGTAGAGGTGCGCCAGCCCCGGCATCAGCGCGCGGGTGTAGAGGTCGTTGACCCGTTCTTCGAACAGGCGGATCGCCACCATCTGGCGGTAGAGCCGGAGCAGCTTCCCCGTCGGAATCGACGACGCCGCAGCGCCGCCCTTCTTCTTGCTCGCAGTGGTCATGCCTTGACTCCTGACAACGTGGCCAGCACTTCGAACAGCGCGGCACAGTCCTTCTTCTCGAGGCCCATGGCGCGGGCGGCGGTGAGGTATTCGTTGGCGACCGACGCGGTCGGCAGGCAGACGCCGAGCTGATGCCCGAGCTCCTGCGCGAGCGTCGTGTCCTTCTGCATCATCTTCATGTCGAACCAGGCCTCCTCCGGCTGGTTCAGCACGAAGGGCCCTCGGTACTGCAGCATCGGCGACGCGAGGGCGCTGTTGGTGAACACCTCGACGGCGGTCTTGCGGTCGATGCCGCTCTTCTCGGCCAGCAGGATGCCCTCCGAGAAGCCGATCAGCTGGACCCCGATGTTGAGGTTGAGCGCGAGCTTCATCGACAACGCGAGGCCATTGCCGCCCACGTAGGTGGCCTTCGGCCCGATGTCGAGCAGCAGCGGCTTGACCGCCTCGAACGTCTCAGCCTTGCCGCCGACCATCATGGTCAGCTTCCCCTGCTCGAGCGTGATCACGCTGCCCGAGACGGGTGCATCGACCATGTCGGCGCCCTTCGCGCGCACCTTCTCCGCCAGCGCGCGGCTCGTCGCCGGCGCCACCGTGCTCATGTCGATCACGGTCTTGCCGGGCGCCAGACCGGCGAGCAGGCCGTCCGGCCCCTCGAACACGGCCTCGACCGCGGCCGAGTCGGTGACCATCACGAACGTGACGTCGGCCGCGGCCGCCGTCTCCCGGGGCGTCGCGCCCCACTTCATCCCCTTGTCGAGCAGCCACTGGGCTTTCGACTTCGTGCGGTTGTGGCCGGTGACGGTGTGTCCCTTGGCCATCAGACGGTCGGCCATCCTGCCGCCCATCACCCCGAGGCCTACGTATCCAAGGTTTGCCATGCTTCTGATGAACGGCCGGCTTCGCTCCGCGTCACTCGCGGACGTGTCCTCACCGAATCGAGGGCAAGAGGCCCAGTCTCCGTATCCGTCTGGCGAGCGAGAAGATAAATGCCGGACCGAGAGGGAAGACAGCCGCTGATTATATCGCGCCTCTGGTATATTCGCGGCCTGATGGCGCACGAGGGGACCCCGCGGGAAAGTTCACGCCTGGCAGCACTTGGACTCCGGCTCTCCGACTGGTTCGAACGGTGGTTTCCCGATGCCTTCGCCCTGGCCTTGGTGGCCGTGGCGGTGGTCTTCGCCGCCAGCGTCGCAGCGGGCAGTTCCGTGCTCGACACCGCCGAGCGTTTCGGGTCGGGATTCTGGGATCTGGTGGCCTTCACCATCCAGATGTCGATGATCATCGTCACGGGCTACGCCGTGGCGACCGCCCCGCCCGTTTACGCGGTCATCCGGCGCCTGGCCACCGTGCCCTCGACCGGGCGAGGCGCCGCGGCCTACGTCGGTCTGTTCTCGATGCTGACGTCGCTCCTGTCCTGGAGCTTCAGCCTGATCTTCAGCGGCCTGCTGGCCCGCGAGGTCGCCAACCGGGTCAAGGGCTCCGACTACCGGGCGATCGGCGCGGCGGCCTACCTCGGCGTCGGCAGCGTCTGGGCGCTGGGCCTGTCGTCGTCGGCGGCCCTGATCATGGCGTCGTCGGCCTCGCTGCCGGACGCCATCGAGCAGATCTCCGGCGTGCTGCCGCTCAGCCAGACGCTCGGCCTCTGGCAGAGCCTGACGATCGCCGCGGCGCTCATCCTGGTGTCGATGGGCATCTCCTACTTCTCCGCCCCGCCCGAGTCGCAGGCGAGGGGCATGGCGGACATGGGCGTCGTGTACCAGCCCGTCCGGCACGACATCGGCGAGCGCGCGACGCCGGGCGAATGGCTCGAATACAGCCCACTCCTGACGGTCGTCGCGAGCGTGCTGGGGTTCGGCTACCTCGCGCGGGAAGTGGGCGCCAAGGGCGCGAGCGTCCTGCTCGACCTGAACCACTACATCTTCATGTTCCTGATGGTGGGCCTGCTGCTGCACTGGCGGCCGAAGTCGTTCGTGCAGGCGATCGGCGCGGCGGTCACGCCCGTCGGGGGCGTGCTGATCCAGTACCCGCTCTATGCCGGCATCGTGAAGATGCTGACCGAGTCCGGGCTGGCCACCCAGATGGCCCACTTCTTCGTCACGGTGTCCACGCCGCAGACCTATCCGGTGATGATCGGCCTCTACTCGGCGTTCCTCGGGCTCTTCATCCCGTCGGCCGGCGGCAAGTGGCTGATCGAGGCGCCCTACATGCTCGACGCCGCCCGGTCGCTCCAGGTTCACCTCGGCTGGGTGGTGCAGACCTACAACGCCACCGAGGCCCTGGCCAACCTGATCCACCCGTTCTGGATGCTGCCGCTCGTCGGCATCCTGGGCCTCAAGGCGCGAGACATCGTGGGCTACTCGATGCTCCAGTTCGTGGTGCACGTCCCGCTCGTGCTGTTCCTCGTCTGGGTCCTGAACTACACGCTGCCCTACGTGCCGCCGGTCCTGCCGTAGACCGGCCGGCGCCGGCCCCGCGCAAGCCGCCCCCGTGGCCCCGCCGCCGGGCGGTCAGTAGTGGATGGTCACGCGGAACTCGCCTGCGTTGTCGTCGAGCACGTCGTCGTTGATCCCCAGGTACAGCGTCCCGGACGTCCGCACGCGAAGCGCGTCCTGCCCGCCGCCGATGAAGAACGGCGCGTCGTCGCCGATGCGCCCGATCAGCGCGGCGCCCGGACGCCCCGGCATCGGCCGGCCCGCGTTCCGCGGCGAGTCCCGCTCGCCGTCCGGACCGTCCTGCCGCCGCGGCCCCCACTGCACGCGGCCGGAGGCCTCCACGTAGATGCGCTGACCTGCCCGGAGGACGATACCCGTGTCCGTCCACGCGGCCCGCGCCGGGACACGAACCTCCCGCTCGCGCAGGCCGCGCGGACGGCCGACGCCGTCCCGGTCATCGCGTCCATCGCGGTCGTCGAACTCGCGGTCATCGTCACCGCGCCGGTCGAACTCCATCGCGCGAACGTCGCCCAGATCGACCCGCACCACTCGAGGGCCTCCGATCCGGCGCCCCTCTTCGAACTCGACCACGCCGTTGCGGACGGCGACGAGGCGTCCCGCCCGGCGGCTCCCGTCCCGCATGATCAGCGTGTCGGCCGACGCCACGGCGGCCCATGCCGCGCCCGTCAAAGCCATCGTCACGAGTCGAACAGACCAGCGCACCATGATTCCCTCCAGGCAGTCGGCCTGGCCGTCACCGCGAGGTGACGGCGCCCGCGCCTACGAGCCTCGATGCGATTCCCGTGCCGCGTCGAAGTCGGCGCGGGAAATGGCGAAGTACCGGCACGTCTCTTCCCGCTCCCGCGCGGGCGCCCACACCTGCCTCGGCCCGACAGGCTCCATCCCGAGGCCACGCATCACGCGAAACGACGCCACGTTGCCGGGCTGCGCCCCCGCTTCGATGCGGTCCACACGCAGGCGCGCAAACGCGAGGCGAAGCAGGTGCGGCACGGCCTCGCGTGTGTAGCCGTGGCCCTGGAAGGCCTCGCCGATCCAGTAGCCCAGCTCCCCGACGCGCGGCGCGGCGCCCGTCCGGACGAGCATCCATCCCATCGGCACGTCGCCCTCGATCCGCTCGACCACCGCGTGGACCGCCGTGCCGGCGGCCATCGCGTCGACGGCCTGTTCGAGCCGCATCCGTGCGTACGACACGGTGACGGGAGGCCGCCAGGTACCCGTCCACTGGCAGATGGCCGGCGTCATCAGCGGCGCGAGCGCCTCGGCGTCATCGCCCGTGACGGGACGCAGGCGCACGCGCGCGGTCACGACCGGCGCGAACGGCTGTGCGTGAACGGGCTCCCGGGCCATCCCCGCATCGTACACGCCTGCGCGGCGCGGTCAGATCGAGGGCGCGGCCGGGCCCGGTCGACGGACGCGTGCGCGCACGCGCTCGAAGGGCCGCTCGAACGCGAGATGGACCAGGGCGCCGGCGACGATGGCGAAGGCGAACGAGGAAACGCGAAGCCGCCACTCCGTCACGTCCGGAATACCGAAGATGCCGAAGCGGCCCGTGCGCGCGAAGACCGACTCGGCGATCCAGTACATCGTGATGGTGCTGAGGAAGTGCCCCAGGAACACGCCGTAGGCGAGGTTGCCGACGAACCGCTCCAGCCCCAGGCTCTGGCGCCGATCCCACCCGCCGAGCACCAGGAAGGCGACCATCAGCGGCGGCACGACGAAGGAGGCGAGTTCACCCGACAGCGGCACCAGGCCGCAGCCGATCGCCATCACGGCGACCGCGGGCCCGAGCTCGCCGAGACGGCGGGCGCCGGTCGGCGGCAGCGCCGAGCCCGCCCGCGCGCAGTAGGCCTGCATGCCGAGCCAGAAGACCCACAGCGCAGCCGCCGGGCTGCGCAGCCAGTTGCGGTCGTAGCCGGCGACGGCCAGCCAGAGCGACACGACGGGCAACACCCAACGCCACCGGAACGCGCCGCCGCGAAACGTCCACAACAACCACGGTGCGGCCAGATAGAACGCGCTCTCGGTCACGAGCGACCAGGCCTGCGGCAGCAGGCGGAAGGACGGATACAGGAACAGCGGGTAGCCTTGCGGCTCGAGCGCGAGCTGCCGAAGTGGAGACGGCGGTAGTTCGACCGGCATGTACGCACCGGTGGGCACCCCGAACTCGAGATGGCTCTGGAACGGGCGGGCATCGCGGGCCCACAGCGCCACCCAGGTCAGCGCCAGCACTGCCACGAAGGGAGGCCCGATCCGGAGCACCCGGTTGAGATAGAAGCGCAGCACCCCCTGCCCCCGGTAGTTCTCGTCGAGGGTCCGCGCCATCAGGAAGCCGCTGATCGTGAAGAAGCCGGCGATCGCGGTGGCGCCAGCGGGCGTGCCGCCCATCCCGCCGACGTGCGAGCCGACCACGAGCAGGCTGAGCAGGAAGCGCATCCACCCCATCAGGGCTCCACGCGACGGTAACGGCGGTGATGTGCGGAGGGTGACGAACGAGGGCCGGCGGGCCCGGGCGGGCCCGCCGGCGCCGGACCGCGCTAGGCCTGCGCGGCGCCTTCCTTGGTCACCTGCACCTTCAGCGACACCGTGACGTCACGGTGCAGCTTCAAGGGTACGGTGTGGTCGCCGATCGCCTTGATGGCCTCCGGCAACAGCAGCTTGCGGCGATCGATGTCGAAGCCCTTCCCCTTCAGGAAGTCCGCGATATCGGCCGAGGTCACCGAGCCGTACAGCTGCTCGGTCTCGCCCACGCGCCGCGAGATGACGATCTCCACTGCCTCGAGCCGCGTAGCGATGGCCTGCGCCTGTGCCCGCTCGTCGGACTCCTTCGCCTCCATGATCTTGCGCTCGCGCTCGACGTGCTTCTTGTTGCCCTCGGTCGCCAGCAGGGCCAGCTTGCGGGGCAGCAGGTAGTTGCGGGCGTAGCCCGGCGCGACCTTGACGATCTCGCCGCGCTTGCCCAGGTTGTCGACGTGCTGTCTCAGAATGACTTCCATCGCGGCACCTACTCGGCTGTGTACGGAATCAGCGCGAGCTGACGGGCGCGCATCAGGGCGGTGCGCAGCTTCCGCTGGTGCAGCGCACAGGTCCCCGAGATGCGGCGCGGCAGGATCTTCGCGCGCTCGGGCACGAACGGCATCAGCAGCTTCGCGTCCTTGTAGTTGATGTCGTCGATCTTGTCCGCACAGAACTTGCACACCTTGCGGCGGCGGAACATCGGCCGGCGCTGCGCGCCGTCCTTGCCCTGCGCGCCCGCACCGGTGCGGCTCTTCTTCGAGCCAAAACCCCTCTTACCGTTCATAGTCGCCTCGTCTGTGGAGTGTTGACCCTAGATTCCGCCCATGTCGAACCGGTCGTCGCGGTCGTCATCGGCCTCGTTGCGCTGCCCCTCGCCCGGCTGCCGGTCGGGCGGCAGGCCCCGGGCCACGCGGCGGCGCCGGGACGTCTCGGTGCGCGCGGCGCGGGTGCGCTCGATCACGCTCTGCACCTCGTCGACGCGGACCACCAGGTGCCGGATGATCAGGTCGCTGACCTTCAGTCGGCGGTCGATCTCCTTCATCAGGTCGCCGTTGCCCTCGATCAGCTCGAGGACGTAGGTGCCCTCCTTGTGGCGGCCGATCTCGTAGGCGAGGCGGCGGCGGCCCCAGTTCTCGGTCTTCTCGAGCGTGCCGCCCATGCGCTGGACGATCTCCTCGACCTGCTTGTGCAGGTCGGTGACCTGATCTTCCGTCGCGTCTGGCGACACGACGTACACGAGTTCGTACTTCCTCTTCATACGTCTCCTTCTGGACGTTGAGTCGACCCCGGCGCCCTCGGACCCCGGGATTCTCACGGCCGCCTGCCTCGCAGGCGGCAAGGATCAGTCGACTTCCGGCGCTGCAGCGTCCGGGTTGTACACGTTCATCACCTTCTCGATGCCCTCCACAGCGAACATCTCGGCGGCGTCGGCCGCCCTGGCGATGAACCGGTCGAGGTCGGCACGTTCGCCGGCCTCGAACTTCGAGAGCACGTGGTCCGCGAGGTCGCGCCTCGCGTCTCCGCGCCCCACTCCCAGCCGCAGCCGGGAGAACTCCGTCGTGCCCAACTGGGCGACGATCGACTTGAGCCCGTTGTGCCCGCCGGCCGACCCGCGGGCCCTGGCCCGGATGCGGCCGAACGGCAGCGCCACCTCGTCGACGATCACGAGCAGGTCGGCGGCGTGGATGCCGTAGTACCGGGCCAGCGCCGCCACGGCGTCGCCGCTGCGGTTCATGTACGTCAGCGGCTTGGCCAGCAGCAGCGGCACCGTGCCGTCCGGCTGGCCGAACCGCTTCGCGATGAACGCGTCCGGCACCTGCGACGGCGCCATCCCCCACTCGAGGTGATGCCGCCGCGCCAGTTCGTCGACCACCATGAAGCCGACGTTGTGCCGGGTGTCGCGGTACTCGCGGCCCGGGTTCCCGAGTCCGACGACGAGGACTATTTCTTCTCCTCGGGCTTCTCGGCCTTGCCCTTCTTCGCCACCTCGGGTTCGGCGGTGGCCGCCGCCTCGGCCTGCGCCGACTCCTCGCCCTTCGGCATCACGATGTGAACCAGCATCGTCTCACCGTCGGTGACGGCCTTCCACTTGGCGTCGTGCGCCACGTCGCGGACGCGGATGGCCTGGTTCAAGCCGAGCTCGGTGACGTCGACGTCGATGTGCTCGGGAATGTTGGCCGGCAGGCACTGCACCTGGACCTCGCGGGTCACGAAGTCGAGCATGCCGCCCTGCACCTTCACGCCCTTCGACTCGCCCCTGACGATGACGGGCACCGTGACCACGAGCTCCTTGTCCATCGCCAGCTGGTAGAAGTCGGCGTGCAGGAGCTGGTGCGTGACCGGGTCGAGCTGGTACTCCTTGACGAGCACCTGCGACTCGACGCCGTCCACCCGGAGGCGGATCAGCGTGTTGACGCCGGACTCGGAGTGCAGGATCCGGCTCACGACCTTCGGGTCGACGGAGACGGGCACGCCCACCGGCGCGTTCCCCTCCTTCTGCGTTCCGTACACGACGGCGGGCAGCCGCCCGGCCGCCCGCAGGCGCCGCGCCTCGTTCTTGCCCGATTCGACCCGCTTCACCGCTTCGAGTGTGGCTTCCATATCGATTCAGTCCTTACGTCGTCGGTCGTCGTCCACCGGTCCTACACGAAGAGCGACGAGACCGATGTCTCCTCGTGAATGTTGCGAATCGCCTGCCCCAGCAGTCGCGCCACCGAGAGCACCACGATCTTCCTGCACTGTTTGCCTGCGCCGTCGAGCGGGATCGAGTTGGTCACGATCAGCTGCTCCAGCGAGGACTTCTCGATCCGCTCGATCGCCGGCCCGGACAGGACCCCGTGCACGGCACCGGCCAGCACCCGCTCGGCCCCGGCCTCCATCAGCGCGGTGGCGGCCTTCACCATCGTGCCCGCGGTATCGATGATGTCGTCCTGCAGGATGCACGTGCGGCCGCGGACGTCGCCGATCACGTTCATGACCTCGGCCGTGCCGTCCTCGGTGCGGCGCTTGTCGACGACCGCCAGTTCCGCGTCGAGCCGCTTGGCGTAGGCGCGCGCGCGCTCGGCGCCGCCTGCATCGGGCGAAACGATGGTCAGGTTCGGGTAGTGCAGCCGCGAACAGTAGTCGATGATCACCGGCGCCGCGAACAGGTGGTCCACCGGGATGTCGAAGAACCCCTGGATCTGCGCCTTGTGCAGGTCCATCGTCAGCACGCGGTTGGTGCCCGCGGCGCTCAACAGGTTGGCGACCAGCTTGGCGGAAATGGGCACCCGGGGCTTGTCCTTGCGGTCCTGGCGCGCGTACCCGTAGTAGGGGATCACGGCCGTGATCCGCGCCGCCGAGGAGCGACGGAACGCGTCGATCATGACCAGCATTTCCATGATGTGCGGATCGACCGGGTTGCAGGTCGGCTGGACGATGAACACATCGGCGCCGCGGATGTTCTCGTCGATCTGGAAGGACACCTCGCTGTCGGGAAAACGGCGCAGGCGCGCCTGCCCGAGCGAAATGCCCAGGACCTCGCAGATCTCCCTCGCCAGCTGCGGATGCGCGCTGCCGGAAAAGACCTTGAGATCACCAAAACCCGTCGGCATCAGACCTTCACCACTGAGCGCTCTTCTCATCTCTGGTTGGGGCGGGAGGATTCGAACCTCCGAATACGGGATCCAAAGTCCCGCGCCTTACCGCTTGGCCACGCCCCACCACTCAACGCCTTGCACGGCTCTGCCGCCCCTGAGTCGCATGGCATGACCAGCGCAAACCCTTAGTCTAGTCGAGGTTTGCGAAAACCGGCAAGCCCTGCGCACAGCCCCCTCCCGTGAACCCGGTTGATCCCCGGTCCGTGCCCGCCCGCCACCCGCGCCGCTCGTCCCGGGCCCGCCGGCAGCGCCTCTTCACGCCCGGCCGATTGCTCTGGACCGCCGGGCAGCGCCTCTTCACGCCCGGCCGATCGCTCTAGACCGCCGGGCAGCGCCTCTTCACGCCCGGCCGATCGCTCTAGACCGCCGGGCGTAGGCCCCACGGTCCAGGGATTCCGTCAACAGCACGCGCCATCCGGCACCAGACAACCGGTCGACGGCCAAGACCGCGTCCTTGCGCTGCTGGAACAGGCCGAACACGGTCGATCCGCTGCCCGTCATCGCCGCCGCCAGGGCCCCGGCGCGGCGCAGGGCCGTCTTCATCTGGTCGATTTCCGGGTGGTGCCGGGCGATGGGCGCCTCGAGATCATTGATCATCTGGGCCGCCCTCGACGGCCAGGGGCCCGGCACGTACTGGGGCTCGCGGGCGACCGGCCCTCGGGCCAGATCCCGCTCGGCGTCGTACCACCGGTAGGCGTCCGCGGACGACACCCCGAAGCCCGGAATGAGCAACACGATCCAGTGCCGCGGCAGGTCGGCGAGCGGATAGACCTCGTCGCCGCGTCCCAGCCCGAGGGCGGTCCCGCCGGACAGGAAGAACGGCACGTCCGAGCCCAGAGTGGCCGCCACGTCGGTCAACTGGGACGCCCGCACCGGCACCCTCCACAGGCGGGCCAGCCCTACTAGCGTCGCCGCCGCGTCGGCGCTGCCGCCGCCGAGTCCCGCCTGCAGCGGAATCCGCTTCTCCAGGTGCACCCTGACGCCGGTCACCGGCCCCACCCGGCGAATCGCCCGCCACAGCGCCTCGGCAGCCTTCCAGATCAGGTTCGTCCGGTCGAGCGGCACGCCGGCCATATCGCACGTGATGGCCAAGGGCCCGTCGGCCGGTGTGCACGTCACCGTGTCGTGGAGTGCGATCGCCTGGAACACCGTCCGCAGTTCGTGGAAACCGTCGGGACGGGAGCCGAGCACCCGCAGGTCGAGGTTGATCTTCGCGTGCGCGCGTGTGACCACGCCCGGCGGCGTCCTCGAGGGCGTCGTCACGACCGGCGCCGCATGCGGATCTCGTACACCTTTGGCCACAGCTTCCCCGTCACGAACAGCCGGCGGCCCACCGCGTCGTAGGCGATGCCGTTGAGCACCGCATTCCCGGCGTCGACGCCGCCGGGCCCGAGACCGGACAAGTCCAGCCACCCGGTCACGCGGCCCGTATCAGGGTCGATGATGGCGATGCGATCCGTCAACCAGACGTTCGCATAGACGAGGCCGTCGACCATCTCGAGTTCGTTGAGCCGGGCGACGGGCTCGCCGCCGTCGCGGACCGTCACCCGTCCCTTTTCGCGCAGCGTCTCCGGATCGAAGAACCGCAGCGCGGCCGTGCCGTCGCTGAGGATCAGGCGGCGGCCGTCCTGTGTGAGCCCCCATCCCTCCCCCTCGTAGCGGAACGTGCCCCGGGGCTCGAACGACGCGCGATCGTAGACGAAGCCGATCCCCGTCTCCCACGTCAGCTGGATCAGCCGGTCGCCCCAGTGGGTCAATCCCTCGGCGAAGTAGCGGCGGTCGACGGCGCGGCGCGCGAGCACGCGTCCGGTCTCCGGCTCCACGCGCCTCAGGCTCGAGCGACCGTTCAGGCCCGTGCTCTCGTAGAAGTGGCCGTCGAGGTAGACGAGTCCCTGTGTGAACGCCTCACGGTCGTGCGGGTATGCGCGCACGACCTCGTAGCCGTGGACGGGTGCGGCTGGACCAGCCGCCTGCGCGGACGCCGCAGGCGCGGTCAGCATGCGGGCGACCAGCGCCGGCGCGAGCAGGCCGCACGCGAGGCGCGACAGCGGCGAGAAGCGCACCCTCACGGCCTGTCCCTCAGGGGCCCGTTCGCCCGCAGGTCGTCGAGGGACAGCGGCGTCGCCTCCGCCGGCACGTCGATGGTGAACGCGGCCGCGTCGATGTCGACGTTCGCCTCGAGCTGCGCCACCGTGGCCGTCAGGTCCACGGCAGCCGAGTCACCCGTGGATCGCAGCGCCACCACCCTCGGGTACCCGCCCTGCCACGCGGTGTACTCGACCTGCCAGCCGTCGCGCGACGCCGCGCGCAGCTGCCAGCCGCCCGAGACACGCACGAGGTACGCGCGGGCGCCCCCCGCCAGGTCGATCGACGCCCAGCCGTTGCCGTGCAGGCGGCCGGCCAGCGGCCTGGGATCCGGCACGACGCAGCCGGTGAGAACCGCTCGCAAGTCGGCAGGGGCCAGCGAGACGCCGGTCAGCGCGCCGAGGAGCTCCCCGGGGTGGTCGGCGCGTACGACCCGGCGTTCGCGCGGCAGCAACAACAGCGCCCGCGATCCACTGGCCGCCAGGATGAACGCCGGAGGCCCGAACGGCGCGACACCCTCGAGGCGCATCGAGTCTGGCGCGGCGAACCCGGCCAGCACGCGGCCCCTCAGCCGCTCGCCGCCGGCACGGCCGGCGAGGCTCAGTTCGGCCGTGAAGGTTCGCACGGCGCGGCATGCGCGCACCACGTCGTCGTGCATCGCCTGGAGGGACGTCAGCGGTGCCCCCGGATCGGCTGGGAGCGCGAGGCGGCGGGGTCCGCACGCCGGCGCGGCCAGCAACAGGGCGATCCCCGCGGTCGTGACCGCCGCGCGGCGTACGCGCGCGCGCGCGGACGCGCGTCGGGCCGGCGCCATCGGTCAGCGGCGCAGCTTCGCGCGCGCGTCGGCGAGCTTCCGCTGGACCTCGGCGCGATCGATGTCATGGCCGTCGCCGTCGAGCGCGCGCGTCCAGGCGCCGACCGCGTCCTGCCAGCGGCCGCGCCGCGCGTACAGGTCGCCCAGATGATCCAGGACCTCGGAGTTGCCGGGCAGCCGCTCGACGGCCTGGCCGAGGTACTTCTCGGCCTCCACCAGGTCGCCCTTGCGGAAGAGGGCCCAGCCGAGGCTGTCGAGATACGCCCCGTTGTCGGGCTCGACGGCCAGCGCGCGCCTCACCAGATCCACGGCCTCGTCCAGCTGCTGGCCGCGCTTGGCGAGCAGGTACCCGAGGTAATTGAGCGCGTTGGCGTTGGCGGGCTCGATCGTCAGGATCGTCCGCAGCGTCCGCTCCGCGTCGGGACCGCGTCCCGCGTCGCTGTACAGGTTGGCCAGCGCGTACTGCGTCGGCACGTCGCGTGGAAACGCGCGGACCGCGCCTTCGAGAACCGCCAGGCCGCCCGAGCGGTCACCCCCGTCGAACAGTGCGCGGCCCTGCAGCCGCGGGAACCGGACGTCTTCCGGATGCTGCTTCCGCGCATCGGCGGCGAACGCCGCGGCCGCCTTGTATTCCCTGGCCTCGGCCAGCACGGCGATGCGGCGGAACTTGATCTCGCGGCTCATCGGCTGCGCCTCGAGCGCCTTCGTGTAGCTGACCGCGGCCTCCTTCAGCAGGCCCGCGCGTTCCTGATACTGCCCCAGCACCGCCGCCACGCGCGGCTCGTCGTCGACGACCGCGTCGAGCGTGGCGATCGCCCCGGCGAGGTCGTTCGACGCGGCGTACGCCTGCGCGAGCACCAGCCGCGTCTGCACGGACCCGGGATTCTGCGCAAGGGTTCGGGTCAGCGCCTCCACGCCCTTCTCGGGCGTGCCGTTGCGGAGATAGAGGCGCCCGAGCGTGTAGTTCAGCAGCAGGTCGTTGGCCGCCGACGGCCCGGTGGCGGCTCGCTCGAGGTGCACGAGAGCGTCGCGCATGAACTGCGTGATCTCGGGCGACTGCTGGGTGCGGGGCGTCGCGGCATCGGTGTAGCCGGCATAGACGAGGCCGAGGGACCGATGGGCCTCGAGGTTGGCGTCGTCGATGGCGAGACCGGCCTTGGCGGCACGCTCGGCCTCCTCCGGCTGGCTCCGGCGGATGTGGAACGCCGCGAGCTCGGCCCAGATCTCGGCGGAACGGGCATCGGCCCGGGTGGCCCGCTCGAGTGCCGCCTGCGCGCCGGTGAAGTCGCCCTGGGACTCGAGCCGCCTGGCCATCAGGAACTCGAAGTAGGCGTCGGCGGCGCCCTGGGCGCCGGCGGTCGCCACCGCGCCGAACACACCGGTCCAGACGCATCCGACGAGCACGAACGCGCGCGCAACGCCGCTGGCTGCCATGGCTGGTTAGTGTAGCGCAGGATGTTATAGTCCAGTCCTGAGCCGGAGGCCCGATGCCCGTCGACGCGGAACTGCTTGAAATCCTGGCCTGTCCCAACTGCAAGACCCCCGTCACCCTGGTCAAGGACGGGACGGCCCTGAAGTGTGGGCAGTGCCACCGGGTGTACCCCATCAAGGACGACATCCCGATCATGCTGATCGACGAGGCGACGATCGAGCGGCCGTAGCCGCCGCCCGTCGCGCCGCGATGCGGATCCTGCTCGTGCGCCTGCGCCTGATCGGCGACGTCGTCCTGACGACGCCCGTCCTGCGCGGCCTTCGCCGGCGCTTTCCCGCCGCGCACCTCACCTACGTCGCGGAACCCTTGGCCGCCCCGGTCGTCGAGGGGAACCCGCATCTCGACGACGTCGTCGTCGTCCCGCTCACGCGGGGCCTTGCCCGGCTCCGCGGGGACCTGGCCCTCGGGGCACGCCTCCGGCGAGCCCGCTACGACATCGCCATCGACCTGCACGGCGGCCCCCGCAGTGCGTGGCTGACGTGGGCCAGCCGGGCGCCGATGCGGATTGGCTACACGGTGGCGGGCCGCAGCTGGATGTACACCCACCTCGTCCCACGGGCCGCCGAACTGGTGCCCCGGCACTCGGTCGAGAACCAGTGGGACCTGCTGGGTCCGCTCGGCATCGGCCCCTGCACTCCGGCCATGGACGGCCTCGAGATGCCCGACGATCCCGCCGCTCGCGCCCGCGTGACCGAACGGCTGCGGGCCGCCGGGATCGCAGCCGAGCACCGGCTCGTCGTGATGCACGTGAGCGCTGGCAACCCGTTCCGGCGCTGGCCGCAGGAGGCCTGGGCATCGCTGATCGTCGGGCTGTCCCGACAGGACCCGCGGCGCCGGTTCGTGCTCAGCTCCGGCCCGTCGGATCAGGCGGCCGCCGGGGCGATCCGGGCGGCGGCCCGGCAACAGCTGGGCCCGGCCACCGAGGCCCTGCCCGACCTCGGCGACGTGGACCTGCCCGAATTGCGGGCCCTGATTGCCTCCGCCGCGGTGTACATTGGAGGCGACACGGGGCCGTCTCACGTGGCCGCCACGACGGCCACTCCGATCGTAGAATTGCTCGGCCCGACGCTGGCCGAGCGGTCGCGCCCGTGGCGCGACCCGCGGTGGTACTCGGAGACGGTCGACGTCGGCCCCCTGCCGTGCCGCCCCTGCCACCAGCGGGTGTGCGCGCCGGGCGACTTCCGGTGCCTCCGGGACATCGGGCCGGACCGCGTGCTCGCCGCGGCCGAACGGGCTCTGGCAGCCGGCCCCCAGCCACGCGCGGAATGAGGACCGGAACGAGGACGACGAGGACGACATGCGCACGATGACCGCGACCGTCAGCGATGCCCCGACCACGCCGTCCCTGGACCGCGTCGCCTACGGGCTGCTGCTTGCGTTCGTCGCCTCGCTCCAGGTGTCTATCGCCATCGCCGACATCCTGCTGGGGCTGACGCTCGCGTCCTGGGTGGCCATCCTGGCCCGCGACCGCGTCCGGCCGTCCGCTCCCCCGTTCTTCGGCGCGCTGGCCGCCTATGCGGGCATCACGCTGATGGCTTCGGCGTTCTCGATGGACCCCCTTGGCAGCCTGGTGGACAGCAAGCAGCTCGTCCTGTTCCTGATCGTGCCGGTCGTCTATGACCTGGCCAGGAACCAGCACGCCAAGTCGGTCCGGGACGTCATCATCTCCACCGGCGCCGCCAGCGCCGCCTTCGGGATCGTCCAGTACCTCGTGCTGCACTACGACAACCTCGGCCAGCGGCCGCAGGGGACGCTCACGCACTACATGACCTACTCGGGAGTCCTGATGCTCGCGCTCTGCGCGGCATCGGCGCGCATCGTCTTCTCGTCGCGCGACCGGATCTGGCCGATCCTGATCATGCCCGCCCTGATCGTCGCGCTGACGGTGACCTTCACGCGCAGCGCGTGGGTCGGCGCCTGCGTCGCCGTCGGGCTGCTGCTCATCCTCCGCGACCTGCGGCTGACGGCGTTGCTGCCGGTGGGCATCGCGCTGGTCTTCGCGTTCGCGCCCGACAGCGTCACGAACCGGATGCTCTCCGTGTTCGACCTGCAGGACCCGACGAACCGCGACCGGCTGGCCATGGTCCACATCGGCACCGCGATGATCGAGGATCATCCGCTGACCGGCGTCGGACCGGACATGGTGCCGCGGCTCTACGCCCACTACCGAGGGCCGGACTCGGTCGAGCCGATCAACCCGCACCTCCACAACGTGCCGCTCCAGATCGCCGCAGAGCGCGGGCTGCCGGCGCTGGCGATCTGGATCGCCTTCATCGGCACGCTGTGCGCCCAGTTGTGGCGCGTGTTCCGCCGGACCCAGGCGAAGGCGCTGGCGGCGGCCGGCCTGGCCGCGATCGCCGCGATGCTGACGGCGGGCCTCTTCGAGTACAACTTCGGGGATTCGGAGTTCCTGATGTTGTTCCTCGTGATCGTCACCCTGCCCTTCGCCGCCACTCGCGACGATGCCGCTCCCGCCGCTCGCGCCTGACCGCGCCCGCCGCATCGCCGCCGGGTTCGGGTCGGCGCACGTGCTCGTCGTGGGCGATGCGATGCTCGACCGGTTCATCGTCGGGCGCGTGACGCGAATCTCCCCGGAAGCGCCCGTGCCGGTCGTGGCCTTCGACCACGAGATGCACCGGATCGGCGGCGCCGCCAACGTCGCGCACAACGTCGCGGCCCTCGGCGGGCAGGCGACGCTGGTGGCCGTGACCGGCCAGGACGACGCCGCGACGACGCTCACGCAGGCATGCCGCGAGGCGGGGATCGCGCCGGCGTTCGTCGGCGACGCGCGCCGGCCGACGACCACGAAGGTCCGGCTCGTCACCGAGCGGAACCAGCAGGTGGCGCGCATCGACTACGAGCTCGACGTCGACGTGACCGGCGACGTCGAGCAGCGCCTGATCGCCGAGGTCCGGAAGCACGCCCCCCGCGCCGCGGCCATCGTCGTCTCCGACTACCTGAAGGGCGCGGTCACGCGGCCCGTGTTCGAGGCATGCGTCGCCGCCGCCGCGGGGGCACGCGCGCCGTTGCTCGTCGATCCGAAGATCCCCCACATCGACTACTACGCGGGGGCCACGGTCGTGACCCCGAACCATCACGAGGCCGAGGCGGCCACGCAGCGGCGCATCCGCAGCCACGAGGACGCCCGGGCCGCCGCGCGGCTGTTCCGCGAGCGGGCCCGCTGCATCAACGTGCTGATCACCCGCGGCGATCAGGGCGTGTGGCTGCTGTCCGACGATGTCGAGGGCGATCTGCCGGCGGCGGCCCGCGAAGTGGCGGACGTCACGGGCGCGGGCGACACCGTGATCGCGACCCTCGCCATGGCGCTTGCGGCGGGCGGCACGCTGGCCGAGGCGGCACACCTCGCCAACAGCGCCGCGGCGATCGCCGTCGGCAAGTTCGGGGCCGCCACGGTGAGCCACGACGAGCTCGTCCGGGCGTGCGAAACGGCCGCGGCGCCGTAGCAACCCACACCGCCCAGCCCCCCGGGCGTCGCCGGGGCCATGCGTCCGGACCAGGCACCGCCGCGCGGCGCGGTCAGTCGCGTTCGTCCCAGTGGAAGCGGTGCAGCACCCGGTGGAGCACCGGCGCCAGCAGCAGGCCGGCGATCACCAGGAAGATCAGGCCGGCGTACAGCGCATAGGCACCCGCGAAGATCTTGCCCGCCTCGGTCCGGGGCGCGTCCACCGGCCCCATCCCGCCGAGCAGCATCGCGGCGTTCAGGAAGGCGTCGGTCCACGTGAGCGACTCGAAGGCCACGTAGCCCACCATGCCGAGCCAGAGGGACGCGGCCGCGAGGCCGGCGGCCACCAGGCCGTGGGCGACGAGGCGACCGACGAAGCGGCCGGGCGGCAGCGGGCGCTGTCCGCGCCGTTCGTACCGGAAGTGGCGGTTCGGCATCCTCCCTCAGTCCCGTGGGCGCAGGCGGCCGCCGCACCCGTCAGCACCGGGGCCGGCCGGCGTGCCCGGCATCAGGGCTTGCGGGCGGGATCGTAGGTGGACTTCACGGTGCCGTGCGCCTGTGCCACCTCGAAGAGCGTCGGGTAGAACTGGACGAACGTGTTCTCGACCGCGGTGTTGTTCGCGTGGCACGAGTAGCACGACGCGGTCGCCGGCAGGGGCGCGGCCGCGTCGACGAGCCCGCTGCGGCCCCCGAAGTCGAAGTACCCCCAGCCGCCCTGGGGGAAGCGAGCGGTGTCCTTCACCGAGGCCTCCAGCGCGGCGACGGCCCCCTGCGTGCGGCCGCCGTTGTTGATCGACACGTTCGCCTCGGCGCGCCGGATCTCCAGCACGAACATCGTCCGCTCGGGCCAGCGACCGGATCGCAGGAACGCGGCGTACGCCTCGCGGGTGACGAACACGTTGTCGAAGAGCGGTGGTTGATCGCTGGCCGGCCGGGCGGGGCCGTAGGTCATGCCGAGCCCGCTCGACAGGAAGACCCACTCCCGGTAGTCGCGCGGACGCTGCAACTGGCCGCCGCTCGCGAAGACCGGGGCCTGCGTGCCGGGGCCCTGCCCGGAGACGGGCCACGCGGCGCAGAGCGCGACGACGAACACGAGGGCCGCACCGGCCAGAGTTCTGTGCATGGGCGGAATCTACCACGAGCGCCCCGCACTGCGGCCCGACGCCCGACGAGGAGGGCGACGGCGCCGGCCGGGCGGCGCCACCTCGCGCGGGACTCAGTGACGAAAGTGCCGGCGCCCCGCGAAGACCATCGCCAGCCCGTGCTCGTCGGCCGCCGCGATCACCTTCTCGTCGTTGACCGATCCACCCGGCTGCACCACGGCGGTGGCGCCGGCCGCCGCCACCGCGTCGAGGCCGTCACGGAACGGGAAGAAGGCGTCGGAGGCCGCCACCGACCCGGTCAACGCGTCAGGGCCGCCTGCTGCCGCCTTCATCCGCGCAACCTGGACGGCGTCGACGCGACTCATCTGCCCTGCCCCAATCGCCAAGGTCCGGTCGGCGGTGGTGAAGATCACGGTGTTCGACTTCACGTGCGCGCAGACGCGCCAGGCGAAGCGCAGCGCCCGCCACTCGTCGGCGGTCGGGTGGCGCCTCGTGACGACGCGGAGGTCCTCGACCGGCCACGGCGCCGCCGCCTCCACGACACGGTCGCGCGTCTGCACCAGCACCGCACCGAGAATCGACCGGACGTCGCGGCCAGGCCCCGCAGCCAGGCGCGAGAAATCCGCGACCACGACGCGCATGTTGGGCTTGCCCGCAAGGATCGCGCGGGCCTCGTCGCTCACGCCTGGAGCGATCACCGCCTCGATGAAGGTCGACACGATCGCACGGGCGGCGTCGACGTCGATCGCGCGGTTCAGGCCGACGATGCCCCCGAACGCGGCCAGGGAGTCGGCCTCCCGCGCCCGCACGTAGGCGTCCGCTGCGCTGGCCCCCGTCGACGCGCCGCAGGGGTTCGTGTGCTTGATGACGGCCGCCGCTGGCTCGCTGAACTCGAGCACGATGCGCGCAGCGGCGTCCAGGTCGAGCAGGTTCGTGTACGACAGCTCCTTGCCCTGCAGGATCTCCGCCGCACCCAGGCCCGCCGCCGGCTCCTCCGCGTACCACGCCGCGGCCTGGTGTGGATTCTCGCCGTATCGCAGATCCCGCACCTTGCGCAGGCCGAGCGTCAGCGCGTCCGGCGCGAGCGGCGCGGCGCCCCGGACGAAGCCCCCCGTCCCTGCCGTCACGGTCGCCAGCGTCGAGGCGATCGCGGTGTCATAGGCACCGGTGTGGGCGAACGCCTTGCGGGCCAGGTCGAACCGGAAGGCCATCGACGGGCCACCGGGCTGGTCGAGCTGCCGGAGCACTTCCGCGTAGTCGGCCGGCGCCACCACGACGAGGACGTCCTGGAAGTTCTTCGCCGCGCCCCGCACGAGGCTCGGCCCACCGATGTCGATCTCCTCGATCAACCCCTCGAACGGCGTGTCGGGCCGGGCGGCCGCGGCGACGAACGGATAGAGGTTCACGACCACCAGGTCGATCATCGTGATGCCGTGGGCCGCGGCGGCAGCCATGTGTCCGGGGTCCGACCGGCGCGCGAGGATGCCGCCGTGGACGAGGGGATGGAGCGTCTTGACGCGACCGTCCATCATCTCGGGGAACCCGGTGACGTCGGAGATGTTCAGGACGGCGAGGCCTGCGGCCTGCAGCGCCTTCGCGGTGCCGCCGGTCGACACGAGTTCCACGCCACGGGCCGCGAGGCCCCGCGCGAAGTCGACCAGGCCGGTCTTGTCGGACACGCTGATGAGTGCTCTGGGCATGGAACGATTCTGACCTCCGTGAGAAGGGCCGTCTGCACCTATACGGGTCCGGCAGGAATTCGCGCGCAAGACCCCGCACAATGTCGATTTTTGGACAGTTTTTCGGGTGGAGTCCTTGACAGTCTGAAAGGAAGGCTCGTAGGATAGGGCCACGTCAAGGGGTGGTCCCGAGGCGTGTAGTCGAGGCCGCGTCAGCACTCGCGGTCTTTTTTTGTGCGCCGACGCTCACCGCGGGCATCGGACGGCACGCGATCCAGCGGAATCGCCGGAACCCGGCGCACCGCGTAGCAAGTAGGAAAGAAGAACGATGCGTATCACAGGCAAGGTCAAGTGGTTCAACAACGCCAAGGGCTACGG
>CAWULT010000076.1:0-22348 GCA_963923455.1 uncultured bacterium
CACCTCCGTCAGCAGCGACTCGACGAACCATCCCGTCCGGAACTCGTCGGGCGGCGCCGCGAACCACGTCAGCAGCGCGTAGAACGTCAGGACGTCGAACGCCGAGCTGATCAGACCGAACGTCATCATGTGCCGCCCGATGAAGCCGATGTCCCAGCGGCGCGGGCGGTCGACGAGCTCCGGATCCACGCTGTCCCCGGCGATGCCGACCGCCGGCACGTCCGACAGGAAGTTGTTCAGCAGAATCTGGCCGGCGGTCAGCGGCAGGAACGGCAGTACCAGCGAGGCTGCCGCCATGCTGACCATGTTTCCGAGGTTCGCGCTGGTGGTGATCAGCACGTACTTCAGCGTGTTGGCGAACGTCCGCCGGCCCTCCTCGATGCCCCGTCGGATCACGTCGAGCCCCCGCTCGAGCAGCACGAAGTCGGCGGCCTCCTTCGCCACGTCCACCGCCTGCTCGACCGACAGGCTGGTGTCGGCCGCGTGCATGGCCGGCGCGTCGTTGACCCCGTCGCCGAGAAAGCCGACCACCCACCCCATCTTCTGCAGCGACAGGATGATCCGCTCCTTCTGATTCGGGTCCACTTCGACGAAGATGTCCGTCCGCTCCGCGGCGTGCCAGAGCGCCTCGCCGTGCAGTTCGTCGAGCTCACGCCCGGTCAACACGTGTTCGGCGTGCAGGCCGACCTGCCGCGCCACGCGCTCGGCGACGAGACGGCTGTCACCCGTGATCAGCTTCACGCGCACACCCAGCGACGCCAGCTCGACGATCGCCTCCGCGACGCCCGCCTTCGGACGGTCGAGAAAGGTGAGGAACCCGGCGAACCGCAGGTCCCGCTCGTCCCCTCGCCCGTAGGCGGCCTGCCGCGGCACCACGGCCGTGGCCACGGCGACGACCCGGATTCCCTCGGCCGTCCACCCTTCGTACCGCTCGCGCAGGCGTGCGCGCGTGCCCTCGTCCAGCGCCGTCCCGTCGGCTGCGGCGGAACAGATCTCGAGCACCTGCAGGAACGCTCCCTTGGTGATCAACCGCGCCTGCCCGCCGTCGGCCACCACGACGGTCACACGCTTGCGCACGAAGTCGAACGGGATCTCCGCAAGCTTCTGCAGCGAGTCGGCGTCGAGGGGACGCGCACGCACGAGCGCGTCGTCCAACGGGCTGCTGACCCCGGTCTCGAGCGTGGCGTTGCAGGCCGCCAGGTCGAGGACGGCCGGCGACGGCTCACCGGCGCCGTCGTATGCCCCTCCCAGCTCGATCACCCCCTCGGTCAGCGTACCCGTCTTGTCGGTGCACAACACGTCCATCGACCCGAGGTTCTCGATGGCGTTGAGGTGGCGCACGAGCACCCCCCGGCGGGCCATGGCCTGGGCTCCGCGCGCGAGGTTCACGCTCAGGATGGCTGGCAGGAGTTCCAGACTCAACCCCACCGCGAGCGCAACGGCGAACAGCAGCGTCTCGACCGGGGGGCGCCCCCGGAACACGTGGGCCACGAACACCAGCAGGACCATCACGAGCATCGCGCTGGTGAGCAGGTAGCCGAAGCGCCGCACGCCCCGGTCGAAGGCGGTCTCGGGCGGGCGCAGGCTCAATCGGTGGGCGATGCCGCCGAACGCGGTGCGCTGGCCGGTGGCCACCACGACGCACCGCGCGCTGCCGCTGCGGACGTTCGTCCCCAGGAAGACGCAATTGACGCGTTCGGCCAGTTCCGCGGAAGCCGGCACGGCCCCGGGGGCCTTCTGCACCGGAAAGCTCTCGCCGGTCAGGACGGCCTCGCTGACGAAGAAGTCGGACGCCTCCAGGACGACGGCGTCGGCGGGCACGAGGGCCCCGGCGGACAGCAGCACGACGTCTCCGGGCACGACCGCCTGCACCGGCACCGTGATGGGATGCCCGCCGCGGACGACGGTCGTCGTCACCGTCAGGCGGGCCCTCAGCGCCGCCACCGCGCGCTGCGCCGTGTACTCGCGCGAGAACCCGATGCCGACGGTCACGAGCACGATCACCAGGACGATGCCGGCGTCGACCCACTCGCCGGACACGGCCGAGGCCAGGGCTGCGAACACCAGCAGGAGCAGCAACGGGCTCCGGACCTGATTCCACAGCACGCCCGGCCACGAGACGTGCGTGTGTTCCCGCAGCTCGTTGCGCCCGAAGACCTCGAGGCGCGTCGCGGCTTCGGCCGCGGACACCCCGACGGGCCCCGTCTCGAGCCGTGTCAGCAGTTCCGACACGTCCTCGGCCCAGTAACGCTTCCGGCACCTCGGTCATCGCACTCCAGGCGCCCCATCGACGCGCCAAGACGCCGGCGTCGTGCCTGACGACACGCGAGCGCGGCCCCCTCTGCGCGCATTATCGATGGAAATGCCTGCGCGCGGATGGCACGGGCCTCCGTGCCGGGGTCGCGCTCGACCCGCCGGATCGGTGCCGTGCTGGTCTACGCCGTGGCGGGTCTGGGCGCCGCGCTGGGTGCCTGCCGGCGGGCGTCGAGCAGGGCCTCGAGGAACAGCGCAGCGGGCCCGACGAAGAAGAGCGCGTAGAACGGCGCGTAGACGACTTCGTTCAGGCGCAGCACCATCTCGACGAGCGCCACGACGAATACCGTCGCCGCCTGGCCCCACTTCGACCGCACCGAGGTCTTCGGGTCGGTGATCATGAAGAAGACGTAGAGCTGGTACATCGGGCCCGTCAGCGGCGCCACGCTCGCCAGCCACGGCGTGCCCGTGACCGCCGCCCGCACCCAGGAGAACGCCAGGAACGACGCCACGTAGGTGGCCGACTGGTGGAACCGGCCGGCGCGCCAGACGATCACCGACCCCAGGGTCCAGATGACCACCATGGGCGCCACCACGTTGCCCCACTGGATGCTCAGCAGCGAGGCCGTCTGCGGGGCCAGGAACAGCACCGCGCTCACGCCGAAGTTCGACGGGTTCCAGATGTGGCGCCCGTTAATCCGCAACACGTACTTCGTCAGGATGGAGATGAACGCACAGAGGACGTAGGGCCACAGGAACGGCGAGCGCAGCAGGATGCCGCAGCTGATGCCGCTGATGTACGCGCTGGCCGGATGCGGAATCCGCCCGTACGTCAGGTAGCCCAGCACGATCTCGGTGCCGATCGCGGTCGCGATGGCGAGCCCCGTCTTCTCCCAGCCCTCGAGAATGCCGAACGACAGGTGCGCCGTCAGCAGGATCGACGTGATCAGCAGTGGCGGCAGGAAGCGATTGTCGATCCCGAACAGACGCCGTCCGGCGAGGGTCATCCGCGGCGTCTTCGCGACGTCCGTCCCGCCCGGGGCGGACACGTGTTCAGTTGCCATGGGGCTCCTTCAGCGCATGCACCCGGTCGACGGCCGGGCCGACGATCTCCTGGCGCGTCCCGGACGGCCATCGCACGACGACGCGGTCCACCTGGCCCGCCGAGCCGAGGCCGACGTGGATGCGGCGCGAGTTCTGCGCACTGAAGCCGCTGGCGGCCGCGACTTCCTGCGCCTGGACCTTCCCGGCCCAGTGCACCTCGATCCGGGCGCCAATCGCGCTCCGGTTGCTCACCGTCCCCTCGAGGTCGAACGCGATCCAGTGGCGACCCGGCTGCACGTCGTTCCGGTACAGCAGCAGCGGCCCACGCTGGTTGGCCACCACCACGTCGAGCGCGCCGCGATTGCCGAAGTCGGCGAACGCCACGGCGCGGCCGTCGTTGGAGTCGCTGACACCCACGACCTGCGCGACGTCGGTGAAGCGGCCCGCGCCGTCGTTGAGCCAGAGGCGCTTGCGCTGGTACCCCGAGAGACTGCGGCCCTTCATGGCGGGCCAGTTTCGCGCGTCGCCGATGATCGTGCTGTGGCCCACCGCAATCACCGAGAAGTCGTACCAGTAGCTGCTCCGCTCCCCCGCCGAGACGTAGCCGTTGAGCAGGTAGAGGTCGAGGTTGCCGTCGTTGTTCAGGTCACCGAACTGCGCGCCCCAGCTCCACCCGCCCAGATCGATCCCCAGGCTCGCGGCGAGGTTGTCGAACTCCATGCGTCCGGCCGGCCCTGCCTTCGGCACCCACAGGTCGTTGCCCTGGACGAGTACGCCGGGCTCGGAGATGTTCGTTTTGTAGATCGCCAGGCGGCCGTCGTTGAAGACGTCACCGAACGACGCGTTCATGCCGCTCTTCGGCGTCCGGCCGACCCCTGCGTCCTGCGCGACGTCGAGGAAGCCCCGCCCCGCCTGGTTCACGAACAGCTCCGACACGCCGTAGTCGTTCGACAGGAACAGGTCCGGGTAGCCGGACCCGGACAGGTCCGCCGTGCCCACCGCCAGCGTCCAGCGGCGGCTCGTGATGCCCATCGCCGTCGTCACATCGGCGAAGGTCCCGTCACCGCGGTTGCGCAGCAGGTACTTGCGGCCGCCGTTGTTGGCGTACTCGAAGCTCTCCGGCATGATCCGCGTCGTCGTCAGGCGCCAGAGGTCGATCCGCTCGTCCCAGTACCCGGCCAGGAACAGGTCGAGCAGGCCGTCCCGGTCGAAGTCGAGCCAGGTCGCGGCGTTCGCGTTCACCCAGGCCGGCAGCCCCGCCTGCTCCCCTGCCGGCACGAAGCGCCGGCCGCCCTCGTTGCGGAACAGCTCCGGACGGCCGTACTTGAACAGGAAGAGGTCTTCGAACCCGTCGTTGTCGTAGTCGCCCCACACGGCGCCCATCGACACACCGGTACCGGGCCGGTTGACGTCGGCCACCCCCACCTCGGCGGCCACGTCGGTGAACGTGCCGTCTCCCTGGTTCCGGTACAGGCGATTCCGGCTGCCCTCGCCGCTGTTGGTGACGTAGAAGTCCTGCCAGCCGTCGCGGTCGAAGTCGGCGACGGCGACCGACGCGCCGGTCGACGCCACCTGCGGCATGATGTGCTCGAGCTGCCGATCGAACGTCGGCGCCTGGTGCACGAAGTCGATGCCGGAGGCTTTGGCGACCTCGCGCAACTGAAAGCCATAGCGGCTCGCCGTCGCCACGGGTGTGCCCGCCGTGAGCCCGACCGTGCGCCGGTTCAGCGTCCAGACCGCGGCCAGGGACGCAACCAGGAGCGCGGTCCACACCGCCTGGGCCACACGCTGACGAGTTGACTGGGTCATACCGCCGCCATACGTTACCTGTCCCCGTCGGCGGCAGGCACTAATGCGTTTGCGTTATCTGGCACGCGCCGGTCCACGCCCCGGCCGGAGGCCCGCGACGAAGCGGGAGGAGCCGACGTAGCGGGTGTGGAAACGCTCCCAGTCCGAAGCGTGACGGCGGTAGACGGGATCGGCCTCCAGGGTGTCATCCGCCGCGGACGACCCGTAGGCGGGCCTGGCGTGTGACGGCAGGGGCAGTACAGTCTGCGAGAAGCTCGTGTTGTAGTCCCCGTCCTTTTCCCAGCCGTCGCCGACGAGGACGAAATCCCGCCGCCACCCTGCGGGCGGTTCGGCCGCCGCCGTGAACCGCAGCCGCATCTCGTCACCGGCGTTCATGATCACGTAGCGGTCGTCGACCGACGCCAGCAGTTCGCGGACATCACCGAACCGCGTGTAATACCCCTCCAGGTCCCGCCAGCGCGGCGTCGTGTTGGCAAGCCGGTCGTACACGGGCGTTTCCGGCGCCTCTCCGCGAGGAGACGTCGTCACCGAGAATCCGCGGAACCGCAGGTCGGCCGATGCGAGCGGCAGATGAGCCGCCCGGACGCCGACCTCGGCCGGGGTGGCCACGGCCAGCCAGTCCCAGTACACCTCGAGGTTCGTCCGGAGGCGGACGCGCGTGGCCTCACCCGCACCCGAGAGGTCGATCAGCATCGTCTTGTTCTTGCCGGCCGGGAAACCGACGTCGGGGTCCACGACGCGCCAGCGGCCGTCGGCCCCGAGAGCCTCGAGCACCACACCCGACGGGCGCACGGACGCCCCCTGCCCGATGGCCATGTTGATGCTGCTGTCGGTCGGATACACCCATCCCAATGCGACCAGCGTCGGCGCGCCCGCGCCCGGACGCCTCGCGGGCAGCGTGACGTCGACGTAGTGCTCGGGCGCGATGCCCTGGTAGGCCCCCTTCGGGAAGCTCGCCAGGTACCGGCCATCACGGGCGGCCACGAGTGCCGTGACGTCGTTCCCGCGCTCGTCCTCGGCGCGGGTCACGGGCACGGGCGGCGAAAACGCGCGGATGGTACCTGCCTGGGGCCGGGCCGCCGAGAAGCGCTCGTCGACGAACACCTCGGTCCCCAGGGGATGGTCGATCACCTGCAGCGACACGTGATCGAAGAAATGCGTCTCCCACAGCTCCGCCGTGATGCGCAGGTCATAGGTTCCGTCGCGCGGCACGAGCTGATCGCCGCGGATCTTGACCCAGTCCTCGGTCTGGACCACACCGGCCGTGTCCTGCGCGTTGATCCGGAGTCCCAGCGGCGACCGCCAGAGGAAGTCGGTCACGAAGGTCATGGCCTGCCCGTCGTCGGCGAACACCCACGGGCAGGATCCCTTCAACCGCTGCTCCGCCGCGAAAACGCCGTCGACCGCGACGCCGAACTCCGCCTGCGGCACGCCGTTGGGCCAGACGATCCGCGCCACGTCGATGGCCGACCGCGATCCGAGGCCGACATGGACGGGGCGGCCGGTCACCGCCTGCCGCTGCCAGAGCAGGCCTGCCCGCACCTCGAGCTGCCCGCCAGCGCCGAACGCATTGATCCGCTGGTCGCCCGCGTTCTGCTGGCCTCGCGTCGAGAACGACTTCCAGTGATACCCGCGCGTGCCCCGCCCCAAGGCCCGCACCGGCACGCCTCCGGCCAGCCCGAGCAGGTCCAGCACTCCGTCGCCGTTGACGTCCGCGGCCGCGAACACCTCGGCATCCACCGCTCCCGCCAGCAGCTGCACGTCGAAGCGGGCGTCCGCGAGCCAGATCCGGGTGCCGGCGGGGCCCGAGGCCACGACGTCGAGCGCGCCGTTGTTGTCGAGGTCCTCGGTCAGCAGCCGGTAGCTCCCCGCGGCCGCGCCCTGGCCCGCGAACCCGGCCCAGGCAGTCACGTCATCCTGGCGCCATCCGCCGTCTGCCCTCGACAGCCGCCGGATCGCGCCGGCGTCGTCGATGGTGACCAGGTCGAACGTGCCGTCGGCGTCGAGATCGGCCGCGCCCAGGCCCAGCAGCGGCCGCGGGCCGGATGGCACGTCGAGGGGGGCGAACTGCCCCGCCTGCCGGTTCAAGTACACGACCAGGCGTCCGCGGCCGTCGAGAAACGCCGCGTCGGGGTCCAGATCCCGGTCGAGGTCGACCCAGACGAACGCCGCCGCCTGGTGCACCGCGGTGAACGTCTGCAGCACCCGCCAGGTCCCGTCCCCGTTGTTCCGGGCCACGAGGGTGCCGCCGTCCTCGACGCCGAGCACCAGATCGACGTCGCCGTCCATCTCGAGATCGGCCGCCCAGGCGCCGGTGCAGGCGCACGTCAGCGGCGGCCCGTCCACCGTCTTCGGTGTGGCGTCGGCCAGCACGCCGCCGGGACCCTGACGGTAGATCCGCACGCCTGCGGGGCCCGCCACCGCGAGGTCGGTGATGAAGTCATGGTCCCAGTCGAGGGCCGCCAGCATCGCGGCGGTCGCGCGGAATGCCGTCCCTGCCGGCGCCGGAAGCGGAACAGCCGGTCCGGTCTCCCCGACCCGCCGCACCTGGGCACCATCGGCCACCAGCACCGCTGGCGCGGCTCGCCCATCGGCCGACAGCGCGAGCAGCGCCGTCCCGCGCGCGGCTGGATCGATCACGTCACGGGCATACGAGAGGCCTTCGTCGGCCGGGTCCGGCGCCGCGCTGACCGGCGCCATCACGAGGAACGTGGGCAGCGGCTCGGCGATGAGTTCGGATGGCGTTCGGACCTGTCCGAGGCTCTCGGTGAACGCGGGCACGCGCGCGAGCACGTTGCGCAGCAGCACCGTGGACCGGCTCGCGTCCGGCAGGATGCCGGCCGCGGCCGCGCGCTCCAGCCCGCGCAGCTGCTCGAGTGCCGGCTCGGGCCATCCAGCGGCGAGCGCCGCGATCGACGACACCGACTCGCGCAACCGCGCGACGTCTCCTCGCTTGCCCGCCAGCCGCGTCCGCTCGAGCAGCACGGCCAGGTTGCGTGGAGACCGGGCGCGCAGTTCCTCGAGCAGCCGCTGGGCCTCGTCGTCCGCGCCCGCCTGGCCGGCTCGCTCCAGCTCCTCCGCCAGCGCAAACCGCGCGCGCAGCCCCTCCGTGTCGAGCGACACAGCACGCCGCAGGTGGACGAGGCTCTCGTCGACCCGCCCGCGTGCGCTCTCCATGCGTGCCGCCAGCAGCACCAGGTCGCCGTCGTCCGGCGCCAGCGCCAGAGCCCGTCCCACAGGCTCGGCGGCAGCCTCCACCTCTCCGAGCCGCAGCTGCGTCAGACCCAGATTGGCCCAGCCCGCCGGCTCCCCTGGCACGGTAGCCGTCGCGCGCGTGAATTGGTCCCGCGCGTCGTCGAGCAGCCCCACCTCGAGCGCTGCAAGCCCGTGGTAGAACGCGCGGGCCATCTCTTCGTACGCCGCGCTGCCCGGTCGCGGTACGACCGGCCCACGTCCGTGCAGCCACCACCAGGCGCTGCCCCCCGCGAGCAACAGCACCACCGCCGCGGTCAGGGCGGTCCACGTCGCTCCCCGCCGGACGTCAGTCGGTCCCAAGGTGCAACGGCCGCCCGTGGACGGCGACGACGGCGGCGGCTTTCACGGGAGTGGGGCGGGAAGATTCGGGCACCGCGGGAGGATACCAGCGAGCCGGGCGTTCGCGCCACGGGTGGGCGCCCCGACAAAGGCGGGACGCCCGGCGAGCACGGTCAGGAGACCTTGTTGTAGACCGCCTTGACGGTCGTCGAGCCCTTTGGGGTGGTGGTCGTGCGCTCGACGGTCAGGGTCGTTCCGCTCCTCGTGTACACGTCGCGGCCGGTGTTGGTCACGTAGCCGGCCTGCGCCCCGGCGAAGTACTCGCGCTTCCAGGTGACGACGACCTTCCCGCCTTCGACCGCCAGCGTGCTCTTGGTTTCGCCGCCCGGAGGGCCCGGCCGCTCGCTGCCGTCCAGGGCGTAGGTGAACGCCTGATTGCCCCGCTGTACCGTGAGTTCCTGGCCGCTCTGCGTGACCAGCATCTGTCCCGGCGGCAGCGCTCCGCCGCGCCCACCGCCGAAACCGCCGCGGCCGGCCGGCATGGCCCCCGGATCGCTTCTGGCCTCGTCGAGGGCCCACGTGCCCACCAGTTCGGCCGCGCCCTGGGCCGACGCCGCGGGAGCCAGCGGGCCGGCCAGCAGCCCGACCACGGCCGCACACACACACAGCCACATGTGTGACTTCATTGCAGACATCGCCATCGACTCCTCGACTGGGTACCCCGAACGCGAACTGGCACCCCAAATACGAACGCCCCAGCCCAGACTATGTGTCTGAGGGCTGGGGCGTCAGGGTCCAACGACAGCTGGAGACGACCTCCGATGGGAGGAAGCTACTTCAGCGGCTTGTCGTCCGAGCGCTCGTCCGGAGCACCGATACCCGAGGAGCCGACGAACAGCTTCTTGCCGTCCGGGAACGTGATGTCACGGCCGTTGGCGCGCAGCGCACCGTCCTTGGCCTGGAAGCCCTCGACGAGGATCTCCGTGCCAGGCAGGAGCGAGTTGCGGTTCCAGCCGCGGCGAAGCAGGGCGTTCGGCGCGCCGCCCTCGACCATCCACTTCTCGACCTTGCCATCCGGCGTCTTCACGTCGATGTGGATCCAGGAGTGCGGGTTGATCCACTCCATCTTCGTCACCGTGCCGCGAAGCTTCACCGGCTTCTTGGCATCGAACTCCGCCGCAAACGAGTGATGCGCGATCGCCGGCACGGCTGCGGCCGAGACGGCGAGAGCGACACCCGCCACAACGCTAAAGAGTCTGGTTCGCATCGGATTCATCTCCTACCAAATACCCCAATATCACTATTAGAGCACAATTGTCTCTATCCCGCTTTCACCCGATCAGGGGGCCTATCTAGCGGCGCCCTGGGCCTTTTCCGCCGCTCGGGCGCCGCTCAAGACGTTCTTGATGGCGTAGTTCCCCTCGTGGCAGGCGTACTCGAACATGTCCACCGACGGCGTCAGGTTCAGCGCCGCCGTCCACTTCCTCGTGAACGTCTTCGGGTCGTCGACGGTCATCTCGTACCGGAGCCCCTTGCCGGGCACGGGCGTGTACCGCTCGATGACCTTCAGCGTGCTCGTCGCCCCCCGGTAGTTCGTCCGGTCGGTGAAGTTCGTGGTCTCGATGACCAGCGTGTCCCCCTCCCAGTGGCCCCGCGCGTTGCCGAGCCACTGCCGCAGGTTCTCTGGCAGGTGCGCCCGGCCGTCCACCGGCACGATGTCGGTCTCGTGGATCATCTCGTACGTGATCGCGACGTAGCCCGGCCCCTGCGTGATCCGGGTGTTGTTGTTGTAGATCGTCGGGAACATCACGTTCGGCTTGCCCCGCGTGATGCACCGATCCCAGTTCGTGAAGTCGGAGAAACTGTTGAACGGCCCGTTGCCGAACGTCCCGCCTCCGCCCTGACCGCCCGCCCGCTGGCGCGCCTGCGCTTCGGGCGTCAGGGCCGGGACACGCCCGTCGGCCGGGTCGATCACGAGCGACGTCCGATTCGACTTCTGGCCCCAGTCCTCGAACCAGTGGGTCGGTCCGGCGCCCGTGATGCCGCCCAGGGTTGGGGCGCGCTCGGCCCGTTCCGCCTCGCGCTCCTCGAGGAACTCCTCCAGTTCGGACTCAGCCACCGCCGCCTTCGTCCCCAGTGCCTGCGGCCGCTCGAACGGCACGCCCGCCTCGGAATCGAAACTCCACACACCCTGGATGTCAGGGTCGCCCCACGGCGTCCGCTGCACCGTTGCCGGGGCCTTCGGAGGCGTCGGCCCCTGGGCCGCTCCCGGCGCGGCCGTGATCAAGCCGAGAGCCATCGCCAGGCCCGCGACCGTCAACAACCTGCTCCTCATTCGATCTGTCTCGACCTTCCCGGAATCGACGTCGCTGCCTACTTCGCAGCTGCCTGCTCGGCCTTTCGGGCCCCGCTCAGCATGTTCCGCATTGCGTCGTTGCCTTCATGACACCCGTACTCGAACACGTCCACCGCCGGCGCGAGGTTGAGCGCCGCCGTCCACGACCGGCTGCACGTCTTCGGATCGTCGATCGTGACCGAATAGCGAAGGCCCTCCACCGTCCGCGTGAACCGCTCGACGATGCGCAGCGTCTCGGCCGACCTGCGGCAGTTGGCCTTGTCGCTGAAGTGCTTCGCCTCCACGACGAGCGTGTCGCCTTCCCAGCGCGCCCGGGCCTCGCCCAGATATCCCCGGATGCGTTCGCTGGTGAACGGCCGCCCGTCCAGCGGGATCACGTGCCCTGCAGATCGGGATGGCCCCACGGAGTCTTCGGGGCCGTGAACCTCTTCGTTGGCGGTCGCGACACGATGGCCTGCGACTGGGCGCTGAGGGGCCCGGACCACGGCCCGAGCCCCATCCCGACGGCGGCCAGACCGGCCGCCGTCAGCGCGCGCTTGCTCACTTGAACTTCTGCGTGGCCGGGTCCCACACGAGACCCGTCTGGCCGCCCTTCTTCAGGTCGCCGTAGAGGAGTTCCTCGGAGAACTCGACGCACTTGAACTCGAGCAGCTGGACGTTCGTCTCGGTGCGGCGGTACAACGGCAGCCGGACCGTCCACGGGCGGGTGAAGGTGCCAGGATCCTCCATCGTCGCCTCGTAGAGCAGCGTGTTGTCACCCTGCGGCGTGTAGCGCTCGGTCACCTTCAGGCGTTCGGTGTGGTGGTTGCCGGCGCGATCGAACCAGGTGCCGTCGTTGAAGCCCGTCACCTCGATCACGAGGGTGTTGCCCTCCCAGCGGCCGTTCGACCAGCCCATCCAGCTGTCGACCGGCGACTCCTGGTGGTTGCTCATGTGCACGATGCGGTTGGAGCTCGCGAACTCGTACACGAACAGGATGTCCTTCTGTCCCTGGACGATCTGGAACGGATAGGGCATGTAGGTCGCGCGCGGAATGCCCGGCATGTAGCACTTGGCTTCCGGGTCGCTCTTCGGCCAGCCGGCGCGGTTTTCGTCGCGCTTCTTCAGCGCCGCCGGGGTGTAGGGAATCGTGCCGCCGACGACGATGCTCTGGCCGGCCGGAATCGCGCCGATCGCACCGAGCTGCCAGAACTGCGTGGCCGACGCCGAGTGGTCCTCGAGGTTCCAGAACGCGCTCGAGTTGTTGGCCTGCCAGATCCCGTTCAGGTTCGGGCGGCCGGCGATCGTCGCCGGGCGCGCCGCGGGACGGGCCTGCGCCGGCGCAGCCGCCGCGCCGCGGCCAGCCCCCTGCCCACCAGCCCGTCCAGCGGCCGGAGCCTGACCAGCAGTCGGCATGACGCTCAGCGCGACCCCTGCCGCCACCGCCATTGCCACCATTGCGCCTGTGAACCGGTATCGCATCTGCCCGCTCTCCTCTCGACTCGTGATGTATCGATTGCTGTGAACTTCGTGACGCCCGCCGGTCCTCTCACGCAAGAACGTCGGCGAGACGGGTCGACCCCTGCGCGGTTGAGACGCTCCCAAGCGCGGTCATGACCACCAGATGAAGGTCATCCTGCGACCTCCGACACGACGGAAGTCTGCCTGCTTCTACCAGAATCAAACGTGTACTGTCAAGAAATCGGCGCCTCCTACTCACTCGCGCTCAGTCAGATACAGTCGCCAGGCCGCCTCAGACCCGCGCGGCCGCTCGCAGCTCCTCCCTGACGATCGCCGCGCCCTCGGCGAGCGCGCGCATCTTGCCCGTCGCCGACGCCCGCGACCGCGGAACCAGGCCGCAGTCGGTGCATGGCAGCAGCCGTTCAGCCGGCACGTAGGGCAGCGCCCGCCGCAGCCGGTCCGCGACCAGTTCGGGCGACTCCACGGTCTCACTGCCGACGTCGATCACCCCCAGCAGCACGTCCTTGCCAGCCAACTGCCCCAGCACCGAGACGTCCACCCCCGAGGCAGCACACTCCACCGACACCTGATCGATCCGGCTCTTGGCCAGGAGCGGCAAGGTGACGCCGTAGTGTCCCCAGTCGGTGTTCTGCGTCTTCCAGGCCAGGACGACGGGTGTCCCGTAGCCGTAGCAGATGTGGACCGCGGTCGTGGCGCGAACCCCCTCGATGCACCGCTCGAGCGCCTCGATGCCCCAGGCGCCCACCTCGTCGAGGTAGATGTTGAAGCACGGCTCGTCGAACTGCACGATGTCGGCCCCGGCGTCCACGAGCGCGCGCGCCTCGGCGTTCAGGATAGCCGCGAACCGCATCGCGAGGGCCCGATCGTCCTCGCCGTAGTACTCGTCCTTGACACTGTCGGCAATGGTCATCGGACCGGGCAAGGTGACCTTCAGCGGGCGCGTCGTGTGCGCCCGGGCAAACTCGCACGCCTCGATCAGCACCGGACGCGGGTGCTCCACGGGGCCGGTGATCCGCGCCACGTCAGTGAGCTCCGTGTAGCGGCCGCCGCGCGCCCGCTTCCGGGCGAGCTGCTCCGTGTCGATGTTGGTCAACCCCGCCAGCAGCCCCCAGATGTAGTGCCGCCGACGAATCTCGCCGTCGCAGACGACGTCGAGTCCCGCCTCTTCCTGATCGAGCAGGGCGAGACGGACCGCATCGTCCTGCGCTTCCCGCAACTCGGCCCCGCTCAGCCGCCACGGCGCGCGCAGCGAGGCCGGCTGCGCCAGCCACGTGGGCTTCGGAAGGCTCCCAACCACCGATGTCCGCAGCATGGGCCTACTTCGCCGCCGGGAAGAACGCGAGGTTGACCGCCTCAGCCATCGCAGCGTACCCGACGTCGTTGAGGTGCAGGTTGTCCATCGCCCGGAACCGCGCGTTGACCTTCGACGGTTCGGCGGGATCCTTGATCGCAGCGTCGAAATCGATCACGCCGTCGTAGGTGCCGCTCGTCCGGATCCACTCGTTGAAGGCCCGCCGCTTGGCGTCGTTCTCGGCGGACCAGTAGTTGGCGAACGTGGTGCCCTCGAACGGCAGCATGGTCGAACCGATGACGCGCAGGCCGCGCACGTGCGCCCGTTCGACGATCTGCCGGTGGGCGGCGATGAGGTCGGCGACCGGCGGCGGGTTCGGGGCGCCGAGGCCGAGGTCGTTGATGCCCTCGAGGACGACGACGTGGGTGGCTCCGGACTGCGCGAGCACGTCACGGTCGAAGCGCGCCAGCGCGTTGGTGCCGATCCCATCCGTGAGCAGGCGGTTGCCGGCGATGCCGAGGTTCATGACCCCCGCCCGGATACCGCGCGCCTTCAGCCGCTTTGCCAGGTGGTCCGGCCAGCGGTTGTTCGTGTCCGGGGTCGAGGCCGTCCCGTCGGTAATCGAGTCGCCGAAGGTCACGACGCCCAGCGCGGGGCGGCCCGGCGCGACGTCGACGCGCCCGAGGAAGTACCACACGGCGGAAGTCGACGCGACCGGGAACTCCGCCTTGCCGGCGTGGTTACCGGGCTGCGAGACGTAGTTGGTCTGCAACGCCGTGTTGTGGACGGTCAGCGGCGACGACCCGGTCCCCGTGTCTCCGGGCAGGAACAGGTCGACGGCGAGGTCCGCGAAATCGGGAACGGTCAGCGAGGCCGCATCACTCAGCAGCGTCGCGCCCGCGGGCACGGTCGTGCTCGCGCTGCCGTTGAAGAGGAGCGGCCGGCCCGACGCCGGCACGATCGACGCGCCCGTGGAGCGCAGCGCGACGTGCGCGGCACCGATGGACAACGGTGCGGTGCCATAGACGTTGCTGAAGGCGACACGCACCTGCGAGCCGCCCACGCTGACGTGCACGATCTGCCGGACCGTCTGGTTGTTGAAGTTGACCGCGGCCGCGGCCTGCCCGCCGCGGCCCGCCGGCGGCTGGGGGGCGCGGGACATGGCCGCCGTGGCCCACGTCCCCACCCAGCGAACCGTCGACCGCTGCGCCTCACCCGTCCTGGCCGCGCCGACCGCAATCAGGGCGACGAGCGCGGCGACGGCAACTGCGCGATGAACGCTCCGTGTGATTCCGACCATCATCATCTACGCCTGAACGGGCAGTTCTGGACCATATGAGACTACGCGTCCGTAGTCAATGCCGCGGATGGGTGACACCCTGAGGTGAACGCTACAGCCGCACGACGTAGCGGCCGCGAGCGCGGCCGTCGAGCAGCGTGCGGAACGCCTCTGCGAGGTCGTCGAGCGCGATCTCGCGCGGAATCGCGGCCAGCGCCGCCACCGGCTTCATGTCACCAGCGAGCCGCTGCCACGCTTCCCGGCGCACCTCCTGCGGACACATCACCGAATCGACGCCGATGAGACTCACCCCGCGCAGGATGAACGGCATCACGGTCGTGTGCAGTTCGACGCCGCCCGTGAGGCCCGTGCTCGCGATGCTGCCCCAGTAGTTCGTCGTGCGGGTCAGCCAGGCGAGCATCTCCCCGCCGACGGCGTCGACCGCCCCGGCCCACTGCGCCTTCTCGAGCGGCTTGGTCCCCATCTCCAGCCCGGCGCGCGGCACGATCGTGGCAGCGCCGAGGCCGCGCAGGTACTCGTGCGCGTCGTCCTTCCCGGTGATCGCCGCCACGTCGTAGCCCAGCCGTCCGAGAATCGCCACCGCCACGCTGCCGACACCGCCCGTCGCCCCCGTGACCACCACGGGGCCCTGCCCCGGCCGCATGCCGTTCCGCTCGAGCCGCAGGACCGCCAGGGCCGCCGTGAACCCGGCGGTGCCATAGGTCATCGCCTCGAACGCGGACATCCCGTCCGGCATCGGGACGACCCAGTCCGCCGGCACGCGGACGTATCCGGCGTACCCGCCGTCGTGCGCCACGCCGAGGTCGTACCCGGTCACGATGACGGCATCGCCGGCCCGGACGCGTGGATCCGCGGACGACTCCACCGTGCCCGCGACGTCGATGCCGCCGATCAGCGGAAACCGCCGCAGGATCCTGCCGGCGCCGGTCGCCGCGAGGGCGTCCTTGTAGTTGACGCTCGAATACGCCGCCTTGATGACGACCTCGCCTGGGGACAGTTCGTCGATCGTCGCCGGGACCACCGACCCGCTGATGCGGCCGTTGTCGTTGACGATGCGAAAGGCAGGAAACGTGGCGGGCATGGGGCTCAATTGTATGCGGGATGCCCCGCCGATCCACCGGCGGAGGCCGCCGATTCGCCCGGCGTCCCCCGCCCACGTGTATCATCCCCGCGGACGCCGAACCGGAGGATGCACGCGTGACCGTGGTAACGCCGGTCGTCCAGCGCTGGCTGGATGACGCACAGCAGGATCCCGACGCATTCTGGGCCCGCGCCGCGAGCGCGCTCCCGTGGTTCCGGACGTGGGACCGGGTGTTCGAATGGACCTATCCGACGTTCCGCTGGTTCGTCGGCGCCCGGACCAACCTCGCCTACAACGCGCTCGATCACCACGTCTCCCGCGGCTGGGGCGGACACGCAGCGCTCGTGTTCCTCGACGAGCGCGGGCAGCGCCTGGTGCTGACCTACGCGCAGCTCCTGTATCAGGTGCAGCGCGCCTGCGCCGCGCTGCGCGCGCGCGGCATCCGCAAGGGCGATCGGCTGACGATCTACATGCCGACCTGCCCGGAGGCGGTCGTGCTCATGCTGGCCACGGTCCGGATCGGTGCGATCCACTCCGTCGTCTTCGCGGGCTTCGGTGCGCGCGCGCTCGGCGACCGGATCGTCGCCAGCGGCTCGCGCCTCGTGTTCACGGCCGACGCCACCTGTCGCAAGGGCAAGGACGTCCCTCTCAAGGGGATCGTCGACGAGGCGCTCGGCCGTCCCGACCACGCGGTCGAACGGGTCGTCGTGCTCCGCCGCGGCGCCGCACCCATGCCCACGCACACCCGCGATCTCGACTGGGAGACGTTCCTGGCCGACGGCGCCGGGCACTCGACGGCGCACGAGACGATGGAGGCCAACGAGCCGGCCTTCATCCTCGCGACGTCCGGCACGACCGCCACGCCGAAGCTCGCCGTCCACACGCACGGAGGCTATCAGGTCCACATCGCCAGCATGGGACGCTGGTGTTTCGGTCTCAAGCCGGGCGACGTCTGGTGGGCCACCTCCGACATCGGATGGATCGTCGGCCACAGCTACATGGTCTATGCGCCGCTGCTCGCCGGCGCGACGACCGTCGTCTTCGAAGGCGCCCTCGACCACCCGCGTCCCGACGCCCACTGGCGGACCGCGGTCGAGGAGTTCGGCGTCACCGGCATCTTCACCTCACCCACCGCGGTCCGGCTGCTGATGCGCTACGGAGAGGGCACGCTCGGCGATGTCGACCACGCCCGCCTCGAGCGAGTGGTCTGCGCCGGCGAGGTCCTGAACCCGCACGCCTGGGACTGGCTGCAGAACACCGCGCTCCGGGGACGCGTCCCCGTGATCGACCACATGTGGCAGACCGAGACCGGGGGCCCGGTGTTCGGCAACCCCTATGGCATCGCGATGCTGCCCATCAAGCCGGGCGCCTCCTGCGTGCCGCTGCCCGGCATCCAGGCTGCCGTGGTCACGCTCGACGGCCAGCCCTGCGCGCCGCGCGAGAAGGGCATCATGGCGCTGACCCGGCCCTTCCCCGGCATGACGCCCACCCTGTGGGGCGAGCCGGAACGGTATGCGCGCGACTACTGGGAGCGGATCCCGGGGATGTACTACTCGGGAGACTCGGCCTACGTGGACGAGGACGGCTACTACTGGTTCTGCGGCCGCGCGGACGAGATCATCAAGATCGCGGCGCACCGGCTCGGGACGATCGAGGTCGAGAGCGCGTTCATCACGCACCCGGCCGTCGCCGAGTGCGGCGTGATCGGCCGGCCCGACGAGACGCGCGGCGAGGTCATCGCCGCCTTCGTGGTGCTCAAGCACGGCCACACGCCGTCGGACGCCCTGCGTCAGGCGCTGCTCGAGACGGTCCGCCACGAGCTCGGGCCGGTCGCCGTCGTCGGCGAGCTGAACTTCGTCGGCCTGCTGCCGAAGACGCGCAGCGGCAAGATCATGCGCCGCGTCCTCAAGGCCGTCGTGCAGGACAGGGATCCCGGCGACATCACGACGATCGAGGACGAGGGGTCGGTGGAGGAGGCGCGGCAGGCCTGGGCCGCTCTCAAGGCCGAGCGGGCCCGCTGACGGTCCGCTACGACGCGAGGGCGGGCCGCCGCTCCCCGACGCCCGTGGCCCGCTCGAACGCGAACCCGAGCTGCAGAACCCCCAGATCGTCGCGGCGGCGCCCGACGATCTGCACACCGACGGGCAGCCCATCCTCCGTGAAGCCTGCCGGCACGGAAAGCGCGGGACAGAAGGTCGCCGTCACCCAGTAGGCCGACTGCATCCACTCGATGTAGTGCCCCATGGGCACGCCGTCGACGACCTTCGGCCAGTCGATCGTCGCGTCGAAGGGCGGCACCTGGTTCACCGCGCAGACGAAGAACGGATACTGCTGCTGGAACCGGCGCACGCGGTCGAGCAGCTGGGCGTGGCGCATCATCGCGCCCGACACGTCGGCAGCCGTCAAGGCCCGCCCCATCTCGATCTCGGCGACCATCTCTGGCTTCAGCCGCCGGCGGTGCGCGTCGAGCAGCGGCCCCCACGTGGCGGCGGTCCGGAACGCACGCAGCGTCAGGAAGATGCGGTCCGCGCCCGCCAGGTCTGGCGCGGCATCCTCGACGAGACAGCCCAGGGCCTCGAACGTCCGGCGCCGTGACTCGAGCACCGCCCTCACCCGCGGATCGAGCGGCAGCCGGCCCAGGTCTGGGCACCAGGCGACCCGGGTGCCCCGCCAGTCGCGCTCGAGCGGCCCCGCGAAGATCGACGGCATGGACTGGTCGCATCCGGGATCACGCGGGTCGTCCCCCGCCATCACGCTCAGCAGGAACGCGGTGTCCGACACCGAGCGCGCCATCGGCCCGTTGACCCCGAAGCCGAGAAACGGGAACGGGTTCGGGGCGAGCGGCACCAGGCCCACGGTCGGCCGCAGCGCGACGATGTTGTTGAAGTTCGCGGGATTGCGCAGCGATCCGCCCAGGTCGCTCCCGTCCGCGATCGGCAGCATGCCCGACGCCAGCGCCGCGCCAGCGCCGCCGCTCGACCCTCCGGCCGACTTCGTCGGGTCGTAGGGATTGCGCGTGGTCCCGTAGACGGCGTTGTAGGTGTGCGAGCCCATGCCGAACTCCGGCACGTTCGTCTTGCCGATCGGGATCGCGCCAGCCTGCTTCAGCCGCTCCACGAGCACCGAGTCGGCCGCGGGAACGAAGTCACGGAAGATCGTCGACCCGCGCGTGAGCGGAAACCCCACCGCCTCCTGCAGGTCCTTGAACGCGATGGGCAGGCCGTGGAGCGGGGGCAGGTCCCCTCCGGCCGCCGCGCGGTGATCTGCCGCGTCCGCCGCCGCCAGACACGCCTCATCCGGGAGCTTCGCGACGATGGCGTTCAGCACGGGATTGACCCGCGCGATCTGGGCCAGGTGCGCCGCCATCACCTCGCGGGCCGAGATCGTGCGGGCGCGCAGGCGCGCGGCGAGGTCGCGCGCGCTGGCGAAGACGAGGGCGTCTGTCGATGCCGACATCGTGAGTGGAGCGCGCCGCCGCTATCGCCCGCCGCGCGGCACGACGTACCACGCGACGGGCGGGCCCAGCGGCAGCACGCCGAAGAGGACGGAGACAGGAATTGCGTTGCCCATGGTCACTCCCGTGGCCGAGGTTCGAACCGCAGCACGACCGCGGTCAGGTCGTCGTGCTGGCTCGCGCCGGCCGAGAACCGCCCGACGGCCTCGAGCAGGCCACCGAGAATGGCATCCGGGGCCCTGTCGAGACAACCGGCCACCACCTCGCGGACCCGGTCTTCGCCGAATTCCTCGCCGGCCGTGCTCAGCGCCTCGGTGATGCCGTCACTGAAGAGGACCAGCGTGTCGCCGCATTCGAGCCGTACCTCCGCCTGCTCGTAGGTCGACTCCGCAAAGGCACCGAGCAACGTTCCACCGGCATCGAGCCGGCGGACCGGCGCCCCACGCGAGAACAGCAGCGGCGGGTTCTGGGCGGCATTGCAGTAGGCCAACCGGCCGTCGGGCGCCAGCACGCCCAGGAAGAGCGTCAGGAAGCGCGACTCGAGCTGCCGGGAGACGAGCACGCGGTTGACCAGCGCGATCGCCTCGGCGGGCGGTCCGCCAGTCAGCGCATGCGCCGCCAGCACTCCCTGGGCGAGCGCCGTCAGCAGCGCCGCCGGGGGGCCCTTGCCGGTGACGTCGCCGAGCGCCAGCCCCAGACGGCCACCGGCGACGTCCTGATAGTCGAAGAAGTCGCCGCCGATCACACGGCTGGGAATCGAGGCCCCAACCGCTTCGAAGAACGCGCCCACCCGGCGCCCGGGCGGCAGCAGCATCTGCTGGATGCGCGACGCCGTCCGCAGTTCCTCGTCGACCCGAGCCTTCTCGATCCCCTGCTGGTACAGCCGCGCGTTCTCGATCGCGAGCGCCGCCTGCGCCGCCAGCGCCTCGAGCGCGGCGCGCGTCGCCGGCGACAGCAGCCGCCCGCGCTCGCGGCCGTCGAGGTACAGCACGCCGATGTTCGGCCGCGGCCGCTCCCCGCCCCCGGTCGACTCGTAGCGGACCAGCCGCAGGGGCGCGCACAGGACGTGGCGGATACCCAGCGCGATGGTTCCGGTGTGCGCCGCCGCCATCTCGCCTTCGAGCAGGTCGGCCACCACCGTGATCCGCCCCGTCGAGAAGACCTCTTCCGGAATCTTCCGGCTGGTCTCGAACCCGGACGTCGGCAGGGTCACCCGGCCGGCCGCCCGCGCCAGCTGCATCTCGAGACGCCCGGCCGCGTCGGCCAGCATGATGAAGCCGCGCTCGGCACCCGTCGCCTGGATCGCGGTGTCGAGCACCAGCACGAGCACTTCGTCGAGCACGCGGTCGGTGCCCATCTGGCGCAGCGCGTCGAGCAGGGCCGCCACCTGGCGGAGGTCGCCCACGGCCATTTCCGGCTCCACGCCGGCCGTCGGCGGCTCGTGCAGGAACATCAGCACCGCCCCCGTGCGCCCGCACTCGATGCGGTCGCCGTGGGCGAGCACCTGATCGGTGACCCTGGTGCCGTTCACGTAGGTGCCATACCGGGACCCGCGATCCCGGACGCGGTAGCCGTCCGGCGCGCGAACGATGTCCGCGTGCTCGCGCGACACCTCGGCGCCGAGCACCTGGAGCGCCTGCCCCGCGCCTCGGCCGATCGTCAGCACCGGCGCGTCGATCTCCACGACGCGCCGCCCGAGCATGTCATGGACCGCGAGACGGGCCGGCGCGGGCGGCTGGACGGTCACGGCGTGATCACGGCCCGCCAGTTCTGCACCAGCGTCAACGACTGGCTGCCGCTGCGCAGCGTGTTCAGCAGGAACCGCTGCCCGTCCGGCGCCGGGGCGTAGAAAGATCGCGGGCCGACCGGACGGGCCTCGAACAGCGCCCGCGCCGGCCCCACCTCGAACTGGCTGCCCGCGGCGGCGACGGGTACGGCCATCAGGCGGTTGTCCCGGCCGGCGTAGAAGAGCTCCCTGCCGTCGGCGCGCCAGCGCGGCAGATTGCCGCCGGTGATCGACACCTGCCACTTCGTCGACGGCGTCGGGAACGGCACCACGTACACCTCGGACCGACCCGACTCCGCCGAGTAGTAGGTCACCCAGCGGCCGTCTGGCGCGATGCGCCCGGCGTTCGGAAAGCCCTCCAGGAACGACGTGGGACGGCCGCCCTCGAGCGGCAGCACCGACAGGCGCGCGCCCTCGGGATCGAACGACCACACCATCGCCGACCGTCCGTCCGGCGCCCAGCTCGTCGGGTACTTCTCGGTCTCGTCCTGATACACGAGGGTCTCCATCGACACCCCGCCCGCGGCCTTCTCGTAGACGTCGAAGTGTCCGCGCCGGTTCGACGCGAACAGCACCTGCGCGCCGTCCGCGGACCAGACCGGGACGACGTCGTCGGCCGCGTCGAAGGTGAACCGCGTGCGGACGCCTCGCTCGAGGTCGACCATCCACAAATCGCGCGTGTTGACGGCGGGATCCAGGATGCTGACGACCGCCCGGCGGCCGTCGGGCGCGATCTCGATGTCCCCGTACTCCGCCGGCTCCCCCACCGTGCCGAACTGGCGGCCGTCGCGGTCCACCCACGTCAGCTGGGAACCTCGATCGGTCGGCTGGTAGACGAGCACGCCCGTGTCGGACACGCTGAACGCCGCGGCCGAGCCCACGAGTTCCACCTGCTCAGCCACCGGCTTCGCCTCGCCGCTCAGGGTCGCGGCCTCGGGATCGAACGGCTGCGCGACCAGCATGTTCTCGCGGACGAACA
>CAWULT010000077.1:0-22172 GCA_963923455.1 uncultured bacterium
GGATGCGCCGCGCAGCGCTCCTTTCGTTGTTGTTCGCCTTCGCCGCCGCCGGCGCGTCGAGTGGCCTCAAGGCTGATCGGGCGCCGGCGCAGGCGGCTGGACCGGCGCGGCCCGCTCCGTCGGCCCCGCCGCGTCGTGCAGCTCCGGCCGTTCCGTCGGCCGCGGCCCCGGCCGTCGCCGCGGTCGCGCTGCCCGACAGCGCGCTGCCGCAGAAGTACTGCGTCACCTGCCACAGCGCACGGACGAAGAGCGGCGGCCTGGTGCTCGAGGGATTGAATCCCACCGACGCAGCGGCGCACCCCGAGGTGTGGGAGAAGGCCGTGCTGAAGGTCCGCGGCGGCCTGATGCCGCCGCTCGGGATGCCCCGACCCGATGACGCAACGCTCGAGACGTTTGCGGCCTCCGTCGAACGCGTGCTCGACCGCGCCGCGGTGACGAGCCCCGACCCGGGCTTCAAGCCCGTGCATCGGCTGAACCGGACCGAATACGGCAACGCCGTCCGCGACCTGCTCGACCTCGACGTCGACGTCGCCAGCCTGCTGCCGGCCGACGACGAGAGCTACGGCTTCGACAACATCGCGGGGGCGCTGCGCGTGTCGCCCTCCCTGCTCGAGCAGTACCTGGCCGCCGCGCGCAAGGTCAGCAGCGTGGCGGTGGGCACCGACACCGACGTGATCCGCCTGGCGTACCGCATTCCGCCCGACGACTCGCAGGAGGAGCACGTCGAGGGCCTGCCGCTCGGCACGCGGGGTGGCCTGCTGTTCAAGCACACCTTCCCGCAGGACGCCGAGTACGAGTTCAGCGTCGTGCTGCTGCGCAACATCGTCGGCTACATGACCGGCCTGGAGTTCGCGCACGAGGTGGAGATCTCGATCGACGGCGAGCGCGTGTTCTCGGCGGTCGTCGGCGGCGAGAAGGACAATCTGGCGTCCGACGTCAACATGTCGGAGGCCGCCAACCAGATCGACGCGCGGCTGAAGACGCGCGTCGCGGTGAAGGCTGGTTCGCGCAACGTCGGCGTCACCTTCGTCCGCCGCAACGGAGCCGAATCGGACGAGCCGCTGCAGCCGCACGAGCGCAACCACGATCTGCAGGACATGAACGGCCTGCCGCTCATCGACCACGTCAACGTGACGGGGCCGTTCGCGGCCACCGGCCCTGGCGACACGCCGAGCCGCCGCCGCATCTTCGCCTGCCGCCCCGCGCAGCCGTCCGCGGAGACCGCGTGCGCGAAGTCCATCCTGACCACGCTCGCCACGCGCGCCTACCGCCGTCCGGTCACGGCGGACGACATGGCGCCCGTGATGGCGCTCTACGAGGAGGGGCGCCGCAAGGGCACCTTCGACACGGGCGTCGAGCACGGCCTGCGGCTGATCCTGGCGAGCCCGAAGTTCCTGTTCCGCACCGAGGCGGCCCCCGCGGGCGGCACCGCGCCGGTCACCGACCTCGAGCTGGCCTCGCGTCTCTCGTTCTTCCTGTGGAGCAGCATCCCGGACCAGCCCCTGCTCGACCTGGCCGCGCGCGGGCGGCTGCGCCAGCCGGCCGTGCTCGAGCAGCAGGTCAAGCGGATGCTGGCCGACCCGAAGGCCCGCGCCCTCGTCGACAACTTCGCCAGCCAGTGGCTGCTGCTGCGCAACCTGCGGACGCACATCCCGACGCCGGGCGACTTCCCCAACTTCGACAACGAGCTGCGGCAGGCCTTCCGTACCGAGACGGAGCTGTTCTTCGAGAGCGTCATGCGCGAGGACCGCAGCGTCCTGGACCTGCTGACCGCCAACTACACGTACGTCAACGAGCGGCTGGCCCGCCACTACGGCATCCCGAACGTCTACGGCAGCCAGTTCCGCCGCGTGCCGGTGACGAGCGACGCGCGCCGCGGGCTGCTCGGCCAGGGCAGCATCCTGACGGTGACGTCGTATCCGAACCGGACGTCCCCGGTGCTGCGGGGTAAGTGGGTGCTCGAGAACCTCCTGGGAGTGCCTGCGCCGACCCCGCCGCCCAACGTGCCGGCGCTGCCCGAGAACGAGGCCGGCGTCGAGCCGAAATCGCAGCGCGAGCGGCTCGAGCAGCACCGGCGCAATCCGACCTGCGCGGCCTGCCACCGCGTGATGGACCCGCTGGGCTTCGCGCTCGAAAACTTCGACGGCATCGGCGAGTGGCGCACGAAGGAGCCGGGCGGCACCATCAACCCGGCCGGCCAGCTCGCCAACGGCACGCCGATCGACGGCCCCGTGGCGCTGCGCAACGCGGTGCTCAAGCGGCCGGACACGTTCGTCCGCGGCGTGACGGAGAAGCTGATGACCTACGGCCTGGGCCGAGGCGTCGAGGCCCCCGACATGCCGCTCGTCCGCTCGATCGTCCGCGACGCGGCCGCCACCAACTACCGCTTCTCGACCCTGGTCCTGGGCATCGTCAGGAGCGCGCCGTTCCAGATGAAGAAGGCGCAGGCGCCGGGCACGCTGGTGGCCGCGCTGGCTTCGCACTGAGGTTCGTCATGTTCATCACCAAGACCCATCTGCCGCGACGGACGTTCCTGAAGGGCGTTGGCGCCACGCTCGCGCTGCCGCTGCTCGACGCGATGGTGCCCGCCCGGACGCTGCTGGCGCAGACGGCCGCCAGGGGCGTGCCGCGCCTCGGCTTCGTCTACGTGCCGCACGGCGCCATCATGGACAAGTGGACACCGGCCGCCGAGGGCGCCGGGTTCGAGTTCACGCCGATCCTCAAGCCGCTCGAGCCGTTCCGCGACCGCCTCAACGTCGTGAGCGGCCTGGGCCACCGCGCCGCCGACACGACGGCCGTGCACTCGCTGAGCCCCACGACGTGGCTGAGCGGCGTGCGGCCGAAGGCCACGCAGGGCGTCGACGCCTTCGCCGGCATCACGGCCGACCAGATCGCCGCCGGGCAGATCGGCCAGGACACGGCGCTGCCGTCGATGGAGCTGGCAACGGAGGACCACTCGGGCCTCATCGGCTCGTGCGACCGCGACTACGGCTGCATCTACATGAACACGCTGTCGTGGCGCACGCCGACCACGCCGCTGCCGATGGAGATCAACCCGCGCAAGGTGTTCGAGCGGATGTTCGGCCAGGGCGGCAGCGCCAAGGACCGCCTGGCGCGAATCCAGGAGGACCGCAGCATCCTCGACGCGATCACGCGGGAGGCCGCTGCCCTGCAGCTGAGCCTCGGCCCCTCGGACCGGCAGACGATGGACCAGTACCTGGAGAACATCCGCGAGATCGAGCGGCGGATCCAGCGGGCCGAGAAGGTGCAGGGCGACGAGGCGCTGCTGCTGCCCGAGAAGCCGGCCGGCGTGCCGTTCGACTTCGAGGAGCACGTGCGGCTGATGTACGACCTGATGGTGCTGGCCTACCAGGCCAACATCTCCCGGGTGATCACGTTCATGGTGTCCCGCGAGGTCAGCAACCGCACCTACACGCAGGTGGGCGTCTCCGACGGCCACCACGCGATCTCGCACCACCAGAACCGGCCAGAGAAGATGGCCAAGAACGTCCTGATCCAGACGTTCAACGTCAACATGTTCGGGCAGTTCCTGGCCAAGCTGAAGGCGACGCCGGACGGCGACGGCAACCTCCTCGACAACAGCGTGCTGCTCTACGGCAGCAACATGAGCAACAGCAACGCGCACGACCACTTCCCGCTGCCGAACCTGGTCGTGGGCGGGGCCGCCGGCCGGATGAAGGGCGGGCGTCACCTGCGCTACCCGGATCACACGCCGATGACGAACCTGCTGCTGTCGATGCTCGACAAGGCCGGCGTGCGTCAGGAGACGCTCGGCGACAGCAGCGGCCGGCTGGAGACGCTGTGATGCGCCGGCGATTCCTCGTGCGGTCCGCGGGCGTCGTGCTGGCGGGCGTGGTGCTGGCGGCGCAGACGCCGGCGGCCGGCGCGCGCGACACGCGGCTCGTCGACGCGGTCAAGGCCGGCAACGGCGCGGCCGTCACCGCGCTGCTGCAGAAGAAGGCCAACCCGAACGCCGCCGAGCCCGACGGCACCACGCCGCTGATGTGGGCGGTGCGCAACGACGATGTCGCGCTGGCCGACCGGCTCCTGCGCGCCGGCGCCGACCCGAAGGCGGCCAACCGCTATGGCATCACCGCGCTGCCGATCGCGTGCGAGAACGGCAATCCGGCGATGATCGAGCGCCTGCTCAAGGCGGGCGTCAGTGCCAACCTGACCGGACCGTTCGGCGAGACCGCGCTCCACACGTGCGCGCGCTCGGGCAAGGTCGAGGCCGCCAAGGTGCTCATCGCGCACGGCGCGGCACTCGACGCGCCCGAGAGCTGGCGCGGCCAGACCCCGCTGATGTGGGCCGCCGCGCAGGGGCATCCGCAGATGATCGCGATGCTGGCCGAGGCCGGCGCCGACGTCAACGCGCGGTCGGCCGTCGTCCAGTGGGAGCGGCAGCGCACGCAGGAACCGCGCGAGAAGTGGCTGCCGCCGGGTGGCCTGACCCCGCTGCTGTTCGCGGCCCGCCAGGGCTGCGTGGCGTGCCTCGATCCGCTGCTGAAGGCCGGCGCCGACGTCAACGTGATCGATCCGGACCGCCAGAATGCGCTGGTGCTCGCGCTCATCAACGGACACTTCGATGTGGCCGGCGCGCTGATCGACCGCGGCATCGAGGTCAACGCCGCGGACAAGGTGGGACGGACGCCGCTCTGGGCCGCGGTGGACGCGCACACCATCCCGTCGTCGAACCGTCCCGCGCCGCGCGAGACCGACGACAATCTCTCCTCGCTCGACGTCATCAGGAAGCTGCTCGACAAGGGCGCCACGGTCGACGCGCCGATCCGCGAGCAGATTCCCTACCGGACGAAGCTCGACCGCGGAGGCGATGGGGTACTGGCCGGCGGCACCACGCCGCTCATCCGTGCCGCGAAGGCCGGCGACGTCGCCGTCATCCGGCTGCTGCTCGACAAGGGCGCCAACGCGAAGGCCACGACGCGCAACGGCGTCAGCGCGCTGATGATGGCGGCCAACGTCGGCACCCGCGAAGAGGACATGACGGGCCGCAACAAGACGCAGAAGGAAGCGATCGAGTCCATCGGCCTGCTGCTGGCGGCGGGCGCCGACATCAACGGCGCCGACACGCAGGGCCGCACGGCCGCGCACGGCGCGGCGCTGTGGGGCCTGACCGACGTGCTGCGGTACCTGCACAAGAACGGCGCGAAGCTCGACGTGAAGGACAAGCGCGGCTTCACGCCGCTCGACACGGCGTTGGGCCTGGCTGGCGGGTTCGGTTTCGATCAGAAGGCCTCGGTCGTCCGCGAGGAGACGGCCCAGGCGCTGCGCGAGATGCTGAACCTCGCGCCGGCCTCCGCCCGCAACTGACCGCTCCGGGGCCGCGCCACGCGCGGCCCCGACCTCCCATTCGGGCCGACGCGCCTCCTGCCCGTCCTCCGACCGACACGCGGGCGCCGTCAGCGGCCGAGCGTCTGGTGCATCCGCTGGAGGTACCCGGCCTGCCGGGGCGCCGGCCTGAAGTCGTAGCCGCCGTCCCGGCGGTTCGCGTAGCAGAGTGCATCGACGATCAGGCAGTCGGCCGGTGCCGGCAGCGTGCCGCACGCCGCGGGACCAGTCGCCGCGCGACCGTCTCCGAGCGTCAGGACCTTCTCGCAGCCCGGCGTCGCCTGCGGAGGCCAACCCCAGTCAGCGGCTCCGCTGGCCCGTTCGGCAAAGACCTCCGGCAGCGGATTGTCGGCCCACGGCACGGTCGTCCAGACCCACTGCGCCGCGCGGCTCGGGCGCGCGTAGTTCTCCGGCACGGCCGGGTGGAAGAGGACGACGCACCAGAGACATGACGCCGCGGCGAGCAGCGCCGTCGGCCACCGGGGCATGCGTCCGGTCTCACCCGCGTGCCGCAGCAGCGGAATCGCGAGGGGCAGGAACCAGATCCCGTAGCGGCTCATGCCTGGTGTGCCGCCACTGTTGACGTTCGGGGCCTGGGCCGCGACGAGGAGAAACGCCGCGGCGCACGCCACGGACACCACGACGTCGGGCGCGAGCAGCCGCGCCGGCGCGGCGCGCACGAGCACCCAGAGGCCCAGCGCCAGGGCGACGGCCAGCCACGGCAACGCCACGATCAACCCGAGGTTCAGGTCGAACAGCGGCGCGCTCCACTCCGCGACAGAGGGCACGCGGCCCAGCGCCGACGGGGCCAGCGGGGACCACGTCCCGAGCCGCATCCAGTAGTAGGCCGGCGAGACGGCGGCGAGCAGTCCCCCGCACACGAGCCCGCGCCAGAATCGCCAGTCCGCCCGCACAGCCGGCCTGCACAGCGCGGCTGCCGCGGCGATCGGTATCGCGGGCGCCAGGGCGAGATTCTGCGCGGCCGCGGCGCCGAACGCGATCAACGCCGATCCGGGCGAGCGTGCGAACAGGCTCACCGCCGCCGCGAGGGTCGCGAAGGTGAACACCTCGGTGTGGGCCTTGTCCACCCACCAGATCACGGGGCTGAGCAGGACGATCAGGCCGAGGGGCGGTGTCGTCACCTGCAGCGTGAGCCAGGCCGCCACGCCCAGCAGCAGGACATTGAGGATGGTGAACGCGACCTGGGGATGCAGGCCCGACACTCGGGTCACCGGCACGAACGCCGCCGCGAGCGCGGGATAGAGCCAGAAGTGGGTGTAGTCCTGGCGGCCGTCCCGGCCGCGCAACTGCGGGTCTTCGAGGGGCACGTCCTGGTAGGTCGGGCCGAGCGCAGGGAAGCGGCGCTCGATCGCACGGATTTCGCCCAAGGGAATCGACGGTCCGCGCAGACGGCTGTAGCTCAGGGCCATCGCGAGGTACTCGCCGCCGTCTCCGATTCGGCGCGGGCTCGAGGTGGCGGCCAGCCCGATCAGGAGGGCGACGACCGCCGCGGCCGTCATCGTCCGTGCTCGGCGTCGGACCGCGGAAATGTCGGCGCCGCCTGGCCTACCGGGCGGAGAGGTGCGCATTGAAGAGCCGCACGCCGAGCGTCCGGTCGTCGGAACTGCTCAAGCCCGCCGTGGAGGCGGGTACGAAGGTGGGATCGACGCCGATCGTGATCTCGACGGCGTCGGCGGTCCCGAGCCTGGCGGCGGGTACCGTGATCCGCTCGATGACGCGTCCGCTCCCAGGCCGCAGGGCGAACGCACCCACCACGTCGGCGCCGATTCGGGCTTCGATTCGCTGAAGCGCGGTGCCCGCGATCGGCTGGTCGACTTCGAGCACGAGCCGGGCATCCCGGCGCGGGTTCCGGAACGTGAGCCGCCCGCTGCCCGCCGACCAGCGCCACGGCCTGCCAGGCTCGCCCTCGTCGCGTTCCGGGTCGTACCACCCCTCACCGTACGCGGGCGACTCGCCGCTGTCCGCAGGCACGATCGTGACGGCGGCCACGTCGTACGACCGGTCTCCCCTGTCCCGACCCGCCAGCGGCGCTCGCTGTGCCGACGCCGGATTCACGAGGCCGACGGCGATGCGGACGTCTCCCGCGAGCGGGATGCGCGGCACGAACATGGTGCGCCGGTACTCGACCGGGTCCGCGCCCCAGGCGTCTGCCGCCACCGGGGGCTGATGGTCGTCGGTCCACAACAGACGGCCGTCTTCGTCCAGCATGTGGACGAACACCCACTGCCCCGCCGCGAGCGCCGGGGCGCCCGACATCCGGACGAAGCGGTACTGCAGTTCGAGCGGCTGTCCTGGGGCGACGCTGGTCCGATCGGGCACCACGGACACCTGCGCGACGGGAGGGGCCGGGGGTGGTGCGTCACGCCCGCACGCGACGGTCCCGCACGCCCACGCCATCAACACCGCGTACCGCGCCACGCTCCAAGCTCGTGCACTCACGGGGTCGGATGATAGCGCAGCGCCGGAGCGGGCACCACGCCGATCGTCGCCCTGCCGTCTTCGCCGGGCGCGCGGCCGCGCGTCGATTCCGGCGGTCGGCGCCGATTCCAACAACGATGTCCAGAGCAATCGCGTGTGGGACGGGAATGTCGGTTGAAGGGCGCGTGCGATCCGCGTCGTGTTTCGAAGGCAAGTCGTTCTGGACGAAGCAGATCCAGACACGGCGCGCACGGCGGCCGACCTGGCCCGCAGCTTGCTCGATCCGGGGCATGACGCTCCACGATGCCGTCGACCGCGTGAGCGGCGACTTCGCCGAGATGCCGGGCCTGGAGTTGACGCTCGCGCAGGCCGCGCGCCTCTGGAACATGGATACCGCCGCCTGCCGCGCTGCGATCGACACGCTGGTGCGAACTGGCTTCCTGTGATGGACACCGAAGGGCACGGTCGTGCGGACGGGTCTGCCGCTCGACGCGCCGGGCGCCCCGCCGGGTCCGCCCGGCGGAGCCGACGACGTACCGCCAACGCCCGAGGCCTCTGCCGGGTCGTAGCCCCGGCAGGCGACCGGACCGATCAGGCGTCCAGGCGCCGCACCCTGGATCGTCCCACCTCGCTATCCGCCGCGGCGGAGGCGGGCCAGCAGGTCCGTCATGTCCTTCGGCAGCGGCGCCTCGAACCGCAGCAGCCGCTGGTCGACCGGGTGGCGGAAGGCCAGCCGGTACGCGTGCAGGGCCTGGCGCGGAAACGCGATCGGGCGCATCGACTCGGGGCCGTACACGTAGCGACGCTCACCGACGAGCGTATGGCCGCGCAGTCGCGCCTGAATGCGGATCTGGTTGCGCTTCCCGGTGTGCAGCCGCACCTCGACGAGCGAAGTGGACTCGAAGCGCTCGAGCACCGCATAGGCGCTCTGCGCGTCGGTGCCACGCGGGTCGGTCGGGTGCGTCTCCTTCTGGATCAGCGCGTCGCCATCCCAGACGAGCCGGTCGCGCCAGACACCCGAGGGCGGATCGGGATGCCCGTACACGATGGCCCAGTAGATGCGCTCCGGCTCGCGCCGCCGGAACTGGCCCTTGAGCGCCTGCTGCGCGCCCGCCGTCTTGGCGAACAGCACGATGCCCGACGTGTCCCGGTCGATCCGGTGCACGACGAATGCCCGGCGCCGCCCGTGCGAGCGCAGGTGATCCTCGACGAGGTCGAACACCGAGTCGGCGCCGGCCTTGCGCTCGAGCGGCACGGCCAGCAGGCCGGCCGGCTTGTCGATCACGATGAGCGCGGGGTCCTCGTACAGGATGTCGAGCGTGGCGGTCTTGTGCGGACCGGGCCGGCGAGTCGCGCTGCCCGGCCGATCCTCCCAGTAGCGCACGACGTCGCCGGGCGCGAGGCGCCTGGCCCCGTCACCGGGCCCGGCCTCCGCGTCGTTGACGAACACGCGGCCGCGCTCGAGCGCCGTCGCCACACGCGACCGCGACCCCACACGGTCAGGCGCCGCGAGGAACTTGTCCAGGCGCACGCCGCGGTCGTCGACCGTGGCCGTCCACCGGGGCAGGGTCTCTGGCAACGAGACGGACGTGACGGGCCTACTTCTGCGCGAGCAGCTGGCGGATCTGGTCGACCGCGGCCGCCACCTTGTAGTCGAGGAAGACGCGGCCCATCTCGGGCGTGGCCAGCGACGGATCGCCCGAGGTGCCCGTGACGTCGGTCGGGCCGGCCGCCGCGATCCGGTAGCCGTCGGGCCGCATCATCGTGCGATTCGTGTCGAGCGCCATGACCTGCGCCGACTCCGCAACGCCGGCGTGCCCGCCCGCCGGGATCTTGCGCTCGGCCAGATACGCGGCAATCTGGGCCGCGGCCTTGCCCTGCAGATCCGACACGTAGAACACGCGCACGCCTTTCGGCTTCCAGTCCGCGTCGAGGCTTTCGGCCGCCAGCTTCAGCTCGGCCTGCCCGCCCCCGTGATCGCCCATCAGGAAGATGTTCCTGAACCCGCCGACCGCGGCGCTCTCGGCCACCTGCCGCACGAGGCCGAGGAATACGTCCGAGGTCACCGACACCGTGCCGGGCCACCGCATGTGCCCCGTCTTGGCGAGCGGGTCGCCGTTGATGGAGAACGGGATGATCGGATACACGAGCGCATTGCCCAGGCGCTCTGCGATCCGGCCGCCGATGTGGCGGGCGATGACGTTGTGCTTGAGCAGCGTCATGTGGTGCCCGTTCTGCTCGATACCGCCCGCGAAGACGATGGCCGACGTCCTGCCGGCCGCCTGCGCGTCTCGAATCTCGGGCCAGGTGAGCTCTTCGACGAACACGGAGCGGGTCTGCGCCGACGCGGCGGACGCGACGACCACGGCGAAGACGGCGGCGAACACGGTGCGCATCACGGAACCTCCTGTGGGCGGCAGTGGCCCGGGTGTGCCGGGCAGGTCATTGTACCAACAGCCGCGCGCGGGCCCGGCATCGGCGCCGCCCCGGCATCGGCACCGGCGGACGGCCGCGGGCCGCGCGTCACGGCCAGGCGAGGGGCCGCGTCAGGCACGTCGGCCCGCCGCCGCCCTTGATGGAGATCTCGCTGCCCTCGTAGACGAGCACCTCCGCGCCGACGCGCTCGAGCGCCGCGCGCGTCTTCGGGTTGCCGTTCACCATCAGGCATCGCCGGGGCGCCAGGGCCAGGACGTTCGCCCCCATCGTCTCGAATTCGTCGCCGGGCACCTCGACGAGGCCGTATCCCAGGCTCAGCAGGCGCTCGCGGAACGGTACGGGCATCAACGGCGAGTAGGCGACGGCCAGGTCCCGGTCCACGGGACTCAGGATCGACATCAGGTGAAACACGTCACCGGGCCCGCGGTGGTGTGGCAGCGGCACGACGATGACGTCGTCGACGGTGTCGCCGAGCAGCGCGCGAAGCTGCCGGATCCCCTCGTCGTTGGTGCGATAACCGCGCCCGACGGCCACGAGCCGCGGGCCGAGCCACGCGACATCCCCGCCTTCGAGCGTACCCGGCGGCTCGATGGCGCCGGCGACGGGAATGCCCAGCGACTCGAACGCCGCGGCGAGCGCCTGTGGCTCGCGGGCGCGGGCGGCCTTGCCCATCCGGCACAACACCGCGCCCCGCGCGGTCATCACCGCGGCGTCGCGGACGTACACGGCGTCGAGCGTCAGGCCCTCCCACGCGGGGCCCGTGCAGCGCACGACCGGTACGGCGGACTGCAGCAGGTCGACGAAGTGCTCGTACTGCGCCACCGCGAGGCGGTAGTCCGGCGGCGCGGTGAAGTGGAGCGGCTGCCACTCGCGGGCGATCTGCGCCGGGCCGCCGAAGGCGTCACGGGCGTCGCGGACGAGGATCCGGGTCCAAGGTCCGTGGTCGGTCACGCCCACCATGCCGCGTCCGGTCCAGGACGCCCCTACCCGAGCGCCGGAACGGCCACGAGCCACCCGCCGAACAACAGATACGCGGCCAGCAGCGTGACCACCACGTTGAAGGCCTGCCCTCCGATGAACGCCGCCGCGGGCCGGCCACCGCCGGTGCTGACCAGACTGCCCAGGTGGGTTTCGAGGCCGATCGAGACGAACGCCATCGCGAACAGCGTCGTGCGGATGCCGTTGACGACGCCACGCGTGGCCGCGACCACCCCGTCGTCGAGGACGAACGAGAACACGAGCGACGCCACCAGGAACCCGAACACGAACTTCGGAAAGCGCTCCCAGATGACGGCGACGCCAGGGCTCGTCGCCTGCCGTCCGTCCCGCCGCATCGCCCACCACACGGTGAGCAGGAACGCCGCGAGGCCGATGAGGGCGTTCTGCGACAGCTTGACGACGACGGCGGCGTTCCGGCCCGTCGGACCCAGCAGCTCGCCGGCCGCCACGACGGCCGCGCTCGTGTCGAGCGTGCCGCCGAGCCAGGCACCCGCAACGGCTGCCGGCATTTCCGCCGCGCGAGCGATCCAGGGCATCACGACCATCATCGGCATCGCGACGACCAGCACGAGCGACGTCACGTACGAGAGCTTCTTGCGATCGCCCTGGATGGCGCCGCAGGTCGCGATGGCGGCCGAGACGCCGCAGATCGAGACGGCGCTCGCGAGCATCGTGGCCAGCTCGTCGTCCACGCGCAGCCGCCGGCACAGCCAGAAGCTGAACGCCCACACGCTGAGCACCACGACGATCGCCTGCAGGATGCCGAGCAGGCCCGCGCCGACGATCTCGTCGAACAGGATCGTCGCGCCGAGCACCACCAGGCCCGTCTTGATGTAGTACTCGGTTCGCACCGCCTCGCGCAGCCAGCCCGGCAGGGGCAGCGTGTGGTTGACGGCCAGCCCGATCCCCAGCCCGAAGATCACGTACTCGAGGCCCCACACGGCGGCGGTCGCGTGCCCGGCCATCGCCTGGGCCAGCCATGCGAGCGCGTAGAGTGCGCACGACCCCGCCACGAACGGCACGAGGCGGGCGCCGAGCAGCGCCGCGCCGACGATGAGCGGCAGCAGCACGAGCGTCGCCACCTGGGCGGTGCGGGCGATGTTCGAGGCGCCGGTCAGGGCCGCCACCGTCTGGGCATCGGTGCCCCATGCGAAGCGTGGCATCGCCGGGCGCAGGCCGGCCAGCACCAGCAGAATCAAGGCGCCGCCCACGAGCACGGCGAGCCAGTCCTCACCAACGAGCGGACGACTCGCCTGCAGGGCCGTAACGGGGTCGGAGGCGGCGCCGGCAACGGCTCCGCGCCCGGCAGTGGTGGCAGTCTCGCTCATGCGGGCGATCCTCTCGCGCTACCGCGCGACGCAGGGCGTGGGGTTCCAGCCCGTGGCGTCCGGCAGCTTCTTGAAATCGGACGTGGTGACGTAGGGACGGGTGAAGTACGTCGGGTCGTCCACCCTGACCGTGACCGTCAGCCAGACGTCCCCGTTCGGGAAGGTGTTGACGTCGAAGTATTCCGTCACGACGGCATTCTGGCTGTACGGCGCGCCGTTCTTGCGCACGTAGCCGGGCCGCAGGTTCGTGGTGACCACCTTCAGGCCGCCCAGCCGGCGGCCGCCGCGCGGGCCCGGCGCGTACTGCCACTGGGCCGCGGACTGCCCCTGCCAGGTCGCCTCTCCGCCCGGAGCCGTCGGCGGGCCGAACCGCAGCAGGCGCGTCTGCGAGCCGGCGTCGGTGTCGATGCGCAGCGTGCCGGCATCCTGCCAGGTGACATGCAGCCGCCCGGGCACGCGCATGATGTTGCCGGCGCCGTAGGCCCGGCACTGCTCGCCCGCCGCCTCGTCCCTCGCCGGGTCCCACGCGTCGCCCACGCGTCGTCCCTGGGCGTTGAGCGGCAGCGTGTCGCACACGCCCCTGGCCGGCGTCACCATGCGGAGCTTCCAGTCCTCGGTGACGACCGAGACCCAGTAGCCGGTCAGGTCGATGGGGGCGGACTCCCGCGGCGTCTGCGGCACGCCACGGCCCGCCCGCTGCGCAGCGATCGTCCCAGATGCCCCGAACAGGAGCAGCGCGGCGAGGCCCGCCACCACCGGACGCAGGTCCCTGCGGAACTCCGGCCGCGAAGCCCCCGCGGCCCGCAGCGGCTCACTCAACCGCTTCACCCGCCTTCGTGCCCCAGGTGAAGCCGTCGCTGGGGCGCCTCAAGCTGACCATCAGCGCCCGGAACTCGCCCGGGACGCGCGACGGCCGGCCGACGATCACGATCTCGTCGCCCACGTGCAGGGTCTCCCGCTTGACGCCCTGGTTGTCGAGCTGCGTGGTGCCGCTCCACTCGACGGACCACCGCTGCCTGACGCCCTGGGGATCGGGCGCCTCGATCTGCACGAACGAATGCGGGTTGCGATAGACGAACTGCACGAGGCGGCCTTCGAGGCGCACCTCACGGCTGGTGTCGTAGGTGGCCGAGTACGAGTGGTGCGCCGACGCGACGCCAAGCGCCAGGACGACGACGGCACCGACCGACAGCGTGTGTCTCCGCATCAACGCTTCTCCTTGCTGGCCGCCAGGCTCGCGTAGGCGGCCTCGACGAACATGTCGGTCGTCCACGGGCCCGTCGTGGCGCCGTAGCGCCCGTCGAAGTCCATCGTGGGCCGGGCCGCCTTCACCTGCTCGAGCGTCATGCCCTTCCCCACCAGATCCCGCACGCGGTCGCGGATCATCGTCAGCATGTTGCGGTACGACGCCACGTCGGCCGTGTCCGACAGCCGGCCCCGGCCGGGCACGACCCACGTGCCGCCCTGCCCGCGGTACTCGGCGACCGCCAGGTCGAGGATGGCGTTCAGGCCGTCGATCACCCCCTGAAGGGTACCGCCCTTCTTCAGGTCGATGACCGGATAGGACACCGTCGAGAAGAGGTTGCCGGCGCTGATCACTTCGGAATGCCGGAAGTAGACGAAGCTGTCGCCATCGGTCGTCGCCGCCGGTGCGTGGTACACGATGACGGCCTCGCCGTTGAAGTACTCGGGCAGCTTGTGGAACGCGTCGTAGTAGGTGTCGGTGGGCCAGCCGTCGGACGGCGTGGCCGGCGCCCCGCCCACCTGGGCGCTCATCCGGTTCAGGACGTTCTCGTGCGCGATGACGGACGCGCGCTGCCCGACGGTGTCCACGGCGGCGCCGAAGCCTCCGCCGCGTGGGAAGAAGCCACCGACGGCCGCCCGCGGGTTGCCGCCCACCCGGTCCGGGTCCGCGCTGGTGTTGACGATGTAGCGGAGCGGACGCGGGGGCGCCGGCGAGCTGATCACGGCGTTGATCGACGGACTGGCCCATCCCCAGACACCCGGGCACGTGGCGCCGGCGCACCGGTTCGCGGCAGCAGGTGCCGCAACGGTGGCCGCCAGCTGATTGACCGCCGCCAGGAGCTTCTCGGTCATCCGAGCCGGGCCGGTGTCGACCAGCATCACCCCCTCGGGACCCACCGACACCGTCACGTTCACGCCATCGGCCACCAGCATGTAGAGATTGCCCTGCACCGGGAGCACGTGGACGTCGCCGTCCCTCGGGCTCTGGCCAGCGACGGCCCGTTCGATCGCGACGACCGACCGGGACGACGGTACCTTGAGGCTGCCGACGGTACCGGCCGCCAGGGCCGCGCTGTACTCCGGATAGAGCGTCCTGACCCCGCCCCGCGCCGCCGCGGGCGGCACCCACGGCTCGTCCTTCAGCCACTCCGTGATCGCCGTGTTCTGGCCCGGCAGGAAGTGCGGCACCCAGTGCCGATCCGTGCCACCGTTCTCGGCAAACGCCGACGCGTTGCACGTCTCCATCGCCGTGACCCCGGTGGGGTCGGCGACGTAGGTCGTCGAGTGGACGTACGGCTCGTCCATGTAGACGGGATCGTCGACGACGGTGACGATGGTCAGGATGTCGTCGTGGCGCGTCAGGTACTCCGTCATCGTGTAGAGATCGCTCGTCTGCGGCCCTCCCCGCTTCAAGTAGCCGTCCTTCAGGTGGGTCGTCGTGATCTTGAGGGTGTTTCCGACCCACTGACCGGTCGAGAAACCGGTCCACGTGTGCGGCGCCCACGCCGGCGGATGCGGCCGGCCGTCCATGTAGACGGGACGGTCGAGCGAGCGCATGAACTGGATGTGGTACACGCTCACCTCGCGCGTGAGCGGATCCTGCTCCTTGAGGATGCGCGCGCCGCCCAGGCCGCGCCACTGGTGCGGCGCCGAGTGCGGGCGGCACTGATACTCCGGCGTACCCCAGATGGATTCGGCGGAGGTGTCGGCCCGCATCCGGCCCGCGTCGTTGAACGGGATGCCGAGGTAGTCACCGAGCGGCGGCTGGCCGAGCCCCCCGATCTTGCCCGGCTCCTCGTGATTCTCGAGGCTCCATTCACCGGAGATGTCGGGCGGCGCCTGCGGGCGCGGGGGCTGCGCCCAGGCCGTGCCGCGCAGCAGAACGGCGGCGGCGAGCATCAGGCACGACACGGCGCGGGCGGTTCGACGGCGGTGCACCAGCAGCTCCATTCCCTGGGACGGCACAGAAGATACCCCCGGCGCGCCGAGATGTCGACGGCGCGGGCCACGCGCCGAGCGGACCGGCGGGCCTACTTCGCGGGCGCCGCCGGCTGCCCGCCATTCAACAGCGCGTGGTGCGTGCGCTGCTTGAACCGCCACCCCTGCGCCGTCTTCACGTAGACGTCCTCGTAATGGCCGTCGTACTGGATCTTGTTCGGGTCGCCGCCGAGGCCGATCATCAGCATGTCGACCGTGCCCACGGCACCCTCGGGCGTCGGCGTGATCACGTGGTTGGGATAGAGATGCCGCACGCCCTGGCGGATCCAGCCCACGTTCTTGCACCCCCGCGACCCGCCCCCCGACACCTCGGCCAGCTTCTCCCGGCCCTGGATGCCGGGAACGGGCTTCCCTCCGACGATGGGCAGGAAGACGCCGTCCGGCGTGAACAGGTCGGCGTAGTCGTAGCCGTTGTTCGAGCAGGAGTCGATGAACCGGGCGTACTTCGCCACGAGCTGCTGGATCTCGATGTAGTCCATCGCCGTGAGCGGCATGGCGCGCTGAGCCATGCCCGTAGCCGGGCTCAGGAGGACCACCGCGACGGCAGCGGCGAGGACACGCAAGGGCGGCATATGAGTCCTTTCCGCCGGCCACGCGACCCGGGCCGGCGCGGTCGATCCTCTCACAGGCACGCGGACACGACCAGCCGCCACGGCTCGGCCCCGTGATACCGTGCCACGCGCAAGGAAGCGTCATGCGCCGGAGGCCCATCATGACTTTGCGTTCCGTCGTCGTCCGCCCGCTGCTCGTCGCGCTCGCGCTGCTCGGCGGCGCCGTGCCGGCGCGCGCCGACAACGTCACGGTCTTCTCATCGGTCGCGATGCGCGCCGTGATCGAGGATCTGGCCCGGCGGTTCGAGCGCGAGACCGGACACCACGTCGTCGCGACGTTCGGGCTGGCCGCCGCGCTGAAGGGCCGCATCGAGGGCGGCGAGGCGTTCGACCTCGCGGTCCTCACCCCGGCGCAGATCGACGACCTGATCGGCCGAGGCAGGGCATCGGCGGCCTCCCGGGCCGTGATCGCGCGCACGGGCCTGGGGCTGATGGTGCGCGCGGGCGCCCCGAGACTCGACGTGGGCACCCCCGACGCCTTCACGCGGACGCTGCTGGCGGCGAAGTCGGTGACCTACGTCCCCGCCGGCGCGAGCGGCGCCGCGTTCCTGGCCATCGCGAAGGACCTCGGCATCGCCAGGGCGCTCGAGTCGAAGACGAAGCCGGCCGCGTCGGGCGACGAGGTCAACGCCAACGTCACGAGCGGCGCGGCGGAGATGGCCGTGCTGCCCGTGAGCGAGATCCTGCCGGTGAAGGGCGCCGCCCTCGGCGGGGTCTTTCCCCCGGCGCTGCAGACCTACATCGTGATGGCGGGCGCGGCCTCGAACACGGCGCCACCGGCCGCCCGCGAGTTCCTGGCGCGGCTCATGGCTCCGTCGAGCGACGGGGTCATCGCCGCCAGCGGCATGGAGCGCGTGACGCCCTGAGCCCGCGGTCGCGCCGCGGGCACGGCCGCGGCGCGGGTCCTAGACCGGCGGCGGATTCCGTTCGGCGAACCCCTGCTGATGCCAGTACGGGTACGCCCGGATGGTCCTGCTGGCCTCGTCGAGCGTGGTCACCTGCCCGGCAGTCAGGCTCCACCCGACCGCGCCGAGGTTCTGGCGCAGTTGTTCCTCGTTGCGCGCGCCGATGATCAGCGTGGACACCGACGGCCGCTGCAACAGCCAGTTCAGTGCGACCTGCGGCACCGTCTTCCCCGTCTCCGCGGCCACGGCGTCCAGCGCATCGACGACGCGGTAGAGCAGTTCGTCCTCGACCGGCGGGCCCCAGTCCACGACGGTCTGGTTGTTCAGGCGGCTGACGGCCGGCTTCGGGCGTCCGCGACGGATCTTGCCGGTGAGGCGGCCCCAGCCGAGCGGGCTCCACACCACGGCGCCCACCCGCTGGTCGAGGGCCAGCGGCATCAGCTCCCACTCGTAGTCGCGCCCGACGAGCGAGTAGTAGGCCTGGTGGGCAACATAGCGCGCCAGACCGTCGCGTTCGGAAACGGCGAGCGACTTCATCAGGTGCCAGCCCGAGAAGTTCGAGCAGCCGATGTAGCGGATCTTGCCGGCCCGGACGAGGCCGTCGAGCGTGCCGAGCACTTCCTCGACCGGCGTCATCGCGTCGAAGCCGTGCAGCTGATACAGGTCGATGTAGTCGGTGCCGAGCCGGGCGAGGCTGGCCTCGACGGCCCGCGTCAGGTGGAAGCGCGACGAGCCCACGTCGTTCGGGCCGGAGCCGGTGCGGAACGAGCCCTTCGTCGAAATCAGCACCTTGTCGCGCCGGCCCCTGATGGCCTGCCCGAGGATCTCCTCGGAGAGGCCGCCGCTGTAGACGTCGGCCGAGTCGAACATCGTCACGCCGGCATCGAGGCAGATGTCGACGAGCCGCGTGGCCTGCGCCACGTCGGACGCGCCCCACGCCTTGAAGAACTCGCTGTTGCCGCCGCCGAACGTCCCCGTGCCGAAGCTCAGCACGGGCACCCTCAGGCCCGAACCTCCCAGATACCGGTATTCCATCTGCGTCATCCGCCCGCCCGGAATCATACAATTGAGGATCGGTGCGCCGGCCCGCACGGCCGCGCCCGTCGACTGGCATGACGACACTCCGCCCCCTGATCTCGATCGCGCTGGCACCGCGCACCTCGACCGACGACGAGCGCATGGCGCGCGGTCTCGAAGCCCTGCTCACGGAAGACCCGACGTTGAGCGCCCACGCCGACACCGACGCCGGCTACATCGTGCTCGGCGGCCAGGGGGAGCTGCACCTGCAGGTCGCGGTGGATCGCCTGCGCCAGGAATTCGGCGTGGAGGCGGCCGTCAGCCGGCCCGAGATCACCTACACCGAGGCCCTGTCGCGGCCTGCCGACAGCGAAATGCAGTACGAGAAGCAGCACAACGGGCGCAACCACTTCGCCCAGGTGCGGCTGCACCTCGCGCCGGGCGCCGCCGGCGCCGGATTCGTCTTCGTCAACGCGCTGCCGGCCGACGCCTTGCCGGCGCGCATCGTCGCCGTGATCGAGCAGAGCGTCCGGGAGCAGGCGGCCCGCGGGGCCGCCGCGGGCCATCCGATCGAGGACGTCACCGTGGAGCTGACCGGCGGCACGCATCGCGAACCGGACTCGTCCGAGATGGCCTTCAGCATCGCGGCCTCCGTTGCGTTCCTGGACGCCGCGCGCCGCGCCGGCCCGGTGGTGCTGCAGCCGGTGATGACCGTCGAGGTGACGGCGCCCGGCGAGTTCGAGCCGGCCGTGGTCCAGGACATCGTGGGCCGCGGCGGGCGCCTCGTGGAGACCCGGGCCACGGACGGCACCGCCGTGGTGACCGCGCACGTGCCGCTGGCCGGCCTGTCGGGCTACGCCAACGACCTGCGCGCCATCTCGCGCGGGCGGGCCGCCCACCGCACGCGCCTGGCCGGGTTCGAGCCCCTGCGGCGTCAGGACCCGCCGACGGGCGCCGTGAACTGATCGAGGGCCCCGCGCAGGTGACCGGGCCTTCGATACCGCATCGACGCCGCGGATCGCGTCACCGAGGTCTGGCGTAGCCACGCCGGAGGGGCCCATGGATTGCACTCTCGACTCGGCCGTGCCCGTCCTCGCCCGGACGCCGGCAACGGTGGACGCCCTGCTGCGCGGCCTGCCCGACGCATGGACCACGGGCACCGAAGGCCCTGACACGTGGAGCCCGTTCGACGTCGTCGGCCACCTGATTCACGCGGACCGCACCGACTGGCTCCCGCGCGTGGAGCACCTGCTGGCCCACGGCGCGTCGGAGCCGTTTCCACCATTCGACCGCTTCGGGCAGTTCGGGGCCTCGCGGGGCAAGGCCCTCCCGGAACTGCTCGACACCTTCCACGCCGTCCGCGCCGGGTGCCTGCGACGGCTGGCCGCGCTGAAGCTCACGCCGGCGGACCTGGCGCGCCACGGCCTGCATCCGCAGCTCGGGCCGGTCACACTCGGCCAGCTGCTCGCCACCTGGGTGGCGCACGACCTGGACCACATCGTCCAGATTTCCCGCGTGATGGGACGGCAGTACACCGACGCCGTCGGTCCGTGGCGCCAGTACCTGCGCATCATCGGTCCGGCGTAGTGCGGGGCCGCCTCGCGGCGGGCTGTGGTCTACTTGGAGCTGCACCTCGCACAAGGAGCGCGCGATGCCCATCGTTCCCTATCTCTATTACCGCGACGTCGCCAAGGCGCTCGCATTCCTGCGCAAGGCATTCGGGGCCACGCCGGTCGGCGACACCGTGAAGGATGCGCGCGGACGCATCACGCACGGGTCGGTGCTGCTGGGCGACGACATGGTGATGATGGGCTGTCCGGGCCGGACGTTCAAGAACCCGAAGAAGCTCGGCCAGACCACGCAGAACCTGTACGTGGAAGTGGCTGACGTGGACGCGCACCACGCGCGGGCGAAGCGCGCCGGCGCGGCGATCCTCGAGGCCCCGCTCGACACGCCCTACGGCCACCGCCGGTACGCCGTCGAGGATCCGGAAGGCCACCACTGGTACTTCTGGCACGGGCTGGCCGCTGGCACGCCGGCGAAGGCGACGCGGGCGACGGCGACGCGCGCGGCCTCACGCGCCCGTAAGCGACCCTCGCGCGCCCCGAAGCGTTGAACCGGCGCCGGCGGCTCCGCGCCATGCCCAACCCGTGTCTCGACACCTCCCCGGCGGCCGCCGGCACGGGCGCGAGCCAGGCCGTCGTCGACGAGATGGACTGAGGCGACGATGTCCCGGGTCGACGCGGTCAGGACGATCTACGCGGCCATGAAGGCGGGAGACGGCGCGACGCTCGACGCGTGGCTTGCGGCCGACGTCGTCTGGGAGCACGGCGCCGAGTCGCACAAGGTGCCGTGGATTCCGTTCAGGCAGGGCAAGGCGGACGTCGCCAGCGCGTTCAGCACGGCCGCGGTCGACCAGTCCTACACCTTCGAACCGAGCACCTTCTTCGAGGCCGACGACCGTGTCACGGCGTTGGTGACGTTCGAGCTGCACGTGCCCGTGCCGGGCAACGCCGGCACGGAGTCGCTCTCCTGGCAGGAGACGCACCAGTGGTTCTTCGACGCCGACGGCCGGGTCACGCGCTTCCGCCAGAAGAGCGAAGCGCTGGCCGGCGAGTCCCCGGTGACGGCCCGGGGCAAGGTGCTGCCGTTCGTCCGCGCGCCGCGCGCCGGTCTGGCGTGGCACTGAGGAACGGCAGCCGCGAGGCGCCGCCTCGACGCCGGCCCTAGCGACTCTCCGGCTCGAACGGCAGCGCCGTGTACGTCCGCCGGGCGTCGAGCCCGCACCCGTGCCGCTCGGTGTTCCGGAACGACACGGGCACGGTGCTGCCGCACGGCAGCCGGTTGTAGCCGGGCGGCAGGTTCGGTCCGCAGGTCTGCACGTCGAAGTGCAGGTGCGGCCCATTGGAGGGTCCGCTGTTGCCGGACAGCCCTACGACCTGCCCCTGCCTGACGACGTCACCGACGTCCACGAGGGCCCCGTCGCGCGTCAGGTGGATGTAGCGCGCCACGGTGTCGTCAGCGTGGCGCACCATCACCCAGTTCTCGTGGAAATCGGCCCGGTCGTCGTCGGAGAAGCGTTCCTCCACCGCGACGACGACGCCCGCCCGAGCCGCGTGCACCGGCGTGTGCATCGGCAGGCCGAAGTCAATCGCATACAACCCGACTCCACCGTTCAGCGCGGTGTAGTGCTCGAAGGTCCGGTTCACCCGGTACCCCTGGCCGACGGCGTACGGCAGCACGTACGGCGAGCTGGCGGGCTCGGAGAAGGCGGCGCACTCGACGAGGCCGGGAAGCGCCGGATCCGCAGGGACGGCGGGGCTCGGCCCCGTCGGGCCGGCGCACGACCAGGTCAGACCCATCGCGAGAACGAGACCTCCGAGACGGCACGGCACACACATACCCTCACTCCTCTCCTCTGATCGCCGCACGCCAACGACACGACCGTCGTCGCTACGAGTCACCGGCCCGCGCGGCGGCCGCCGCCCGAATGGCCGCGGCCTCACCGTGCTGGAACTCCCAATCCGTCCCGGGATTCCGCAGCTCCGCGATCGACCACTCGGGGCGCATCAACCCGACCGCGGCATGCCGGGACGAGGCGAGCAGCAGGTGTCCGATCTCGTGCGCAATCGCCCGCCCGAGCAACGTCGCGCCGTCGACGCCAGCCCGTCCCGCCACCGACCACACCGCCCCGGGGAACACGGTTGCGAGTCCGGGCCCCCGCTCGTGGGGATCGCCCACGACGGCGTATCCCATGGCGGCCATCGGCCGACCGGGAGCCGGTGGCGGCGGCGAGAGCCGGAGCAGCACGTCGCCAGCGGCGGGGG
>CAWULT010000078.1:0-21964 GCA_963923455.1 uncultured bacterium
TATAAGAGACAGGGGGATGGTGGTGTGACGGTCGCGGCGGCGCCGCCAGGGCGCTGGCTGGCGCGGGAGCGCTGAGGCGCGCGCGCGGGCCGCGCCTAGGCCGGCGGACGCATCAGCGGCTGCACCAGGTTGATCAGGTTGCCACAGGTGTCTTCGAAGATCGTCGCCTTGATGGGCCCCATGGTCCTCGGTTCGCCCCGGAACACGACGCCCTTCGCCAGCAGCCGCGCGTAGTCCCCGTCGACGTCGGTCGTGATGAGGGCCGTGGCCGGAATGCCGGCATCGAAGAGCGCCTTCTGGTAGGCGCGCGCCGGCGGAAACGCCATCGGCTCGAGCACCAGCTCCACGCCCGCGATCCCGTCGGGGGCGGTGACCGTCAGCCAGCGATGCTCGCCCATCGGAATGTCGGCCATCTTCGAGAAGCCGAGGACGGACGTGTAGAACGCCAGCGCCTTGGCCTGATCGTCCACCATCACGCTGACGAACTTGAGCTGCATGGCAACCTGGCTGGGTGCCCTCCCCGCAGCGGAGCGGGCGGACGGCTGATCAGACCTCCTCGGTACCCGGCTTCAGGACGACGTTGTCGCCCGCGTACTGCTGGATCACCGAGAGCAGGCCCGTGTAGAGGAAGCCCACCTGGAACAGCACCAGGAACGGCAGCGTCCCGTAGATGCCGTTGGCGAGCGCGTAGAACACGGTGCCCGTGAAGTAGAGGCCGAGCGCCAGCTCGATGAGCGGCTGGATCACGAAGTTCTGCCGGTACTTCTTGCCGATCCACTCGTCGGCCCGCGCCTCGATGCCGTACTTCGGGGTGCGCGCGAACTCGCTCTGCTTGTTGAACATCGCCTCGAACACGGCCTTGGTGTTGTTGACGGCCAGGCCGATGCCGATCGACATCAGGAAGGGCATGTACTTGATGCGGGTCACCCAGTCCTTGTGGATCTCGCGCTGGCAGACGATGTAGAAGTTGGCCACCGACGCCGTCGCCGCGAAGAACAGCGGCACGTCGATGAGCAACATCTCGTACCAGCCCATGTTGTAGCGGATGACCATCGAGGGCGCCATCAGCACCGATAGCACGCACATCAGCGGGTAGTTGAAGTTGGCCGTCAGGTGGAAGAAGGCCTCGGCCTTGACGCCTGCGGGCAGGTTCGACCGGAGGATGGCCGGCAGCACCTTGCGGCAGGTCTGGATCGACCCCTTGGCCCAGCGGTGCTGCTGCGACTTGAAGGAGTTCATCTCCACCGGCACTTCGGCGGGCGCCACCAGGTCCGGCAGGAAGACGAAGCGCCAGCCGCGTGACTGGGCGCGGTAGCTCAGGTCGAGGTCCTCCGTGAGCGTGTCGTGCTGCCAGCCGCCGGCGTCCGCGATGGCGGTCCGGCGCCAGATGCCGGCCGTGCCGTTGAAGTTGAAGAACAGGCCCGCGCGGTTGCGGCCGCCGTGCTCGAGGACGAAGTGCGCGTCGAGCAGGATGGACTGGATCTTCGTCAGCAGCGAGTAGTCCTGGTTGATGTGGCCCCAGCGGGCCTGGACCATCGCGATCTTCGGGTCGACGAAGTAGGGCACCGTGCGGGTGAGGAAGTCCCTGGTCGGGATGAAGTCGGCGTCGAAGATCGCGATGAACTCGCCCTTGGCCACCTTCATGCCGGCCTCGAGCGCGCCGGCCTTGTAGCCGGTGCGGTCCGTGCGGTTCAGGTACTTGATGTCGAGGCCAGCCTCGGCGTGGCGCCGGACGGCCCGCTCGGCCACCTTGCAGGTCTCGTCGGTGGAGTCGTCGAGCACCTGGATTTCGAGCAGCTCGCGCGGGTAGTCGATCTCGCAGACCGCGTCGATCAGCCGCTCCGCGACGTACATCTCGTTGTAGATGGGCAGCTGGATGGTGACGGGCGGCAGCGAGGCCATCGGACCCGCCGGCACCGGCAGCTCGTTCTTGTGCTTCATGTACAGGTACACGATGTAGTACCGGTGCCACCCGTACACGGCCAGAATGACGAGCACGAAGAAATAGGTTCCGAGGATCAGCGTCTCAGAAGGGGTCATAGGGCGTTGGCAGGCCTCGCGGACACAAGCTGTGATTATAGTTACATAGACCCCAAAGTCAAAGAAAGCAGGCGACTTACAGGCATGACGCCAGCCCAGATACAGCAGTTGCTCCAGGATGTCCAGAGCGGCGCGACGGCCGCCTCCGAGGCGGCCGACCGGCTGCTCCAGGCGCTCAGGGCCGCCCCCTTCGAGGACCTCGGGTTCGCCCGGGTCGACACCCACCGCCACTTGCGACAGGGCTTCCCCGAGGTGATCCTGGGATCCGGGAAGACGCCCGGCCAGATCGCGGCGATTGCCGGGCGGATCGTGGCCAGGGGGCACACCCTGCTCGTCACCCGGACCACGTCCGAGGCGTTCGAAGCCGTCCGCGAGGTCGCGCCGGGCGCGACCTACCACGCCGAGGCCCGGATCATCGCCCTCGAACAAGGGGAGATCCCCCAGGGGGCGGGCACGGTGCTGGTCGTCTGCGCCGGCACGTCGGACCTGCCCGTGGCCGAGGAAGCCGCCCTGACGGCCGCGGTGATGGGCAACCGGGTGGAACGGCTCTACGACGTGGGCGTGGCCGGCATCCACCGGGTGCTGCAGGCGCAGGACCGCCTGCGCGCGGCGCGGGCGCTGATCGTCGTCGCCGGCATGGAGGGGGCGCTGCCCAGCGTGGTCGCCGGGCTCGTGGAAGCGCCGGTGATCGCCGTGCCGACGAGCGTCGGGTACGGGGCGAGCTTCGGCGGCCTGGCCGCCCTGCTCGGCATGCTGAACAGTTGCGCGAACGGGGTGGCGGTGGTGAACATCGACAACGGCTTCGGCGCCGCCTGCGTGGCCAGCGCCATCAATCACGGGTAGGGCGCCAGGGGGCGCCAAGATGCTGGTAGACTGCCTCTCCCGATTCCCTCCCGTCGGGTCCTTCAACCATGCATGCGGGCGCGCTCCGAGCCCTCGAATTCGATCGCATCGTCTCGCTGGTGTCCGGCCTCGCCGTCACGCCGCCGGGCGTCGCCCGCCTCGAAACGCTCGCCCCGCTGACCGACCCCAAGGCCGTGGCCCACGCGCTCCAGGCCACCACCGAGGCCGCGCGCTTCCTGGCCGCGCAGCCCGGCTTTCCACTGCGTGCGCCCGCGGACCTGGAGTCCATCCTGGGTGCGCTCGGCGTCGACGGTCGCGCGCTCGAGCCGCTGCGGCTGCTCGGGCTGGCGGAGTATCTCGAGTCGGTGGAACAGAGCCGGCGCGCGGTGACCTCCGCCACCGTGTCGATGCCGATCCTGCTGCGGCTCGTCGAGGGCATCGCGTCGTTCCGTGGTGAAATCGCCGACGTACGCCACAAGATCGACCCGTCGGGTGACGTGGCCGACAACGCGAGTCCGGCGCTCTTCTCCATCCGCGACCGGCTGCGGAGGCAGAAGACGAAGCTGCGCGCGACCCTCGACGCGTTCCTGCGCGACCGCGACACCTCGAAGTACCTGCAGGAGCAGGTCGTCACCGATCGCAACGGCCGGCGCGTGCTGATGGTGCGGGCCGAGCACCGCGGCGCGATCGCCGGCATCGTCCATGGCTCGTCGGGCAGCGGCGCCAGCCTGTTCCTGGAGCCGCTCGCCACCGTCGAGATCAACAACGACATCGTGGCGCTCGAGGAGCAGGAGGCCGAGGAGGTGCGACGCATCCTGCTGGAACTGACCGACGCCTTCCGCCGGCGGCCGGAAGATCTCGAGCGCACGATCGAGATCGCCACCGAGCTCGACGTGGTACAGGCCCGCGCCCGCTTCTCGCAGATGACGGGCGGCATCGAGCCCGCGCTCTCGACCGACGGCGCGTTCGAGTTGAAGGGCGCCCGGCACCCACTCCTGATGTCGGCGGTGCGGCGGCGCGAGGCCGAGGCCGCCGACGACGCGGCCGACGACGGCACCGACCGCCGCCAGGCTCGCCCCACGGGCGAACCGGTGCCGGTCGACATCCTGCTGCCGCCGCCGGCGCGCGTGCTGGTCGTCACCGGCCCCAACACGGGCGGCAAGACGGTGGCGCTCAAGACGGCGGGCCTGTTCGCGGCGATGGCGCAGGCCGGGCTGCACCTGCCCGTCGAGCCGGGGTCGAGGCTGCCGGTCTTCAGGAGCCTGTTCGCCGACATCGGCGACGAGCAGTCGATCTCGAACAGCCTGAGCACGTTCTCGGCCCACATCACCAACGTCGTGTCGATGGACCGCAATCTGGCCCTGCCGGCGCTCGTGCTGCTGGACGAAGTCGGCGCCGGCACCGACCCGGCCGAGGGCGGCGCGCTGGGCATGGCCGTCATCGACCACTTCCGCAAGCGCGGCGCGCACCTGGTGGCGACCACGCACTACGACGTGCTGAAGACGTATGCGTCGACGACCGAGGGCGTCGTCAGCGCGGCGTTCGGCTTCACCCCCTCGACGTTCGCGCCCACCTACCGGCTGATCTACGGCCTGCCGGGCCGGAGCCTCGCCATCGAGATCGCGTCCCGCCTCGGCATGCCGGCCCCGGTGATCGCGGCCGCTCGCGGCAACCTGTCGGCAACGGAAGCGCTGGTCGCCGCGCGGCTCGAGCGCATCGACCGGGAGCTGGCCGCCATCGAGGCGGAGCGCAAGACGATCGGCAAGGAGCGCATGGCCGCCGCGGAGGCGGAGCGCAAGCTGCGCGCACGCGAGGAGTCGGTTCGCGAGCGCGAGGCGGCGCTCAAGAAGCGGCTCGACGCCAAGCTGGACGATCAGCTGCGCGCGGCGCGCCGCGAGATCGACGCCGTCATCGAGGGCCTGAAGGCGAAGGCAACCGTGCTCTCGGACAGGAGCGGCCGCCGCACGGCCGTGGGGGTCAACACCGGCGAGGCCGGCGCGGCGCGATCGGACGCGCGGTCCGCACTCGACGCGATCGTCGCGCGGGTGCAGTCGGGCGCACCCGCTCCTGCGGAGCGCGCCGCCTCCCCGGCCGACGCCGGACCGGCGGTGCCGCTGGCGCCCGGCGTCCGCGTGGCCGTCGGCGGGCTCGGCCTCGAGGGCGTCGTGATCGAGCTGCACGGCAAGCAGGCCGAGGTGGACGTCCGCGGCAAGCGCCTGCGGGCGCGGATCGACGAACTGCGCGTGCTCGGCGGCCCCACCGCGGCGCCGAAGGTGAAGGTCAGCGTCGACCTGCAGCCGCGCGAAGGCTCGCTGTCCGAGCTGAACGTGATCGGCAGCACCGTGGACGACGCGCTGACGCGGGTGGGCCGCTTCCTGGACGAGGCGATGCTGACCGACATGCGCGAGGTCCGCATCGTGCACGGCCACGGGACCGGACAGCTCCGGCGAGGCATCGCCGCGTTCCTGAAGGAGCATCCCCTCGTGTCGGGCTTCGAGACCGCGCCCCCGAACCAGGGGGGTGGCGGCGCCACCGTCGTGCACCTGAAGGACTGAGCGCGAGGCAACAGGCGTGGCCCTCTTCCCGCAGGCGTTCATCGAGGACCTGAAGCGCCAGGCCGACATCGTCCTGGTGATCCAGGACTACGTGTCGCTGAAGAAGACGGGGGCCACCTACAAGGGCCTCTGCCCCTTCCACGGAGAGAAGACGCCGTCGTTCCACGTCAACCGCGACAAGGGCTTCTTCCACTGCTTCGGGTGCGGCGTCGGCGGCGACGTGTTCAAGTTCCTCGAGCTGCACGACAAGCTCGGGTTCGCCGACGCGGTCAAGCAGCTCGCGCAGCGGTTCGGGCTCCCGCTCCCCGAGCTCGAGCAGAGCGATGACCAGCGGGCGGCGTCGGCCGAGCGCGAGACCCTGCTGAAAGTGCACGAGGTCGCGGCCGCCTGGTTCCAACAGCAGCTCGCCTCGCCGGCCGGCGCCCGCATTCGGGCCCAGATCGCCAACCGGGGCATCACTCCGGCCACCACCGAGGCGCTCGGCCTGGGTTTCGCGCCGCCCGGGCGCGACGGCCTGAAGCAGGCGCTCCTCAAGCAGGGGTTCTCGCAGGGCACCCTGCTCAGGGCCGGGCTGCTGGTGCAGCGCGATGACGGATCCGTGATCGACCGGTTCCGGAACCGCCTGATGATCCCGATCTGCCGCGAGACGGGGTCGGTGATCGCGTTCGGCGGCCGCGCCGTGGACCCCGACCAGCAACCCAAGTACTTGAACTCGCCCGAAACCCCCATCTACTCGAAGAGCCGAACCCTGTACGGCCTCAACCTGGCGAAGTCGGCCATCCGGAAGAGCGGGTTCGCGGTGATGGTGGAGGGCTACTTCGACTTCGCCCAGGTCTACCAGGCGGGGTACCAGAGCGTGGTCGCCTCCTGCGGCACGGCCCTGACCACCCAGCAGGCCCAGCACTTGCGCCGGTTCGCCGGCAAGGTCGTGCTCAGCTTCGACCCCGACGCCGCGGGCCAGGGCGCCACGGCCAAGTCGTGCGAAATGCTTGTGGAAGAGGGGTTTGAGGTCAACGTCGCCCTGCTCCCCCCTGGCGAGGACCCGGACGCGTTCGTCCGGGCGCACGGCCGGCAGGCCTACGGTGAACGATTGAAGCGGTCGCAACCGTATCTGGAGTATCTGCTGGATCGGATCGCGGCCCGGCACAACCTGAACTCCACCGAAGGACGGGCGAAGTTCGTCGAGGAGGCCCGCCCCGTCATGGACCGCATCACCGACCGCACGCGGCAGGAATTGTTCGTCCAGGAGGTGGCGGCCCGGGCCGGTGTGTCGGAAGATGCGATCTGGGCCGGTACCCGCAAGGTGGTCACCCGGCGGCAGGTGAGCCTCAGCACGAGCCAGCTCCCGGCGCTCGGGCAGGCCACCAAAGCGGAAAAGGGATTGATCTGGCTGCTGATTCACCGCCCCGAGGAGGCCGTGGCCGCGCTCGAAACGCTGGAGGAGGCCGACACGGCCGGACTGGCGTCCACGTCAGTACTGGATCTGGCGCGTAAACTGAATCAAGATAAGGGATTCTCACCGTCGGTGCTGCTCGAACGCCTGAACACGGCCGAGGCACAGCTCGTCACCGGCATCGCCAGTGAAGGCGAGGCCCACGTGCACGACGCGACGGAGTGTGCACAGAGTTTGAGACGGCGGCGCCTGGAGCGCGAGCGCGCCGCGATACAGCGGGAGATCGACCGCCTGCAGCAGCAGGGCGCGGATGGTCCCCCGGGGGCGCTCGAGCGGCTGCTGGTCGCGAAGTACGACCTGGTCAAGCAGCTCGAGGCCCTCACCTAGGTTTCACGTGCGGAGGAAGTGACCTTGTCGATCGAAGAAAAATACGATGAAGTCCGGCAGCTGATTCAGGTCGGCAAAGAGAAGGGCTACCTTCTCTACGACGAGGTCAACGAGATCCTGCCCTCGGAGATCACGTCGTCGGAGGACCTCGACGACCTCTTCAACGCCTTCGGTGCCGCCGGCATCGAGGTGGTGGACTCGGACAAGGCCTACCGCGGCGACAAGGACTTCGACCGCGACGGCTCAGGCGAGGAACCTGAGCTCGACCTCACCCCGGGAGCGCTCGACAAGACCAACGACCCCGTCCGCATGTACCTGCGCGAGATGGGCACCGTGCCGCTGCTCACGCGCGAGGGCGAGGTGGCCATCGCCAAGCGCATCGAGCGCGGCAAGCTCGCGGTGATCAAGTCGATCTCGCGCACGCCGACGATCGCCAAGCGGATCCTGACGACGGGCGACCAGCTGCGCGCGGGCGAGCGCACCATCCGCGAGCTCGTCACGTTCAGCGACGAGGAGATCACCGACGAGGTGATCCAGGAGCGCGCCGAGGAGGTCCTCGAGCAGATCGAGGCCGTGCGCAAGGCGCGCGTCAACTATTCCAAGCTGGGCGAGAAGCTCGAGCTCGTTCCGAAGAAGGACAAGAAGAAGTACCGCCGCGCGCTGTGGAAGACGCGCCGCGCGCAGATCGAGGTCTCGCGCGCGATCCGTCGCATCGAGTTCACCGAGGCCGTCAAGCGCCGCCTGATCGACGAGGTCAAGGAGGCCGTGGACTCGGTGCAGCGCGTGCAGCGCGAGGCCGAGGCCGTGGACCGGGTCCTCAACCCGAACACGAAGCTGAAGATCAAGGTGCCGCGCCTCAAGGAGGAGGAGAAGAAGCTCCTCCTCAAGAAGCAGAAGGACCTGAAGGCGCACATCAAGCAGATGATCGACGACCTGGAGGAGACGCCCGAGCGGCTCCGCCGGACGATCGAGGTCATCCAGCGCGGCGAGGCCCAGGCCGAGCAGGCCAAGAAGGAACTGGTCGAGGCCAACCTGCGCCTCGTCGTGTCGATCGCCAAGAAGTACACGAACCGCGGCCTGCAGTTCCTGGACCTGATCCAGGAGGGCAACATCGGCCTGATGAAGGCCGTGGACAAGTTCGAGTACCGGCGCGGCTACAAGTTCTCGACCTACGCCACGTGGTGGATCCGCCAGGCCATCACGCGCGCGATCGCGGACCAGGCGCGGACGATCCGCATCCCCGTGCACATGATCGAGACGATCAACAAGCTGATCCGGACCTCGCGTGCGCTGGTGCAGGAGCTCGGCCGCGAACCCACTTCGGAAGAGATCGCCAAGCGGATGGACATCCCGGTGGCCAAGGTCCGCAAGGTGCTGAAGATCGCGCAGGAGCCCATCTCCCTCGAGACGCCGATCGGCGAGGAGGAAGATTCGCACCTCGGCGACTTCATCGAGGACCGGAACATCGTGTCGCCGGCCGAGGCCGTCATCAACCTGAACCTCAAGGAGCAGACCGAGGCGGTGCTGAAGTCGCTGACGCCCCGCGAGGAGAAGGTCATCAAGATGCGCTTCGGCGTAGGCGACGGCAGCGAGCACACGCTCGAGGAAGTCGGCCAGAACTTCGCCGTCACCCGCGAGCGCATCCGGCAGATCGAGGCGAAGGCGCTGCGCAAGCTGCGCCACCCGTCGCGGTCGCGTAAACTCAAGGCGTTCCTCGAAGGTCGGACGTAGTCGCGGCTGGCGGGCCACCCCCGCCGAAGCCGCGCGGCGGCGAAGGCGGGGGCCCGTAGCTCAGCGGTTAGAGCGGCCGGCTCATAATCGGTTGGTCCCTGGTTCGAATCCAGGCGGGCCCACCATCCCCCGCGGTGAAAGCCGCACGAGGAAGAGATCGCGATGGCACATGTCTCCTGAGCTCGAAGGCCTGATCAAACTCCAGCAGATCGAGACCGCCATCGCGGAGCACCGCGCCCGCATCGCGGCCCATCCCCAACGGCTGGCCGATGCCGACGCCAGGCTCGGCGCGGCCGACCAGGCCGTGACCGACGCCACCGACAGGCTCAAGGCCTCCCAGGAAGCCCGCCGCACGCTCGAGAAGGACGCCGCCGTCTACCAGGGCCGCCTCAGCAAGTTCAAGGACCAGCTCTCGGCCGTCAAGACCAACCGCGAATACCAGGCCATGCAGCACGAGATCGAGACGGCGCAGAAGGACCTGGGCGCGGCCGAGGAAAAGGTCATCGAGCGCATGGTCGAGGGCGACACGCTGTCGGCCGAGGTCAAGGCCGCGGAGGCCTCTCGCGCGACGATGCGAAAGGCCATCGAGGCGGAGAAGGCCGCGCTGGCGCAGGAGCTGGTCGACGTCGAGCGTCAGCTCGCCGAGGCGACGTCGGCCCGTGCCGCGATCATCGCCGGGATCGGCAAGGACCTGCTCGCGCGCTTCGAACAGGTGGCCAGGGTGCGCAAGGGCGTTGCGATCAGCGCGACGACGCGCGACGGCCTCTGCGAAGCCTGTCACGTGCGGCTGCGCCCGCCGGTCTTCCAGCAGGTGCGCGCCAACAACAGCATCGTCCAGTGCGACAGCTGTCAGCGGATCCTGTACTACGTGCCGCCCCCGCCGCCGGTCGAGCCCGCCGTCACCGTGAAGTCGTGACCCACGGCTCCCTGTTCGACACGCCGGCCGGCGTCCATGCCGCGATCGCGAACGTCGACGGGGGCTCCCGCGGCAACCCGGGCCCGGCCGGCTACGGGGTGCGCATCCAGAAGGACGACGGCAGCATCGTCGAGCTGAAGGCAGCGCTCGGCACGGCCACCAACAACGTGGCCGAGTACCACGGCATGCTGGCCGCGCTGCGCTGGGCACTCGAGCACGGCATCACACGCCTCGAGGTCCGCGCCGACTCGGAGTTGATGGTCAAGCAGATGAACGGCGTGTACCGGGTGAAGAACCCCGGACTGCAGCCGCTCCACGAGGAGGCCACGGCTCTGATCCGCCGAATCGGCCGCGTCACCTTCGAACACGTGCGCCGCGAGCTCAACGCGGACGCGGACCGGCTGGCGAACGAAGCGATGGACGACGCGGCGCGCGGCCGCTGACCGCCGGCCCGGCCGCACGAAGACCGGACGCCGCTCAGCCGCGCGGGCGCGGCGCGATCACGGCCGCCAGGCGGCCCGCCCTCTCCTTCTCGGCGCGGTACGACGTGAGCACGTCGAGGTGCATCGCGGTGCAGAGCCCCGAGAGGTGGATCTGGTCCTCGGGGACGCCGGCCAGCACCAGCTGATCGCGGTTGGCGCCGGCTACGTCAAGACGCAGCGCCGGGCGCACCCTCGATCCACGAGGCGGAGGCGGCGTTGCGAACCAGCGCTGAATCAAGTATCGCTCGTGGCCGGCCGCGGCGAAGGCATCCACCAGTTCGCTGCCGACTTCGTAACAGCACGGACCAATGCTTGGACCAATCGCCACGACGACGTCCTCGGGCCGCGTGCCGAACTCGCGCCCCATCGCGTGGAGGCCCGCGGTGGCCGCGCCCGCCGCAGTCCCACGCCATCCCGCGTGCACGGCGGCGACGGCGCCCGTGACGCGATCGGCCAGCAGTAACGGCGCACAATCCGCCGCCCGCACGGCTACGGCCCGGCCGGGCTGACGGGTCACCAAGGCATCGGCCTCCGGCCGCGCCGCCGCATCGTGTCCGGGTCCAACGACCACCACCGCGCGCCCGTGCACCTGCGTGGCCATCGACACGTCACGCGCGCCCACGCCGGCCCGGAGCGGCTCGGCAGGGCCTTCGAGCGTGACGTCGAGCGCCCGCGTCGTGAACAGGTGTGGCGCCACCTCGTCCAGCGGCCGGCACCGCAGCACGGCCCCCCACGGCTCGTCGGTCCAGTAGAAAGCGTCGGGAACGGCGGGCAGAGTCATGTAGGACAATTTCGCTCATGGACATTATAGGAACCGGCCTCGACGCCACCGAGATCGACCGCATCGCGGAGAGCATCCGGCGGTACGGGGACCGGTTCGTCGCCCGCGTGTTCACCGAGGGCGAGATCGCCTACTGCCGCAACAAGCGCGACTTCGCGCCGTCGTTCGCGGCCCGCTTCGCGGCGAAGGAGGCCGCGATGAAGGCGCTCGGCACAGGGCAGTCGCGCGGCGTGTTCTGGACGGGCATCGAGGTCGTCCGCCGGCACGGGCCGCCCAGCCTGCTGTTCCACGGCGGCGCGTTCGAGCGCTTCCAGGCGATGGGCGCCACGCGCTCCCTGCTGACGCTGACGCACTCGAAGGACCTGGCCATCGCCCACGTGCTGCTGATTCGCGACTAGCCAGCGTCGAAGAAGTCCCGTTCACGTTCAAAGGCCCGTCTTCCCCGTATAATCACGCCCGGTTGGCACTCGCGCCCGGCACGCGCCTCGGCCCGTATGAAGTGCTCTCCCCGATCGGCGTGGGCGGCATGGGCGAGGTGTATCGCGCCACCGACACGAAGTTGAAGCGCCAAGTGGCGCTGAAGGTGCTGCCGGCCGCGGTCGCCCAGGACGCCGAGCGCCTGGCGCGCTTCCAGCGCGAAGCCGAAGTCCTGGCCTCCCTCAACCACCCCCACATCGCCGCGATCCACGGCCTCGAAGACGCCGACGGCGTGAAGGCCCTGGTGATGGAACTCGTCGAGGGGCCCACGCTCGCCGACCGCATCGCGCAGGGCGCGATCCCTCTCGACGAAGCGCTGCCTATCGCCCGGCAGATTGCCGAGGCGCTCGAAGCCGCGCACGAGCAGGGCATCATCCACCGCGACCTGAAGCCCGCCAACATCAAGGTGCGCCCCGATGGCACCGTGAAGGTGCTCGACTTCGGCCTGGCCAAGGCATTGGAACCCGCCGCAGGGTCTGGCAGTGGCGCTGCCGCGGGCCTCGCGCTGTCGATGTCCCCGACGATCACCACGCCTGCGATGACGCAGGCGGGCGTGATTCTCGGCACCGCGGCGTACATGAGCCCCGAACAGGCACGCGGTCGCGCCGTCGACAAGCGGAGCGACATCTGGGCGTTCGGCGCGGTGCTCTTCGAGATGCTCACCGGTACGCGGCCGTTCGTGGGCGACGACATCCAGGACACGTTCGTCGCCATCATGCGCGACGAGCCGGACTGGACACGGCTGCCCGCCGCGCTCTCGCCGACGCTCGCCACGTTCCTCAAGCGCTGCCTGCACAAGGATCTCAAGCAGCGCGTCGGCGACATCCACGATGTCCGCCTCGCACTCGAGGGCGCGTTCGAGACGGCCGCGCCGCAGGCGACCGCAACACCCGTGCAGCGTGCGTCCGCCGCTGCCCGCCTGTTGCCGTGGGGCTTGGCCGCAGCGCTGCTGATCGTGGCCGCCGTGACGGCGCCTGGCTGGTGGCGCGCGTCACGGCCCGTCGAGCAGGCCCCGCGGCCCGTCGTGCGGCTGGACGTGGACCTCGGCGCCGACGTGTCGCTGGGCTCCCAGCCCGGAGCAAGCACGGTCCTGTCGCCCGACGGCACGCGCATCGCGTACGCGTCGCAAGGGCGGCTCTGGACCAGGCGGCTCGATCAGCCGACCGCCACGGAACTTGCCGGCACAGAGGGCGCCGCCGGTCCGTTCTTCTCGCCGGACGGGCAGTGGGTCGCGTTCTTCGCACGGGGAACGCTGCAGAAGATTGCCGTCGAGGGTGGTGCTGCCGTCGTCTTGTCTCCCGCTGGCACGGCTCGGGGCGGCAGTTGGGACGAGAAGGGCGACGTCATCGTTTCGCTCGGCGCCACGGGTGGCCTGTCGCGAATTCCTGCCGCCGGGGGCCCGACCACGCCGGTGACGGAGTTGCGGCCCGGCGAAGCCACGCACCGCTGGCCGCAGGTCCTGCCGGGCGGCAAGGCCGTGGTGTTCACGTCGAGTTCAAGTGCAGGGACGTACGACTCCGCCACCATCGACGTGGTGTCGCTGGCGGATCACCGCCGGACGACACTCGTGCGAGGCGGCATGTTCGGGCGCCATCTGCCCAGCGGTCATCTCGTGTACGTGAACCAGGGCACGCTGTTCGCGGTTCCGTTCGACGTCGATCGGCTGGAGGTGCGCGGCACGCCAGTGCCCGTGCTAGATCAAGTCGCCTCCAACCCCGCAGACGGATCGGCGCAGCTCGCGTTCTCGGATACAGGTACCATCCTGTATCGCAGCGGTGGCGCGGGCGCGGGCCTCCTCACGGTGGCATGGCTGGACGGCGCGGGAAACGTGAAGCCGCTCCTAGCCAAGCCCGGCGCCTACGGACGGCCGAGCCTGTCGCCGGACGGGCGGCGACTAGCACTCGAGGTGTCGGATCCATCTGGCACCGCGGTCTGGATCTACGATTGGGCCCTCGACACGATGAGGCGCCTGACCTTCACGGGAACCGCCCAATCCCCCATCTGGAGCCCTGACGGTCGGTACATCGTGTACCGAGCAGCGGGAACGGGGTTGGCGGTCGTCCGCGCCGACGGCGCGGGCCAGCCGCAGCCCGTCACCCAGAGCAAGAGCGATCAATATCCGTGGTCCTTCTCGCCCGATGGCAAGCGGCTGGCCTACATGGAACAGCACACTCCCGGGGCCCCGGCCTATGACCTGTGGACCGTTCCAGTGGAAAGCGACGGTGCGGGCGTGCGTGGCGGACAGCCAGAAGCCTTCCTGCAGACCCCGGCGGATGAGCGAACCCCGGCGATGTCTCCCGACGGGCGGTGGCTGGCCTATATGTCAGATGAGTCGGGAACCTTTCAGGTGTACGTGCGCGCGTTTCCGGACACGGGCGGCAAGTGGCAAGTCTCGAACAGCGGCGGTATGTACCCGATCTGGTCGCGCACGGGGCACGAGCTGCTCTTCGAGACGCTCGACAACCACGTCATGGCGGCCACTTACGCGGTGAACGGTACGGCCTTCGTGGCCGACACGCCGCGTCTATGGTCGGCGCAGCAGCTCGGGGGCGCTTTCGGCGTGAGGAACGTCGACCTCGCGCCAGACGGCAAACGGGTGGTGGCGCTCATGCCCGCCAAGACCGCGAATGAACAGGGGGCACAGCACCACGTCACCTTCCTCGAGAACTTCTTCGACGAACTGCGACGCAGGGTTCCGGCGGGCAAGTAGGCGTCCGACGTTCTTGCTTTGCCCGGTGCAGCCCACGGCGCATCGACCAGACGGGCTTAGGAGGTGACAGTGCGACACTCGATCGGTCTGGCGGCGGTCGCTGCAGTCGTGCTCTGCGGATCTCAGACGGCCCACGCGCAGGGTGAGGCCGCCCTGCCGCGCACGCGGCCAGAAGCCGTCGGCATGTCGTCCGAACGCCTTGGGCGCATTGCCGAGGTCGTCAACGCCGAGATTGCCCGAGGACAGATCCCGGGCGCAGTACTGGCCATCGCCAGGCGCGGCAAGCTCGTCTACCTCGAAACCTTCGGCTACCGCGACAAGTCGGCCGGTGTGCCGATGTCGACGGACACGATCTTCAGTGTCGCGTCGATGACCAAGCCGATGACGGCGGTTGCCGCCCTGCACCTCTACGAACAGGGCAGGCTGCTGATGGACGATCCGGTCAGCACCTACTTCCCGTCGTTCGGGAAGATACAGGTGGCGGTGATGGATGCCGCGAAGACGAAGGTAATCGACCGCGTCCCGACGACGCGGCCCATCACGATTCAGGATCTGTTCAGGCACACCTCTGGTCTGATCTACGGCAACCGCGGAGACACCGCCGTCCACAAGATGTATCCGGCGTCGTCGACGGACGCGTCGGCCACGCTGACGGCCTCTGAGCTGATCGAGAAGCTGAGTTCGCTCCCGCTGGCGCATCAGCCTGGCGCCCAGTGGGAGTACGGGTTCGGCCTCGACGTGCTGGGGTTGGTGGTCGAGAAGATCACCGGGCAGTCGCTGGACCAGTACCTGCAGGCGCATGTGTGGGCGCCACTGGGGATGACGGACACATCCTTCCACGTGGGACCGGAGAGGGTGGCACGCTACGCGAAGGCCTTGCCGCTCGACCCGAGCACGGGCCGTCCCCAGACCGTGCAGGACCTCTCGCGCCCGACGCGGTTTGCGTGTGGTGGGGGGTGCGCGACGTCAACCGCGGGCGACTATCTCCGGTTCGCGAGCATGCTGCTGAACAAGGGGGCCCTGGGCGAGAGGCGCGTGCTCGGTCGCAAGACAGTTGAGTACATGACGTCCAATCAGCTGCCACCCGGGCTGAGGCTGTCGAACGCCGGTCCGCCAGACTACGGTTTCGGCCTCGGCGTGGCGGTGCGCACGACACCCGGCGTCGTCCGGCTCATGGGGTCCGTCGGCGACTTCACGTGGGGCGGTGCCAGCGGCACCAACTGGTGGGCGGATCCCCGTGAAGAGCTCGCAGTGGTGTGGATGGCGTACTCCCCTGGGCCCCTTCGCCTCAAGTACCGTCAGATGATCAACGCGCTCGTCTACCAGGCGATCGTCGATTGAGGCACGCGGAGACCTGAAGTTCAGCGCCGAGGATAGGATCGACCGGGTGGCGTTGGGATCCTCGACCGTCAGCGACCCACCCAACGCGTCAGCTCTCCCAGCGTCACCACGCGGTTGTCGGCCGGGTAGTGCACGGGCACGATCCGCTGCACGTCCAGCTTCAAGCGTGCGATGTTGTCGGCCAGACTCAGCGTGTACGGGCTGGGCGGGCTCGGCGGCTTGGCGTTGGCCGCCTGCGGATTGTAGCCATCGGCTTCGAGGAGCACCTTCTCCTTCGGGAGGTAGGCGACGATCATGCCGTCGTGGTGAAGGAAGTTCTGCAGGTGGTGCAGCTCGAGCACGTGCGTGCCGTCGGTGAGGACCTTCTTCGTGCCCATGCCCTCGACCTTGGGCCTGCGACCCGAGGTCTGTGCCACGTCGGGGCTGAGCGTGTGCGGCATCGCCAGCAGCTTCTCGAGATACGCCTTGTTCGATTGATGGGTGAGGATGGTCGCTCCTTCGGCGACGAACGCGCGCAACCCGCCGGCATGGTCGAAGTGGCTGTGCGTGTTGATGACATAGCGAATCGGCTTGTTCGGCATGAGCCGCTTGGCCTCGGCGATGACCGCGAGCGCCCGAGCCTCGTTCTGGCCGGATTCGACGAGCGCAATGTAATCGGTGAAGTCCACAGCGATGACCGCATAGCCACCGGTGATCAAGTAGACGCCGTCGCCCAGCTTCTCCGATTGCGCGGGCGGGTTGGCCGGCGCCGCCGCACCGCCCCCAGCCGCCTGCGGGGCCTGCGTGTTCACGGCCCCATTCACCTTCACGTCGGTCACCCGCAGGTCGAAGATCGGGTGCCCGCCCTGTCGCTGTTCGATGTGCATCGGAAATTGAATGCCGCCGCCCACGTCCTTGTAATCGCTGTAGACGGCCTCGAAGAGCATGTCGCCCATCACCGGATGGTCGATCCGCGTCTGCACGCGAGCAATCAGGTTACGGCTGTCGAGGAACGCCGTGACCGGCGCCTTGTTGTCGCCGACGAAGCTCACCGTGGTCTGGCCGGAAGCCCGGCCCGTGGTCAGGGCCCGGGTGGACGCGGCCCGCACGAAGCCGTGCGGCAGCATCACGATCTCCAGCTGCTGCACCCAGGGCGCGCCGGCTGCGACGACGTTCACTTGCGCCTGCTCGCCGATGATGGGCTGCTGGCCGCCGCCGCGCGGTGGGTTCTCGCCCTGCAGCCGCACGCGATCGACGCGCGAGGTGGACGCGTCGAAATCGACCGCGCGCGCGTAGCTCTTCTCGATGAACCGCGGCCACGGGGCGTTGGCATTCGGATTCTGACCGAGCGCGAAGTCGAAGCCAGTGGCCGAGTACTGCACCGTCTTCAGCGTGTCGGCGCCGAGAGCCTTCGACGCGTTGGCCAGGACCGTCTTCGCGTCCTGCGCGGTCGCTGTCCCGATGCCCACCGACAGCGCCACCAGCATGAGCCCGCATCGTTTCACCATGATCCCTCCATGACCGCAGTCGACCGCGGCATTCTACCGTGCGGCACGCGCAGGCCCATCGCGACAGTCGTCCGGCCCGGTTGCGGCCGGTCGTGGTCAAACGGCGGTGCGTTTGGTACGATGCGGCGCCATGTGGACCGCAGCGGACACCGTTCGCGCCGCTTCGCCGAGGGCCGTGTGACCGCGGCGCGTGCGCTCGGATGCCTTGCGGCCTTCCTGCTGACGGCGTCGTCCCTTGTCGCACAGGAGTCGGCTGGACGATTCACTGCGTCACGCACGCGGGACGGCCAGCCCAATCTGCAAGGCGTGTGGCAGGTGCTCAATACCGCCGCGTGGGACATCCTGGACCACTCCGAACAACGGTTCCCCGGCTTCCCGGCGCGATTCTCGGTTCCGGCAGGCCTCGGCGTCGTCGAAGGCAACGAGCTGCCGTACCAGCCGTGGGCCAAGGCCAGGCGCGAGGAGAACTTCCGCAACCGGCAGGATGCCGATCCCGAAGCACGGTGCTACATGCCCGGCGTGCCGCGCATCACCTACATGCCCTATCCGTTCCAGATCCTGCAGTACGCCGATCGGGTGGTCATCCTCTACGAGCACCTCCACGTGACACGCGAGATCTTCACGGACGGCAGCCCGCATTCGACGCTCGTCACCGAATTCTGGATGGGAGATTCGCGGGGCCGATGGGAGGGCGACTCGCTCGTCGTCGACGTCACGAAGTTCACGGGCGACACGTGGTTCGACCGCGCCGGTAACTTCCACAGCAACGCGCTACACGTCGTCGAGCGCTACACGCCCACGGGACCGGACCACCTGCTGTACGAAGCCACCATCGACGATCCCACGGTGTTCACGCGGCCGTGGAAAATGTCCATGCCCCTCTATCGCCGGAAGGACGCCGGCGCGCAGATCCTCGAGAACGAGTGCTACGCGCTGGCACGCGATCCCGCGCGGGCGGAGGCCAAATGAGTCGAACGCTCGGCACCCTGGCCCTCGTGGCGATAACGGCTGTCGTCAGCCAGGCCGTGCCTGGAGCCCAGACGGCTCGTCCCACAGCGCCCTGCCCGGAAGACCCGGCGCGGTTCCATCCGTGCGCGCTCGCGCGCGCCCGCACCTTCGCGCCCCCGAGAACCCGCGATGGCGTGCCCGATCTGCAGGGATTCTGGCGCGGTCAGCCGTCTGGCACCGAGAATCTGGAAGCACACCCGATGACCGGCGACGACGACGGCGGGCCGAGCCTCGTCGTCGATCCGCCGGACGGGAAGATTCCCTATCAGCCGTGGGCAGCCGGACTGCCCGCCCGTCACCGTGCGGCGTATGTCGAGCCGAACGTGGCCTGCTTCCCCTCGGGCGCACCCCGCTCTCTGTACGTGCCGACGCAGATCGAGATCCTGCAGGGGGACGGGCACGTCCTCATCCTGCTCGAGCGGGCACACACCTACCGCTTCATTCCCACCGATGGGCGTCCGCATGCGCCCCGAGGTGTCCAGTTGTGGCAGGGCGATTCCCGAGGTCGCTGGGAAGGCACGACGCTCGTGGTGGACGTCACCAACCACAACGGCCGCACCTGGTTCGACCAGGCCGCCAACTTCCACACCGACCTGACGCGGATGACCGAGCGGTTCACGCTCATCGACGCCAACACCATCCACTACCAGGTGACCGTCGACGACCCCAGCGTCTACACCCGGCCGTGGACCATCGCCTTCCCCCTGCGTCGGAACACCCAACGCGGCTTCCGCCTGCTCGAGGAAGCGTGTCACGAGGGCGAGCGCAACACGGATCCGCTCATCGAGCTCGGCTACAAGATCTATCCGGGCATGAGTGGCAACCGGCTGAAGTAGCGCCGTAGAAACATTCGCTCGCCGTCGACGGCGAGTTGGTCACGACACCTGTCACGCGTCCGTAACGCCCGCGTCAGGCGTCAGTCACACGCGTCGGTGATGCAGATCGACTCCAGCGTGCGTCCCACGGGCGGCACCGGCAGGCCGCGCTCGGTCAGCAGCTTGCGGATCAGCAGTCCGGTTTCCGGGTGGGGAATCGCCGACTGCACGCCCACGCGCACCAGGCCGTCGGCATAGTCCACCGGCTCCCACGTGTGCACGGCCAGCTTGCCGCCGCGGTTGTCGGTGTTGCCGTAGTCCCGCACGTTGAGCTTCGCGCCGCGGTCCACGAGGATCTGCACCACGTCGGGACGGCCCTTGTGCGCCGCGCCGTGCAGCGCCACGCGCCCGGTGTCGGCCTGCGCGTTCGGGTCGAGGCCGAGGTCGAGCAGCATCTTGACGGCCTCGAACGTGTCCTTGGGCGACCACTCGTAGGTGATGCCCTCCACCCAGCCGATGCCGGCCGCCACCTGCAGCGCCGTGACGCCGAGCGTCGTCGCGATCTTCGGGTCCGCGCCGCGCGCGAGCAGCAGCTTCATCAGCGCGATGTCGCCCGACTGCGACGCGCGCAGGAAGGCCGTGGCGCCCTCCTCGTCGAGCCACTGGTTGGTGAAGACCGTGCGCGTCTCGGTGCTGTCCTTCACGCGGGCGTTGACGTTGGCGCCCTTGTCGAGCAGCAGCGTGATGAACGCCAGGTGATCCATGTCGCCCTTGCGGACCGGGTAGTCCCCCGACTCGATGTTGCGGTTGTCGGTGGCCAGGTACAACGGCACCCATCCGCCTTTGTTCGGCAGGTTCGGGTCGGCGCCGTGGTCGAGCAGGTACTGGCCGAGCGAGTAGTACCGGTTCTGCGTGGCGACGAGCAGCGGGCTCCACCCGTAGCCGGTCGTCTGGTTGATGTCGGCGCCCGCGGCCAGCAGCACCTTGACCGACTCGAGGTCGTTGGCGCGCACCGCGTAGACGAGCGGGGTCAACTGGCCGCCGTCGGCCACGTCGCCGCGGCCGCGGCGCGCGAAGCCCACCGCCGCGGCGGCATCGTCACTGGCGAAGTCGCCGTCGGCACCGCCCGCTCCGCGGCCACGACCGCCACGACCGCCGCGACCACCGGCCGCGCCAGCCGCACCGGCGCCGCCGCCGCGCTGCAGCGCGCCCAGTTCGCCCAGGCTCGGCGACGCCTCGCGCGCGGCCAGCGCCGCGCCCTGCGCCGCCACGGCCTTGCGCGGGTCGTTGGCCTTGCCGAGCGCCGGGCCGCGCCCGCGCGGCGCCGGGTTCGAGCGCGCCTTGATGTCCGCGCCGCGATCGATCAGGAGCTTGACGGCCGGCGCGTGCGCCTCGTCGGCGGCCCACATCAGCGGCGTCGTGCCGCGCTGGGTTTCACGCGCGTTGACGTCGGCGCCCTTGTCGATCAGCACCCGCATCGCCTCGACGTTGCCCGTGCGCGACGCCACCATCAGCGGCGTGCGCCCGAGCGGCAGCTTCTCGTTCGGATCGGCGCCCGCCTCGAGCAGCGACGCCAGGACGGCGGCGTCGCCGTTGACGCTGGCCAGCCACATCGGCGTCGAGCCAGCCCGGTTGGCGGCCTTCGGGTTCGCGCCCGCGCGCAGCAGCGCCGTCACGAGCTCGCGGTCGCCGCGGTAGACGGCCCAGTGGAGCGCCGTGGCGCCGTCACCCTGCGGCGCGTTGACGTCGGCCTTCTGCGCGATGAGCGCGCGGACGGCGGCAACGTCGCCCCGCATGGCGGCGTCGGCCACGAGGGCCGGCGCGGCGCCGAGGTTGGCCCACAGCAGCAACGACAGGGCGCCTGCGCCCGCCAGGTGCTTCATCGACATCAGAGGTTCTCCAGCCGGCCGGTGCTGTCGCCGATCTCGGACTGCTCGATCCCGAACTTGTCGAGCACGCTGAGCAGCAGGTTCCCCGTCGGCACGGTCTTGGTCGGATAGGCGAGGTGCCGCCCGCCCTTCAACTTGCCGTTGAGCCCGCCCACCAGCACGTGCGGCACGTCGTAGTGGACGTGCTGGTTCGAGTTGCCCATGTTGCTGCCGTAGAGCACCAGCGAGTGATCGAGGAGCGTCCCGTCGCCGTCCTCCGTCTTCGCGAGGCGGTTCACCAGGTGCGCCAGCATCTTCACGTGGTACTGGTTGATCTTCGACAGCGACGCAATCTGCCGCGGATCCTCGCCGTGGTGCGACACGCCGTGGAAGCCCGAGGTCGGCGCCTCGCTTTCGGGGTAGGTGCGTCCCGTCAGGTCGCGCGCGAAGAGCAGCGTCCCGACGCGCGTGATGTCGGCCTGGAAGGCCAGCGCCAGCAGGTCGAACTGCAGCTTGATGTGCTCGTCGAAGGACTGCGGCACACCCACCGGCACGTCCATCTCGGGCGGCGCCACGGTCGACGCCTTCATCGCAATCTGCAGGCGGCGTTCGATCTCGCGGACGTTCTGCGTGTAGTCGTCGAGCCGCGCCCGGTCGGCCGTGCTGACGTCGGCCTTCAGGCGGGAGAGGCTGCCGGTCAGCGAGTCGAGGATGCTGCGGTCGCGACGGCGGCGCGCCGCACGCTGCTCCACGGTGCTGCCGTCACCGAACATGCGCTCGAACACCACCTGCGGGTTGAGCTCCATCGGCAGCGGCGTCGACGGCGTCGACCACGAGATGGTGTTGGTGTAGGTGCAGCTGTAGCCCTCGCCGCAGTTGCTCGAGCTGGCGCCGGGGTCCTCGACCGCCAGCTGCAGCGACGGCAGCAGGTTCTCGCCGCCGATGCGCTGCGCGATGATCTGGTCGATCGTCGTGCCGGCGTAGACGTCGGCGCCCGTCGTCTTCTTCGGCTTGTTGGCGCACAGGAACGCCGCCGCCACCCAGTGGTCGGCGCCGGTCACGCCGGGCGGCGGCTCGGCCGACCGCGAGTGCAGCCCGCTCAGGATCACGGTGCGGTCGCGGAACGGCTC
>CAWULT010000079.1:0-21365 GCA_963923455.1 uncultured bacterium
CTATCTCTCCATCACAGGGGACCCGTGGCGTCGGATCTCGTCCACCCGTGTCGAGACAGAGAGGACCAGACAACTTGTTGTAAAATCTACAGATATGTCTACAACATCCACGCTGTCAGACACTTACCCAAGGCTGGGATAGCAGGTTTCGAATCCCTGCCTCACCGCCAATTTTCGCTCCGCTAGCGCGTCGCTCGTTGGCGCCTCGGCCCGTCTTCCGGTTTGCGGCACAAGCCTTCGGCTTGCGCCAGCGGCACCGAATCCCTGCCTCACCGCCATGACTCCTTGATTCGATCCTAGAGGCGCAGGCCTGTCCCTATGGCCGGGCGCTGGAAAGTCGCGCTACTCTTCTGCCACTCACGGATTGGGCTCGCTCAGGAAATTGAGGGGTAATCGCGATGGGTCCACGATCTCGCTCGGTCTTTCTTGCATCGCTGGTTCCGGCAGTCCTGCTCGGCGGCGTATTCGCCGTCGTCCAGGCCCAGAACGCAGGAGCGCCAGCCAGGGCGACCAAATGGTCGGATCCGGCCACCTGGCCCAACCACAAGGTGCCGGCCGCGGGTGACAAGGTCGCCATCGCCAAGGACAAGAGCGTGATCCTCGACGTCAATACGCCGGCGCTGGGCGGCGTGACGATCGACGGCAAGCTCTCCTTCGCGGACAACGCGGACGTGGAACTCACCACCGAGTGGATCATGCTGCACGGCGAGCTGTCCATCGGCACCGAGGCCAGGCCCCACGCGCGCAAGGCCACCATCACCTTCACCGACAACGTGAAGGGCGAGAACGTCATGGCCAACATGGGCGACCGCGGCATGATGATTTCGGGCGGCACACTGAACCTGCATGGGGACCGCACCCACACCTGGACCAAGCTGTCCGCGACGGCCAACGCCGGCGCCACCTCGATCCAGGTGCTCGATGCCAAGGGCTGGAGAGCCGGCGACGAGATCATCCTCGCCTCGACGGACTTCGATCCCCGCCAGGCCGAGCGCCGCACGATTGCCGCCATCCGCGGCAATACCATCACGCTCGACAAGAAGCTCGACTACATGCACTTCGGCAAGGTCACCTTCGGCGTGGACGAGCGCGGTGAGGTTGGCCTGCTCACCCGCAACATCAAGATCCAGGCATCGGAGGACGCGGCGCAGTCCTACTTCGGCGGCCACATCATGGCGATGGCGTCGAGCAAGATGTACGTCGAAGGCGTCGAGCTCACTCGCATGGGCCAGCACATGACGCTGGCCCGCTATCCGATCCACTGGCATCTGGTGGGCGACGCCAAGGGCCAGTACATCAAGAACGCCTCCATCCACGATACGTTCAACCGCTGCGTGACGGTGCACGGCACGAACTTCCTGCGCGTCGAGAACAACGTGACCTACAACATCGTCGGTCACTGCTTCTTCCTGGAAGACGGCATCGAGCATGGTAACGAGTACGTCAGGAACCTCGCCATCCAGATCAAGTGCCATCCCACGAAGCCCTGTGTCCCGAACAATCTCGCCGCAAACGGAGAGATCAGCGGGAATCGCCAGGCCATCAGGCAAGCCAGCTTTTCCGGCAAGGACACCCTGCTGCCCTCGGACAACACGGTGTCGGCCTACTGGATCACCAACCCGGACAACTCTTTCATCGACAACGTGGCCGCGGGTTCCGATCAGATCGGCTTCTGGTTTTCCCTGCCAATGCACCCGCAAGGTCAGTTCGCAGGCACCGAGATCAGCAAGACCATCTGGCCGCGCCGAACGCCGGTGCGCGCATTCAGGGGCAACACGTCCCATTCCAACTTCGACGGGTTCATGATCGACCGGCACATCAACGAAGACAACACCTTCGGTACGGCCTCCATTCCGTTGCTGCCGTTGAAGGATCCCAACGATCTGGAGAGCGAAGTGCTGGAGACGCACTTCGAGAACCTGACCAGCTACAAGAACCGCAATGGTGGTCTCTGGGGCCGGGGTGACATGTACGTCTACAGCAACGCGAAGTTTGCTGACAATGCCATCGGCATGACGCAAGCCGCTGGTGACATCGGCAGCCTGCCGTTCAGTGCACGGCTGGTGGATTCGCTGGTCGTTGGCGAGACCGAGAATACCGGCAACCCGAGGACGCCCGATGAAATCGCCTATGGCCGCAGCCTGCCGAAGCCGTCGATTCCGGATTTCCCCATCCGTGGCTACGAATACTACGACTACCGCGATGACGTGGTGAACACGACATTCGTGAACTTCCAGGACAACAAGTTGCGAAAGACGGGCGCGCTGTCCTTCCTGCTGTTCACGAGTGCGGGGCTCAGTACCGGAAGCTCGATCAGTGGTGCGAAATTCGTCAACGCCAAGCCGGTCTACTTCCCGAAATTCGATACCCGGTTCGACAATGACAACCGCGGCGGCAACGCATATCGGACCCTGTCGTTCCGCGACCTGGACGGTTCGGTGACGGGCATCCCCGATTCCCACGTCATGCTCCACGACGGCGAGAACGACAGCGTCGTCACCGACGACACCTGCAAGATTGAGCCGACCTGGAACGCCTCTGTGTGCAAGGGCGATGTCGGCCGCCTGAATCTCTCCGACGCCAGAGGTGAACTTCCGCGCGCGGTCGATCTCGAGTCGCGGACCGCCCGGTTCGCGTTGCTGTCTTCGATCGGTGGTGGGAATGCCGCAAACACTCCCCTCGTGCAGGCCCAACGTGCCGCACTGTTTTCTCGTCGTGCTCCGCAGGGGCCCATCGCGCTTGTTCGCAACGGCAAGGAATTCAAGATCTCCGGCGACCAGAGCACTGTGAAGGCCGGCACCGAGATCCAGGTGAAGACGGAACGACCGGAAGTCACTCTCAGTCTGGCCGAAATGGACCTGGGGTCATGGGTCATGTTCGAGCTGCCTGGATTCACCAAAGCAGCCTCCGGAACGGAACAGCCCAGCATGGACGCATTGCGCAAGGCGACCGCGACGTCCTATTTCAGGGGCGGGGATGCCCTGTGGGTCAAACTGGTCGTGACCAAGCCTCCGTTGCCGATCGTTCGTCCAACGGATCTGCAAGCCAACATATCGGTCAGCAGATAGGATTCTTCTGCGAGCTGAACAAAGTCCCCGGCACGGATTGGGCTCAACTTGTCTATCTAGAAGACAAGGGTATCGCGCTGGACGGGGTGTTCGCGCGCGCGGCTGGTGGCCAGGTACGGTTTCATGCAGCGCCCACCCCGTCGGTCACCGACTTGGCCGAGATCTTGGCCACGATCCTGCCGGCGGTTGAGCTCCTGCTCCGCAGCAGCAGCGCGGCGGGTGACGTCGCTCTCCACCTGCGGCGGCTGTGGCCGACGGCACGACAGATCTCGTGTTCGCCCCCGTGGCGTTCCTCGCGCGCTTGGCCGTGCTGGCTGACGGCGCCTCCGCACGCGGGCGGAGGCGCCGCACGGCTTACACCCCGGAGGTCGAGCCCATCCAACTCCACACCAGCGCGCCAATGCAGGCCAGGATGAGTCCGAGGCTGGCCCATCCCGCGGCCAGGACCCACGTCCCCGGCCGTGCCTCACCCACGACGGCGCGATCGCTCACGAGGAGCAGCAGCGCGGCGGCATGCAGCGGCAGCAGGACGGCGTTCACGACCTGGCTCAGATAGATGAGCGGAATGAGCGGCAACCCAGGCAGCGACACGATGCTGGCGGCCGCCACGGTGAGACCGACGAACCCGGCGTAGAACAGCTGAAAGTGGTGAGCGTCCAGATCGAGCGAGGCCGGCGCACCGACACCTTCCGCGATCGTGTAGGCGGTTGCCAGCGGCACGATGGCGGCGGCCAGCAGCGACGCCCCGAGTAGTCCGGCGCCGAACAACACGGTGGCGAACGATCCGGCGAGCGGCCGCAGGGCGAGCGCCGCGTCGCGTGCATCCTGAATGTGCACGCCGTTCCTGTGCAGCGTGGCCGCGCAGGCGACGGCGATCGCGAGCCCGATGACACCGGTGAGGACCGATCCGATGATCACGTCGACGCGCTCCCAGCGCAGGTGCGCCACCGTGATCTTCTTGTCCACCGCGTACGACTGCATGAACGCGAGGCCCCATGGCGCGAGGGTGGTGCCGAGGGTCGCGGCGACGGCGACCCAGCCGGCGCCGTCGAGCGGCATCAGCGGCACCACCGAGCCGCGCCAGACCGCCGGCCAATCCGGGGCCGCCAGCACGCCGTCGGCGATGTAGAGCGCCAGCGTGGACGAGACGGCGAGCAGAATGCCTTCCACCCGGTGGAACGAGCCGAGTACCACCACGAGCGAAATCAGGACGCCCGCGGCCGGGACGCTGATCCACGACGGGATGCCGACGAGCGAGCCTGCCGCAGAGATCCCCGCGTACTCCGCGCAGATCGTCCCGAAGTTGGCGAAGAGCAGCGCCGTCGTCGCGGCATAGCCCCATCCGCGCCCCCACCGCTCGCGAATGATGCCCGCGAACCCCTTGCCGCTGGCCGCGCCGACCCGCACGGCGAAGAGGTGGAAGAGCACAAGCAGCACCGTGGATGCCGGAATCACCCACAGCAGGCGATAGCCGTGCTCGGTGCCGAGTACCGAGTAGGTTGTGATGCCTGCGGGGTCGTCGTCCGACAGGCCGGCGAGCAGACCAGGGCCCAGCACGGCGAGGAACGCCGCGAGAGCCCCGCGTCCCGAGGTGCGAAGCTGATCGAAGCGGTGCGCGACGCCGCGGCGGACGTGGCTGACCGCGTGGGGCGGGGCGCCCGCCCGTTCCCGCTGTTGCCGCGTGAGGTGGTGCAGGACCGACTGCCTGCGCGTGTGGTGCGGGGTCACGGCGTCGTGGGAGTGACGGGAGCGGCGAGGTACCGCGACAGGTACTGGAGCGGCCGGTGGTTCCGGGGTGCACCCGCGCGCCAGGCCGAGTGACACATGTCCACAGTGTAGCCCCCGTCACCCGGACGCGGCTCGTATAATTCCGGTGCCATGGACGTGATCGTGAGACGGCTGGGTGGCTGACGCGGCGCGGCGAACGCCCGACGTCACGCGTGACGAGGACCTTGGCCTCAGCGGCCGGCTCGCCCAGTCACGCCAGGCTCGGATGATGCGTCTGACGGGTCGCTCAACGTCGTACGCGTCGGCGTGGGCTTCTGGCAGTCGCTCAATGCGTACCAGCATCTCCTGACCGTCGCCTGGCCCCGGTTCTTCGGCTACGTCCTGGTGTTCTACGTCCTGGCCAATGCGGGGTTCGCGGCGCTCTACATGGCGGCCGGTCCAGGTGCGATCGCGGGAGGTGAGACCGGCGGCCTGGGCGCGCGCTGGCACAATGCCATCTTCTTCTCCGTCCAGACGATCGCCACCATCGGGTACGGCCAGATGACACCCCGGGGCACCGTGGCCAATACGCTCGTGGCGATCGAAGCGCTGACGGGCCTGATGGGTTTCGCGCTCATCACCGGCATTCTGTTCGCGCGCTTTTCGCGCCCGTCGGCCCTCGTGCTCCACAGCGCCGTGGCCGTGATCGCGCCCTATCGCGGCGGGACGGGGCTGATGTTCCGCATCGCGAACGGCCGTGCCAGCCAGCTGCTCGACGTCCGCGTGACGGTGACGTACAGCTGGATGGGCCGGTCGCAGGACGGCCGAACCGTCCGCCGCTTTCACCAGCTTCCGCTCGAACGCGACAGCGTCGTGCTGCTTCCAACCCAGTGGATCGTCGTGCATCCGATCGACGCGAACAGTCCGCTGTCCGGGCGGTCGCCGGAGGCCCTGCTGCGGGACGACCCTGAGATCTTCGTGTCGCTCTCGGCCATCGACGACGCATTCTCGCAGACGGTCCATACCCGCTTCTCCTATGCCGATCGGGAGATCGTGTACGGCGCCCGGTTCACGGACGTGTATGGAAGCACCGCGGACGGCGTCCTCACGGTCGACGTGTCGCGGTTGAGTCAGATCGAACCGGCGCCGCTGCCCCAGTCAGATCACGGCCCTTCGTCCTGAGCAGGCGGCCGCCCTCCGGGCCGCGGTGCGGTCCTAGTCTCGCGGATTGGTGGCGAAGACCGTCAGTTCGGTCGTGAAGCCGCGGTCGTCCATCTCGAGGGCTGCCCGCACGGCGTGCGCGATGTCCTCCGCACGCAGCTTCGTGGGATTGTCGGCGTTCTGGGGCAGACCGGCGGTGGCGTAGAAGTCGGTGAGCACCTCGCTCGGGTTCACGAGCATCACGCGCACGTTGTACGGGCGCAGTTCCGCGCGCCAGCACTCCGTCATGCCGCGCAGGGCGAACTTGCCGCCGTAGTAGGCCGTGCCTCTGGCGGCCCCGCGCACCGCAGCCGTCGAGCCGATGTTGACGATGTGGCCGGTCATCCGGGTCATGAAGTGCTTCGCCGCTTCCCGCGCCATCAGCATCGGCCCGGTGACGTTGGTGGCGAACACCCGCTCGAAGCGGTCGCGGTCCATCTCGGCGAGCGGCGCGATGACGCCGAATCCGGCGTTGTTCACCAGGATGTCGAGGTGGTCTGTCGGAAGGGGGGGCCAAAGCCCAGCGGCACCCGGACCAGGTCGCATAACGGACTCTCCGTCAACCTCGACCCCCTCTAATGTTTCCTATCCGCTGTCGAGATGTTCCCCCTAGGAAGACTCATTCCGATGGCCTGCTCGTAGGTCGGCCGTGTGCTGCAAGGGAGGGGAGAATATGAAGAGAAGCTGGTTGCCGCCATTGCCGCTGCTGTGCTCTGTTCCGGTATCGCGGCGTACGGGCAATCAAATCGGTGCTGATGGCTGGGAATTGGTCACCAGTTCAAACGGAGCCCTGATCTTCAAGCGCCCTAAAGCACAGTAACAAGAGAGGAGTGATCGGGCTTCGGGCGTCAGTTCCTTCTCATGCAGCTCGACCGATGCGTCCTCTTCGTCCCCCACGATTCGGCCTGCCGACGAGGTGGAAAGTCGCGTTACTCTTCTGCCACTCAACGGATTGGGTTCAGTTCAGAACTGAAGGGGTAATCGCAATGGGCGCACAATCTCGCTTGGTCCTCCTTGCATCGTTGGTTTCGGCAGTCTTGCTCGGCAGCGTAGTCGCCGTCGTCCAGGCCCAGAACGCAGGCGCGCCAGCCAGGGCGAGCAAATGGTCGGACCCGGCCACCTGGCCCAACAACAAGGTACCGGCCGCGGGCGACAAGGTCACCATCGCCGAAGACAAGAGCGTGATCCTCGACGTCAATACGCCGGCCCTGGGCGGCGTGACGATCGACGGCACGCTCTCCTTCGCGGACAACGCCGACGTGGAACTGACCACCGAGTGGATCATGCTGCACGGCGAGCTGGCCATCGGCACCGAAGCCAGGCCCCACACCCGCAAGGCCACCATCACCTTCACCGACAACGTCAAAGGCGAAGACATCGGTGTTCCGGCAGCGACTGTTGCGAGTGAGCGCGTTGACCGCGGGATCATGCTCATGGGCGGCACGCTGAACCTGCATGGGGACCGCAAGCACACGTGGACCAAGCTGACCAACACCGCCAACGCAGGTAGCACCTCGATCCAGGTCCTGGACGCGTCTGGCTGGCGGGCCGGCGACGAGGTCGTCCTCGCATCCACGGATTTCGATCCCCGTCAGGCCGAGCGGCGCACCATTGTTGCCATCAAGGGCAACACCATCAGGCTCGATCGAAAGCTCGACTACATGCACTTCGGCAAGATCACGTTCGGCGTCGATGAGCGTGGCGAAGTGGCCATGCTGACGCGCAACATCGTGCTGCAGGCATCGGCCGACGCGGCGGAGCCGCCGTTCTTCGGCGGGCACGTGATGGCGATGGGCGCGAGCAAGATGTTCGTCGAGGGCGTCGAGTTCCAGCGCATGGGTCAGAACATGACGCTCGCTCGATATCCGATCCATTGGCATCTGGTCGGCGACGCCAAGGGGCAGTACATCAGGAACGCGTCGATCCACGACACGTACAACCGCTGCGTGACCGTACACGGCACCAATTTCCTGCGCATTGAGAACAACGTGACCTACAACACCGTCGGTCACTGCTTCTTCCTCGAAGACGGCGCGGAGCACGGTAACCGGTTCGTCCACAACCTGGCGATCCAGGTCAAGTGCCACACCTCCAAGGCCTGCGCACCGACCAATCTCGCTGCCAACGGAGAGAACCTGGAAAGCAATCCGCTGAATCGCGCGACCTACAACGCTGCCAGCATGTCCGGCAAGGACACCCTGCTGCCGTCGGACAACACGGTGACGGCGTACTGGATCACCAATCCGGACAATGTCTTCATCGACAACGTGGCAGCGGGGTCCGATGAGAACGGCTTCTGGTGGTCGTTGCCCGAACACCCGCAAGGGAAGTTCGAAGGTACCGAGATCAGCAAGGCCATCTGGCCGCGTCGAACCAGGATGGCGGAATTCAGGGGCAACGTGGCCCACTCCAACTACGACGGGTTCATGCTGGACCGAAACATCAATCTGGAAGGCGTCTTCGGGCTGGCCGGGCCTTCGCACATTGCCAAGGAAGATCCCGCTGACGAAAACAGCAGGAGCGTGGAATCGATCCTCGCAGATCTCACCGCGTACAAGAACCGCAACGGCGGCGTCTGGGGCCGCGGCGAGATGCACGTCTTCCGGAACCTGAAGGCAGCGGACAATGCCATCGGGTTCACGAATTCAACGGGTTCCATCGGCGCTGACACATTCACCTCACTGGTGGTCGATTCGTGGTTCGTGGGCGAAACCGAGAACATCGGCAACCCCGTGACGCCGGAAGAGAAGGCCTACGGCCGCAGCCTGCCAAAACGAGTGATTCCCGACTTCCCGATCCGCGGCTACGAGTACTACGACTACCGTCACGACGTGGTGAACACGACGTTCGTGAATTTCCAGGACAACAAGCAGCGCGGATCGGGAGCGCTGTCATGGCTGCTCTTCACGGGCGCCGGGGTGACCACCGAGAACACCGTCAGGGGTGCGAAGTTCGTCAATGCCAAGCCCGTGTACTTCCCGAAGATCGACCCCAGATTCGACGGTGACAACCGAGGTGCAACGGCCTACCGGACCGCGGCGATCCACGATCTGGACGGATCGACGACCGGCATCCCTGATTCCTATGTCCTGATCCACGACGGCGAGAACGACAGCGTCGCCACGGACGACACGTGCAAGGTTCAGCCAACCTGGAACGCGGCTGTGTGCGCGGGAGATATCGGGCGCATCCAGTTCAACATCAGGAGGCCTGGACCCACGAGCGGTGTTGGTCTCGCACTGAAAGATGTTGCTCTGCGGTCGGCCGCGGGTGCGCCTGCGCGGGCGGCTGCTCCAGCGCGGCCCCCGGCTGTGCCTCAACAGCCAATCGTCCTCAGCCGAAATGGCAAGGATTTCAAGATCACAGCCAATCAGAGCACGGTGCGCGCCGGTACCGAGATCCGTGTGACGACCGAAAGACCGGAAGTGGCCATCAGTCTGAGTGAAATGGCCAAAGACTCATGGGTCGTGTTCGAGCTGCCGGGTTTCGCCAGCGCGGCCTCCGGGAAGCAGCAGGACAGCCTCGACGCCCTGCGCAAGGCCACCGAGACTTCGTATTTCAAGGGTCCGGATGCCGTTTGGGTGAAGCTTGTAGTCCCCACCGCCCCCAAGGGCGTTGGCAGAGATCAGTTCGGCCCGTCAAACACTCAAGCCAGCATCGTGGTCAGGCGATAGGCAGAACCGGGCCATCGCCACGGACGCTACACTGGCCGCCATCATGCCGACACTCTCGATCGCCAGACGCGACGTCGCCGCCCAGCCATTCGTGTTCGTCCGGTCGCGCGTGCCGGCCGCCGGCATTCCAGGTGCGATCGGCGAGGGCCTCGGCAAGGCCTTCGGCTACCTGCAGAAGGCCGGACTGGCCCCGGCCGGCCCGCCGGTGGCGCGGTATCCGGAACTGGGCGAGATGCTGACGATCGAGTCGGGTGTCACGGTGAGCGCCCCGGCGCCGGGCGAGGGCGACGTGCAGGCCGGCACGCTGGCGAACGGCCCCGTGCTCGTCGGGCTGCACGCCGGCGCCTACGACACGCTCCGCGAGACGTATGCCGCGATGGAACGGTGGGCGGCCGCCAACGGCACGGCGTTCGCCGGCGCGCCGTGGGAGTCGTACCTGACGGACCCGGGCAATCATCCCGATCCGGCGGACTGGCGCACCGAGGTGTACTGGCCGCTCGCGCGGTAGGCTGGCACCTGCCGGGGCGGCCGCGGCCCGCATGCGACAATCGTCCGCTGTGACCCCTCCGTTCGACTCCGTGCTCGTCGTGTCCTTCGGCGGCCCCGGCGGGCTCGCCGACATCCGCCCCTTCCTGGCCAACGTGCTGCGCGGCCGCCGCGTCACGCCCGAGCGCGTCGAGGAAGTGGTGAAGCACTACGAGTCGTTCGGCGGCGTGTCGCCGATCACCGAGATCACCATGCGCCAGGCCGACGGCCTGCGCGCGCGGCTGGCCGCGTCGGCCAGCCCGCTGCCGGTCTACGTCGGCATGCGGAACTGGCATCCGTATCTGCTCGACACGCTGCGCGCGATGCACGCGGCCGGGCACCGGCGTGCCATCGGCTTCATCACCGCGGCCCAGCACTCGTACTCGAGCTGCCAGCAGTACAAAGAGAACGTGCGCGACGCGCGGGCGGCGCTGCGCGCCGAGAGCGGCGCCGACGTCGAGGTGACGTTCGTCGAGAGCTGGTACGCGCACCCGCTGTTCATCCAGGTGCAGGCCGAGCACGTCCGGGCGGCGCTGGCGAGGCTGCCCGAGCCGGCGCGCGAGCGGGCCCGGCTCGTCTGCACCGCGCACAGCATCCCGACCGCGATGGCGGCCCGGTCGCGCTACCAGCCGCAGCTGTCCGAGACGTCGCGCCTCGTCGCCGAGGCGGCCGGCATCCGCGACTGGACGCTCGTGTACCAGAGCCGCAGCGGCCGGCCCGAGGACCCGTGGCTCGAACCGGACATCTGCGACTACCTGCGGCAGGCGCGGGCCCAAGGCCTCGAGGCGGCGGTGATCTGCCCGGTGGGTTTCGTCTGCGATCACATCGAGGTGCTGTTCGATCTCGATCGACAGGCCGCCGACGTGTGCCGCGAGATCGGCCTGCCGATGGCGCGGTCCGAGACGGTCAACGACGACCCGGTGTTCGTCGACATGATGGCCGACGTGGTTCAACGCACCGTGCGCCGGTACCGGACTGGGCGGCCGCTGCCGATCGCGCCGCTCCCGACGCCGCCCGGCGCACCGGCCTCAGCGGGCCGGCCGGGTGGTCCGGCCGGCACCCGGCCACGCGGCTGACGCGCCGGCGGCGTCGCTGCCGCGGCGGCATCCATGCGTGCCGCAGCGCCCTCGCTCGGGCACCTGCCGCGCGCAACCGGGCTCGACCCCGCTACCGCGACTGCGTCGCCGGAGCCGTGTCGGGCGGCACCGGCGTGGGGTCGCCGGGCCTGCGGGGCATGTCGCCCGGCGCGAAGCGGGGTAGCAGGTCGTCACGCATCGCGAGGTGATAGACGGCGGTGGCCACGGCGATGGCCGCCTGCTTCGCGTCGCCCTCGACCACCCGTTCGTAGGTGTCGAGGTTGGTGTGCCAGGTGTAGGTGTTGTACTGAATCGGGTCCTGCATCACGGTGATGCCGGGCAGGCCCGCTTCGTTGAACGACGTGTGGTCGGAGCCGCCCGACGCACGGCTGCGCGTCGTCGTGGCCCCGAGCACGCCGAGATCGGCGAGCGGACCCGCGATGTCGCGCAGCACGGCGCCGGCCGAGGGCGGCCCGAACACGGCGAAGCCCCGCGCGCGGCCCGTGCCGTTGTCCACGTTGAAGTAGCCGCCGAAGCGCGCATGGTCCGGCTTCGGCTGCTCGGCCATGCCGAAGTGCTCGCGCACGTAGGCCTTCGAGCCGAGTAGGCCCTGCTCCTCGCCGCTCCAGAGCGCCACGCGGATCGTCCGCCGCGGCTTGACGCCGATGGCGGCCAGGATGCGCGCGGCATCCATCATCACGGCGCAGCCAATCGCGTTGTCGGTGGCGCCGGTGCCGGCGTGCCACGAGTCGAGGTGGCCGCCCAGCATGACGACCTCGCCGGCCTTGTCGGTGCCCGGAATCTCGGCGATCACGTTGTAGGCCGTGCGTCCGTCGGCATGGGTGCGGTTGACGATGTCCACCTCGAGCTCCACCGTCCGCCCGTCGGCCAGCAGGCGGCTGATGCGGCCGTAGTCCTCGTTGCGCATCACGAGCGTCGGCGGAGCCTTGGCGAGGTCGAACGTGCGGTTGTGGAACGCGCGGATCTGGCCGTGGTCGCGCGCGGCGTCGTTGACGCGGACGAGCGCGCCGCTCGCCACGAGGAACTGGTTCACCTGTTCGTCCACCTCGCCGGCCGTCAGGGGGCGGGTCGCCGCGGCGGCGGCGCCGCCGCCTCGGCCGCCGGGTTGCGCCGGTGTCTGCGCGGGCGCGGCGTTGAGCTGCGCGACGACGTCGGCGTCCTCGCGGCGCAGCGGCGCCGGGTTGAAGGTCACCATGACGCGCTGTGGCGCGCCCACGAGCACCATGCGCCCCCGTACCGTGTCCTTCAGTCCGTCCAGGTGGCGGGTGAGTTCGTCGCGCGTGACGCGCGCCGGCAGCGTGATCTGCACGGCCTGGCCGCGGCGCACGCCCGAGGTGCCAGGCGTCCAGGCGAGGACCTCGACGACGAGGGCGTCGCGGACCGGCGCCACGAGGTGCGCGGTGACGCGCTCGTTCGTCCAGCCGTCCCGCCCGAACTCCCACGGCTCGAGGTGGGCGTTGGCCAGGCCCCACGCGCGCATCCGGTCGCGCGCCCATTCGCCGGCGGCCTCGAGCTGCGGCGAGCCGGTCAGGCGCGGGCCGTACACGTCGGTCAGCACGTGCAGGGTCTCCATGATCTGCGACCTCGCCGTGCCCTCCTGCCGGATCCTCCAGGAGACGTCCTGGTCGATGCGTTCCTGGGCCCTGAGGGTGGCGACGGTCGCGGCGGACAGCAGCGCGGCCGCGAACAGCAGCATGGACGGTCGTCGCATCGGAGTCTCCGTGGCGTGCCGACTGTGAATGTTGCCCGATCCTACCCCTTCACGTAAGAGAACTTCTCCGCCACCTTGCCGTCCCGGACACGGAACACGTCCACGCCACGCACGTGACCCGGGCCGCCTTCCTTGCGCCAGTGGTAGGTCCACCGCACGACGCAGCGATCGCCGGCGGAGAAGATGTCTTCGGTCTCGAAGCGGGCATGCGGCGAGTTGCGGAAGAACTGCTCCCAGAACGCGCGGACGGGATCGTGCCCTTCGATACGGGTTCCGTCAGGTGCAGGTCGCGTGTTCTCGAACACGCAGTCGGCGGTCATCAGGGCCATGATCGCGTCGACGTCGTGCCGGTTGAATGCGTCGTTGAAGCGTGTCACGGCTTCGAGCGTCTGCTGGCTCATCGGGCCCTCCACCCCCTATAGAATGCCCCGTATGCGCATGCTGTTCTCCACGATTCTCGCCGGGGCCGCCGCCCTGCTCTCGCTCGCGCCGGTGGCGGCGTCGGCCGAACTGCTCGAACGGTCCGGCCGGTTCGGAGGGCTGCAAGTCACCTACAAGGTGCTGCTGCCGCCCGGCTACGACGCGGCTCGAACCTATCCCGTCGTGCTCGTCTTCACGGGCGGCCCGCAGCAGCTGCGCGGCGCCGAGGGCACCATCAACACCGACTGGCGGCCCGAGGCCGAGAAGCGCGGCTACATCGTGATCAGCCCGGCGTCTCCGGACGGCAACCTGTTCTTCGAGAGCGCGGACCGGATCTTCCCCGAGTTCCTCGACATGATCCGTCGTGACTACAAGGTCAAGGGTGGCAAGCTCCACGTCGCCGGCCACTCGAACGGGGGGCTCAGCGCGTTCCACGTCGCGGCGAAGTTCCCGGCGTACTTTTCGACGGTCACCGGTTATCCGGGGCTGCTCGACGGCCCGGGAGCGGCGTCGCGGATCCAGGGGCTCAAGCCGATGTGCCTGTTCATGCACGTGGGCGATCAGGATCCGGGGTGGGCCGGCGGCATGCGGGAGCAGTACGAGAGCCTGCGGAAGCAGGGCTATCGCATCCGCTACCAGGTGGAGAAGAACCAGGTGCACCGGCTGAAGGCGCAGGAGCTGAACCTGCCCGTCCGGCTGCTCGACGAAATCGAGAGCTGCGCGTCGTGATGGCGGGGCGCCGCGTCCCGATGCGCGCGCTCGTCGCCGCGCTCGCCGCGTCGATCGCCTGGGGCGGCGCGACGGTGCTCGCGCAGGTCGCTGCACCGGCGCCGGTCGTGTATCGGCTGTCGTTTCCGCAGCGCGAGCACCGGCTGATGGAGGTGGAAGTCACCTTCGCCGACCTGCCGGCCGGGCCGCTCCGAGTCCTCATGAGCCGGTCGTCGCCTGGGCGCTACGCGGTGCACGAGTTCGCGAAGAACGTGTTCGACGTGCGGGTCACCGACGGGAGCGGCGGTCCGCTGGCCTTCACGCACCCGACGCCCCACGAGTGGCAGGTTCCGTCGCACCGGGGCACGGTGCAGGTGGCCTACCGGGTGTTCGGCGATCGCGTCGACGGCACGTACCTGGGCGTCGACACGACGCACGCGCACGTCAACATGCCCGCCGCGCTGATGTGGGCGGCCGGTCTGGAGCTGCGCCCGGCGCGCCTGACCTTCGTGCCGCCGTCCGGCACGTCGTGGCGGGTCGCCACGCAGCTCTTCCCCGGGCCCGACCCCCTGACCTTCACCGCGCCCAACCTGCAGTACCTGATGGACAGCCCGTCGGAGTTCGGCGGCTTCTCGCTGCGGACGTTCACCGTGGCCGGCGGAGCCACCACGCCGGAGTTCCGGGTCGCGGTACACCACGTGGGCGAGGAGGCACTGCTCGACGGGTTCGCCCGCGACGTCGAGGCCATCGTCCGCACCGCGCGGAACGTGTTCGGGGAGTTCGCGCCGTACGACGGCGGCACCTACACCTTCATCGCCGACTACGTGCCGTGGGCCTCGGGCGACGGCATGGAGCACCGCAACAGCACCATCGTGACGGGCGCGTCGTCGATCAGGGCCGACCGCGCCGACCTGCTCGGCACGGTCGCCCACGAGTTCTTCCACTCGTGGAACGTCGAGCGGATCCGGCCTCGCGGCCTCGAGCCGTTCGACTTCACCGACGCCAACATGTCGGGCGAGCTGTGGCTCGCGGAGGGGTTCACCAGCTACTACTCGCCGCTCATCACCCGACGGGCCGGGCTGACCACGGTGGCGGACTTCGCGGCCGAGATGGGGCAGACGGTGGATGCCGTGCTGACCAGCCCCGGCCGGCGCGTCCGGACGCCCGAGCAGATGAGTCAGCACGCGCCGTTCGTCGACGCGGCGACCTCGATCGACCGGACGAACTTCGACAACACGTTCGTGTCCTACTACACGTGGGGCGAGGCGCTCGGCCTCGGGCTCGACCTGTCGCTCCGCGACCGCACCGACGGCCGCGTCACGCTGGACGACTTCATGCGCCGGCTGTGGACCGACTTCGGCAGGCCGGGTGGCGCGCGCCCCGGGTACGTGGATCGCCCCTACACCATGGTCGACCTGCGGCAGGCGCTCGCCGCCGTCTCGGGCGACGCGGCCTTTGCCGCCGCGTTCTTCGAGCGGTACATCCAGGGGCGCGACGTCGTGGACTACGAACGGCTGCTCGCGCGCGCCGGGCTGCTGCTGAGGCCCGTGGCGCGGGGTCGCGGATGGATCGGCGACCTGCGGATGCAGGGCGCGGCCGGAGGGGTGCGCCTGTCGGCGGCGACGCCCTTCGGCTCGCCGCTGTTCGAGGCCGGGCTCGACCGCGACGACGTGATTGTCTCGGTCGACGGGCAGGCCGTGGGCTCCGACGCCGACGTCAGGCGGCTCGTCGCCGGGAAGCGGCCCGGCGACACGCTGCGCCTGGCCTTCGACCGGCGCGGCGAGCGCGCGTCGGCGACGGTTCGCGTCGCCGAGGACCCGCACCGGGAGATCGTCGCGTTCGAGGAGGCCGGGCGCCCGTTGACCGACGCGCAGCGCCGCTTTCGCGAGGCGTGGCTCGGCGGCGCCGCGGCGCGCTGAGTGCGTCGAGCCTGGGCCGGCGCGGCGCCGCGGCGCAGGCAGATGTCGAGGGGCGCGGCCTCCCGCTCGTTCACGCGGGTGGAAAGAGCACTCCGGGCGAGAGCTTCCACTCCGGGTCGAGCGCCCGCTTGACGGCGCGCATCTCCTCGATGCCCCGGTCGCCGTAGAGCGCCCGCAGCAGCGTCTGCTTCATGGCGCTGCGGCCCACGCCGTGCTCGGCGAGCGGCGCGCCGCCCATGGCCATGACGTCGCGCGCGATCTCGAGGAGGGCCGCCCGCCCGCGGACGACGTCGTCGAGCGTGCGCGGCACCACGTTCGGGTGCAGGTTGCCGTCGGACACGTGGCCCCAGATCGCGTAATCGAGCCCGGCGCGCTCGAAGGTGGACCGATAGAGCGCGATCGACTCGGCCAGCCGTTCGAAGGGCACCACCATGTCACCGGCCGTCTTCTCGATGTCGGGATGCGCGCGGACTTTCGCCGCGGCCACGACCGCGTTGACGCCGGCCGGCACGGCCTCGCGCAGCTCGAAGAGCCGCGTCGCGGCCCGGTCGTCGCCCGGTAGCGCCAGCACCGGGTCGTCGGCGATCCCGCAGTCGCCGAGCGCGGTGTGGAGCCGCTCGACCGCGGCGTCTTCATCGCCCTCGATCTGCAGCAGCAGCAGGACGGCGCCACCGCCGGGCCGGGTGACGCCCGCGCGCGTGAAGGCCTCGTCCGGCACGGTCCGCAGTGCGCGGGCGTCCATGTACTCGATGGCGGCGACGTCGAGGCCGGGCCGTCCGCTCCAGGCCGTGCGCGCCGCGTGTCGCAGCGCGGCCGTCAGCGCCACGGCCTGTGCGTCATCGGCGCAGCGCACGAGCGCCGCCGTCCGGCGCGGACGCGGGACGATCCGCAGCTCGGCGTCGACGATCACGCCGAGCGTGCCCTCGGAGCCGATGAACAGGTCGACGAGATCCATGCCCGGGCGCGCGAAGTAGCCGGCCGAGAGCTTGGCGACGTCGGGCATCCGGTAGGTTGGCACCGGCACGCGCCGCACGTCGCCAGAGGGCAGCACGACGTCGAAGTGGCCCTCGGGCGACGCGTGAACCTCGCCGCGCCGCAGATCCAGCACGTGACCGTCGGCGAGCACGACCGTGAGGCCGGTCACCCAGGGCCGAACCGAGCCGTACTTGAACGTCGCCGCGCCCGCGGCGTTGGTCGACACGGTGCCCCCGACGAAGGCGCCGTCGTAGGTTGGCACGGGCGGGTAGTAGAGGCCGCTAGCGGCGAGGCGCTGCTGCAGGGCCGAGAGGGGAACACCGGCGCCCACCCGAACGCGGCCGCCGGACGGGTCGCCGATTGCCGCGCAGGCCCGCAGGCTCAGCACCGTCTCCCCGCGAGGGGTCGCGCCGCCGGTCAGTGACGACTGCGCGCCCACCGGCAGCACGCGCGCCGCCCCCGCCACGAGCGCGGCGACCTCGTTTTCGTCACGGGGGAAGGCCACGCCGGCCGCGAACCCGCCGGGCACGTGCGCGGCGTCGCTGAGGAACGACGCAACGACGGTCGGGTCGGTTTCGACGCGCGGGGGAGACGCTGGTCGGGACGGCCGGGCGAGGATGCGATGCGGCATGTGTTGGACCGAAGGCGCTACTGCGACGAAAGATTACCTCGCTGGTCGCGGTGTCCGGTCGCTGCCGTGCTTTCCGTGCCCACGCTCAGATGGCGACGTCCACGGGGGTGGCCGCGAGCACGCGCGTCAGCTCCGCGGGCGCGATCGCGACCAGGAGGCCACGCCGGCCTCCGTTGACGTAGATGCGGTCGAGCTCGAGCACGGTCCGCTCGACGTAGACGGGAAGGGCCTTGCGCGTGCCGAATGGGGACGTGCCGCCCACCATGTACCCGGTGTGGCGCTGCGCGGCGGCGGGGTCGCAGGGTCCCACGCTCTTGCGGCCCAGCTGGCGCGCGAGCTGCCTGGTCGAGACTTCACGGTCGCCGTGCATCAGGACGAGCAGGGGCGCGCCGCTCTCGTCCTCCATCACGAGCGTCTTGACGACGGCGTGCTCCGGCACGCCCAGTTCCCGCGACGACACGCGCGTGCCGCCGCGCTCCTCGTACCGGTACGGGTGCTCCGTGTACGACACGCCGTACTTGCGGAGGCAGTGAATCGCCGGGGTTGCCGGGGAGCCGGACACACCCGGATGCTACTTCGAAGCGGAGACGGGTGCCGGGCGACGTCTTGCAGCGCGAATGGCCTAGAATCGCCGCGTGGGCGAACCCGACGTGGATTCGGGCGCGAGCGCACGAACGGTAGTCGAAGCCGCGTTGCAGCACCAGCGGTCGACGCTGCTCGTGCTGCTGGTCGCGTTGCCAGCCGCCTGCTGGACCTGGGTGATCCTCATGGCCCGCGACATGTACGGGAGCATGCGCGGTGCGGCCGGCTGGATGATGACGCCCGACTGGGATGCGCCGCACGTCCTGCTGCTCTGGGCCATGTGGGCCGTGATGATGGTGGCCATGATGCTGCCATCGGCCGCACCCGTCGTGCTGCTGTATGCCGGCGCGGTTCGTCAGCGCTCGAGCCTCCGCCGGCCTCGTCTGCACATCTACCTGATGGCGGCGGCGTACATCGCCGTCTGGGCACTCTTCAGCGCCGGCGCCACGCTGCTGCAGCGGTGGCTGGCGCGGGCGTTCGTGCTGTCCCCGATGATGGAGCCGGCGACGCCGGTGTTGTCAGCCGTCCTGCTGGCCACGGCGGGTGCGTACCAGCTGACGCCACTCAAGCGGGTGTGCCTGCGGTCGTGCCGGTCGCCGTTGGCGTTTCTGATGACGTACTGGCAGCCCGGCCTCGCGGGTGCCGCGCGAATGGGGGCCAGGCACGGCGTGTACTGCCTGGGCTGCTGCTGGGCGCTGATGCTGATGCTCTTCGCGGGGGGCGTGATGAACCTTGCCGTGATCCTGGCGCTGACCGTCTGGGTGCTGGTCGAGAAGGTGGCCCCCCTCGGTGAGCGGAGCGCCCGCGTGGTTGGCGTGCTGCTCCTGGCGCTGGCGGCCTGGACGCTCTGGAGCTGAACACCGGGCCGCCGTCGTTGCGGCGACAGCGGCCTGGCGGCGCTGGCGGCCTACGCGGCCGCCACCTCGGCATGATTGTTCCAGTCGAACTCGTAGAAGATCCAGTTGGTCTGCGCGAATGCGAGGCTGAGCCCGCCAGCCTTCGCCTTGAAGCTGCCCTGCCCGCACTCGCCTCGTTGCCAGATGAAGCCGCCCGGCAGTTCCAGGTTCGCCTCGTGCTCTTCCCCGGTCACCGGGTTTCTGAAGGCCTCCCCCCGCCCCTCTGCGATCTCGCCGGCCCTGAACACGCTGCGGCGCCCTTCGCCCTCGATCGAGATCGGCGCCCGCTCGAGCCCGACCACCTCGAAGCTCGGTCCGAGCAGTGCCCACGGCAGTCCTCCCAGCTTTCCGGTGAAGATCTGCGCGAGCGCGTTCACCTGGGCGTCGGAGGTCGGGGTGTCGACGATGAAGACCGCCTTGCCGTTGCCCTCGTGAATCGCCTTCGGCCACGAGATGATCGCGGCGCACTTGACGCCGGACAGATTGACGTCGCCGCAGGCGCCGTGGAGGATGTGCGTGCCGACGAAGGCGCGGCAGCTCCCGTCCTCGGAGTTCGGAACGCCGCCGAAGTTGCAGCCGCACCCGTATTGACAGTTGCAGAACTCATAACCGTTGCCGCGGAGCCACCATGAGGTCGGTTGCTGTGCCATGGGCCTCTCCGTGTTCGATGGACGCGAGTGTTGCCGGGACGCGGACCCGTGTCGACGGGTGCGGCCGGATTATAGCTCCGGCCGGCCGCCTGGTGCGCAGGAGTCCCGGAAGTCGGCCGTCCGGCGCCCACTCGCTCCGGCCTACAATTTCACCATGGCCGCACGCCTTCTGTTCACGCTGCTCGCCGCGACGCTGCTCATGACACACGCCGACTCCGCGACCGCCCAGACGGCGGCCGAACCGATCCGCTACACGCTCAGTTTTCCGGCAGCCCAGACGCATTACGTCGAAGTGACGGCCGCGGTGCCGACCGGCCGGCGCGCCGACGTCGAGCTGATGATGGCCGTCTGGACGCCCGGGTCGTACCTGGTGCGCGAGTACTCCCGCAACGTCGAAGCCGTCACGGCCGCCGGGCCCGACGGCCGGGCGCTCGCCGTGGAGAAGTCGGACAAGAACCGCTGGAAGGTCACGACGGGCGGCGCGCCGGCGATCACGGTGAAGTACCGGGTCTACGGCCGCGAGATGTCGGTGCGCACGAACTGGATCGACGCCGGCTTCGCGCTGATCAACGGTGCCCCGACGTTCCTGACGCTGGCCGATCGAGCGCCACGGGCGCACGAAGTGGTGATCGCGCCGGCCGCCGGCTGGAAGGTGTCGATGACGGGTCTGCCCGAGCTGCCGGGCGCCCCGCACCAGTACCGCGCGCCCGATTTCGACACGCTGGTCGACTCGCCGATCCTCGTCGGCAACCCGGCCGTCTACGAGTTCACCGTCGACGGGAAGAAGCACTACCTCGTCAACGAAGGCGAGGCGGGCGTGTTCGACGGCGCCCGTGCGGCGCGCGACCTCGAAACGGTGGTGCGCGAGCATCGGCGCCTGTGGGGCTTCCTGCCGTACGACCGCTACGTCTTCCTGAACCTGCTCACCGAGGCGGGGGGCGGCCTGGAGCACAAGAACTCGAGCGTGCTGATGGGAAGCCGTTGGGCCACCCGTACCCGGCGGGCCTACGTGGCGTGGCTGGACCTGGCCAGCCATGAGTTCTTCCACGCGTGGAACGTCAAGCGCCTGCGCCCGGTCGAGCTCGGCCCGTTCGACTACGAGAACGAGGTCCACACGAAGAGCCTGTGGATCGCGGAGGGCATCACCGACTACTACGCGGACCTCGCGCTGCACCGGGCTGGTCTGACGAGCCGTGAGGAGTACCTCGACTCGCTGTCCGACAAGGTCGAGGAACTGCAGACGACGCCGGGGCGCCTCGTCCAGTCGGCGGAGATCGCCTCCTTCGACGCGTGGATCAAGTACTACCGTCCCGACGAGAACTCGGTGAACACCGCCATCAGCTACTACACGAAGGGGGCCGTCGTGGCGCTGCTGCTCGACGCGCGCATCCGGAAGCAGACGGGCGGCAACCGCAGCCTCGACGACGTGCTGAAGGCGGCCTACCAGAAGTACGCGGACACGAAGGGCTATACGGCCGACGAGTTCCGCGCGGTGGCCGAGCAGGTGGCCGGCATCGACCTCAAGCCCTTCTGGGCGACCGCGGTCACCGGCACCGCGACCGAGCGGAACCGCAGCCCCAGCGTCTCGAGCGCCTCGGCGTA
>CAWULT010000080.1:0-20861 GCA_963923455.1 uncultured bacterium
CCGGCGCCCGCCTGGTGCGCGGCGGCGCCCGGTGATCGGACGCAGGGCTGGCTGCCGCAGCGCCGGTCAGAGGTGATGGCGCGCAACGGTCTCGTGGCGACCAGCCAGCCGCTGGCGGCCCAGGTGGGCGTCGACGTCCTGAAACGCGGCGGCAATGCCATCGACGCCGCCGTCGCGACCTCGGCGATGCTCAGCCTGATGGAGCCGATGAACGTCGGCCCAGGCGGAGACCTGTTCGCGATCGTCTACGTCGCCAGGGAACGCAAGCTCTACGCGCTCAACGCCAGCGGCAAGGCCCCGACCGGTCAGACCGTCGCGCACATGAACGACCTCGGCTACTCGTGGGACAGCGCCAACTGGGGTCCGGGCTCCGGCATGCCTGCACGCGGCATCCTGACGGCGACCGTGCCCGGGTCGGTCTGGGGGTGGGAAGAGGTCCTCCGCCGCTTCGGCACGATGACCTTCAAGGACGTGCTGCAGCCGGCGGTCGACTACGCCGAACAGGGCTTTCCCGTGTCCGAGCGCATCGCCAACGACTGGCGGCTGCCGCGAGCCCTCAACGCGGCACCGGGCGATGCGCGGTCGTGCTGCGCCGAAGTGGACCCGGACTCGGTGGCGACGTGGTACCCGGCCGGCCAGCCCCCCTCGGCCGGACAGATCGTCCGGAACCCCGGCCTCGCGAGGCTGTTCCGGATCCTGCAACAACGGGGGCGAGCCGGCTTCTACACCGGCGAGGTCGCCCGCGCGATCGTCGACAAGTCGAGGAAGCTGGGCGGCACGATGACGATGGACGATCTGGCGTCGTACGCGGGCGAGTGGGTCGCACCGGCGACGACGACCTATCACGGATACGACGTGTTCACGCTGCCGCCTCCGGCGCAGACCTGGGCGACGGCCGAGATCCTCAACATCCTCGAGGTCTGCGTGCCGCAGTGGGTCCCAGGATCCACGCTGGCCTCGCTCGGTCCAGCCAACCCCGCTTACTGGCATCTGTTCGTCGAGGCGAAGAAGCTGGCGTTCCGGGACCTCTACGCCTTCAATGCCGACCCGAACTTCGCCAGCGTGCCCCTCGATCGCCTGCTCTCGAAGGCCCATGCGCGGTCGCTCTGCGGCCGCGTGAGCCCGACGCAGGCCAGCAGGACGACGGCCGGTCCCAACGTCGACAGCGGCGGCGACACGATCGTGCTCGTGGCGGCCGACCGCTTCGGCAACATGGTGGCCTGGGTGAACAGCCTCTTCTCGAGCTTCGGTTCCGGCGTCACGGTGCCCGGCTACGGCCTCACGCTGCACAATCGGGGCGGCCTCTTCACGCTCGACCCGGCCAGCCCCAACGCCGTCGCGCCGCACAAGCGGCCGTTCAATACCCTGTCCTCGGCCTTCGTCATGCGCGACGGGCGTCCGCTGATGGCCACGACGCTGATGGGTGGCGACATGCAGGCGCAGGGCATCGCGCAGGTGCTCGTCAGCGTGCTCGATCTGGGCGCGAACCTGCAGGCGGCGTCCGACATGGGGCGATTCCGCCACATGCAGGTGCCGAACGTGCTGACGCTGGAATCTCCGCTCTTTGCGATGGTGGGCGAAAAACTCAGAGCGATGGGCCACGACGTCCGCTCCGTCAACGGCGCCGACATGGGCGGGTACCAGGCCGTCATGTTCACGCCGGACGGCTCGACAACGCGGCGGAGCGCGACGGATCCGGTGGCCGGCTTCTATCGAGCCGGATCCGACCACCGGAAGGACGGCCAGGCCGTCGGGTTCTGACCGCCGTCGAATCCCCTACCGCTGACGCACGCGGTAGCCCTGCGCCGTCAGCATGGCGACCAGGCCGTCGGGGCCGACCAGGTGCGCGGCCCCGACCACCACGAAGCACCGTGCCGTCGCGAAGCAACCGGTCAACGCGGGCATCCAGCGGCGGTTGCGGTCGACGACGAGCGCCTGATAGATCCCGGGCGAGTCCTTCATCGTGTCGACCAGCAGCTGCTCGACCACGGCCGCGTCCCCGGCCTTCCACGCGGCCGCGATTCGCCGCATCTGCGACAGCTCCGTCTCGGTACCGTCGAGCGTCTCGCCGACGAGCGCCTCCTGCATCTGCGGGCTCAACGCCTCGAGGAAGCCGATCTGGTCGAGCGCCGCCTCGAACGTACGCGTCCGCTTGCCCGCGGTGCGCGCCCGATCGAGAAAGTGCTTGTCGATGCCGAGCGCGGGGTCGAAGCCGCCGCGCTGCAACTCGAGCGCCGCGAGCGTAATCGCGATCATCCACGGCTTCATCCGGTCGAGCGCGACGGCGGGCAGCCCCGCCTTCGACGCCTTGTCGACGACGCGCCGGTACGCTCCGGCCGAGAGCTCGGTCTGCAGGCTCCGGCCGGGCGGGTAGAAGGCCTTGGCCATCAGCTGGCTGGCGACGTCCGGCGACGTCAACTCATCCGGGTCGGCCTCCTCGACCAGCGTGTCGGCCTGCGCGAACGCCGCCAGCATCGACGCCGGCAGCGGGTAGGCGTCCGCGGTCAACAGGTGCAGGGACCCGACGAGCCACGACGTCCGGCCGTCCTTCTCCACCGTCCAGAACAGCCCCTGGCTGCCGGCGGCCGGCGCCGGCCCCTGCTGCGCGTGCAGGCGCACGCCGCCCAGGGCCACGACCGAGGAGACGAGGGCGAGAGCGACGAGACGGAAGCCGGACCGGCAGGTGGCGCGCACGTGGAGTGTATCGGCCCCTACCGCCCGAACCCGATCTCACGCACCGGCTGCCGGCCTTCGACGTCGGCGCCGGAATAGACCTCCATCCCCATCGTCCTCGGCGGAATCGGCAGGCCCTTGGCCCGGGCCTCGGCGACGGCCCGCTCGTAGGCGCGCTCGCCGCTCAGCGCGTGGTTCACCGCGCCGTTGCCCTCGTGGCAGGAGTACTCGTAGAGCTGGTAGTCGGGCTGCTGCGTGATCGTGAAGCGCACGGTGAACGGCGCGGTGTACATCGCCGGGTCCTCGACGCGCACGCGGTAGTCGATCATCTGCGGGTCGATGCGCGTGAAGCGCTCGGTGAGCTTCAGGCCCTCGCTGTTGGGCCCGCTGAACCCGACGCGGTCGGTGAAGTTGGTCGTCTCGACGACCAGCGTGTCCCCGTCCCAGTGCCCGCGGGCATCACCCATGTACTGCCTGATGGCGGGCCCGGCGTGCGGCCGCCCGTCGAGCGGAATCACGCGCGTGTCGTGGATCATCTCGTAGCTGACGATCACCTCGTTCGGCGTCTGCGCGATGCGCAGGCCGTTGCCGTAGAGCACCGGGAAGATGCCGCCGATGCCGCGCGTGATGCACCGGTCGTAGAGGGAGAAGTCGCCGAAACCATCGAACGTCCGCGTGCCGAACGTGCCGACGCCGAAGTTCGCCTGCTGCTTCGCGCGACCCGCCGCCGTGAGCGGCGGCATCTGGCCGTTGGCCGGCTCGACGACGAACGAGGTGTAGCCGAACGTCCGGACGCCGAACTCGTTGCGGAGGAAGGTCTCCTGGTTGACGGCGCGGTCGCGCGACGCCTCGTCACCGCCGGCCCGCCGCGCGAACTCCTCGGGCGTCAGCGACTCGCGGTCACCCTGTGCGGCCGGACGCGACGTCGGAATGCCGCGCATGTCGTCGCTCGTCCAGACGCCCTCGAGGTCCGGATGTCCCCACGGCGTCCGCGGGGCCTTCCAGTTCGGATCCTTCGCCTTGGCCGCCGTCGTCTCCGCCGGGACCGACCGCAGGGCCGACGGGGCCTTCATCGGGCCGCCACGTCCCCCGCCCAGCCCGATCCCGCCGGCGCGCCCCCCGCGGGCGCCGGCCGGGGCCTGGGCGCCGGCGGCCGGCCCTTGCGCTCCCGCAGGCGCCTGGGCGGCCGCCAGTCCGAGCGCCAGCGCCACCAGCACGGCCGACCACGTCCACGTGCGCGCGTTGTCCCGCATGCGACCCCTCCCGGCAGCCCTAGGGCGCCGACAGCACCAGGCTCACGTTGGTGCCGCCGAACCCGAACGAGTTCGACAGCGCGTGTTTCATCGTGCGGGCCACCGGGTCGAGCACCGGCGGATACTCCGCGAGTTCCGGGTCGAGCGGGCGGGCGTTGATCGACGGCGCGATCCAGCCGCCTCGCAGCATCGCGAGCGTGAAGATCGCCTCGATGGCGCCGGCCGCCGACACCGTGTGGCCCGTGTAGCCCTTCGTCGACGAGTACGCGACGTGCCGGTCCCCCAGCACCGCCCGGATGGCCCGGACTTCGGCCACGTCGCCCGCGGGCGTCGACGTCCCGTGGGTGTTCACGTAGTCGATGTCCTCGGGTCCGAGCCCGGCGTGCGCCAGCGCCTGTTCCATCGCGCGGCGCGCGCCGTCGGACGACGGCGCCACCATGTCGCCCGCGCCATCGCTCGACATCCCCCACCCACGCACCACGCCCAGGACGCGGGCGCCGCGGGCTTCGGCCGCCGCGCGCGTCTCCAGCACCACCATCCCCGCGCCCTCGGCGAAGATGAACCCCGCGCGGTCGGCCGCGTAGGGCCGCGAGGCGCGCTCCGGGTGGTCGTTGTCGTCGGAGTTGTAGGCGCGCATCGAGTCGAAGCCGGCGTGGAAGTGCGGGTCGGTCTGCTCGCAGCCGCCGGCGAGCGCGCGCTCGCAGTGCCCGCTCTCGATCAGCATGGCGGCGAGCAGCACGTTGTAGGCCCCGCCCGCGCACGCGGCCGACGTCGTGAACGACGGCCCCGTCGTGCACAGCACGTTGACGAGGTTGGCCGACACGGTCGAGGCCATCAGGCGGGGCACGACCGTCGGCAGAATCCGGCGCATGTTGTGCGTCTCGTCGAGCTTCTGCTGAATCTCCACGTGCGTCCGGACGTCGCCGGCGCCGGATCCGGCCACCACCGCCATGTCCCGCGTGGCGAGTCCCGCCTGCGCCAGCGCCTGCCGCGCCGCGGCCAGTGCCAGCCGCGCCTGGCGGCCCATGAACCGGCCCTGGGTCTTCGTGACGCCCACGTCGTCATCGGTCAGCTCGCCGGGGTAGAGGCCGGCGATCTGGCATCGGGCGTTGTTCTCGATGCCGGGCTGAAACGGCGAGAACGGGCGGCTCCGTCCTTCCCGCAGGAGGGTCTCGATCTCCGCGAAGTCATGCCCGAGGTGGCACAACACCCCGGCGCCCGTCACCACGACCTCGCGCTCGGCTCGCCGTGAACCCGCTGTACCCATCTTGTCGCCGTCGCTCCACTCGAAGGGCCGGCCCTTTCATGCCGCTCCCCGCGCGATTCGATTCAGACCGTCCCGCGCCTCACCACCCGGCCCACACCGCGTAGTACAGCGCCGCGCCCAGACACACACCCACCGCCGTCAGCGATCGCACGCTCGCGGTGAAGTACGGATACGCCATGAACGCGAGCCCCGCCACGAGCTGCGGCCAGCGCGCCTGCTTCTTCCCGTAGACGAACAGCACGAAGCCCACGCCGCTCGGGATGAGGGACAGCAGCAGCCACGTGGCGTCGACGTCCATGCCGCAGTATAGCGTCCGCGGGTACCGCCCCCGCCGGCCGGCCGTGCCGGCGGGCCGTCCGTCGGACGCCGCCCCGCCTCAGGCCCGCAGGTGGTCCGCCCTCCAGCGCTGAACCATCTGCTTGATCGCCTTCCGGTCCGCGATGCGTTCGTCGAGGACCTTCCGGGCCAGCGCCGGCAGCTCCCCGTCGCTGGCGAAGCGCAGCGCGCAGACCTGATCGATCGACAGCTCGTCGAACCGGTGGCCGAGGTCGGGGGCGAGCTGCGACAGCCGCAGCCGCTCCTCGAGCCTGATCACCCGGTCCTGCACCCGCAGCGCGAACAGGCGAGCGAAGAAGAAGATCATCACCAGCGCGACCGCGACGGCGACGCCCATCGCCGCGTCGATCGAGAACGCGGTCGCCGCCACGTACAACCGCCAGAGCAGATTGACGACGAGCAGGGCGAACGTGAAGTAGTGATAGGCCGGGACGATCTTCGCGTGATTCTCGAACGATTGGTGTGGCTGTGCCATGGCCCCTCCGGACGCAGGGCCATACTACCGCCATAAGCGTCCTCCGCGGTCCGCACGGCTCGGCCGGGCCGGGAACCCGGGCGGCCCCGCCGCGCACGGCCGCGGGGGGCTACTCCGCCAGCAGCCGGCGGCGGGCGGCCCGCAGCGCCCCGACGCGGGCACGGTCCGGCCGGGGAAACCGCAGCCGCAGGGCGGCCAGCCCGTCGAGCACCGCCTGCGAGACGATCAGCCGCGCGTTCTCCTTGTCGTCGGCCGGCACGATGAACCACGGCGCCTGCCTGGTGGACGTGGCCTCGATGCAGCGCTCGTACGCGCGCATGTAATCGTGCCACCTGGCGCGGGCGTCGAGGTCACGCTCGTCGAACTTCCAGTGCTTGTCCGGGTCGTCCAGGCGCGCCAGCAGGCGCTGCCGCTGCTCCTCCTTCGAGACGTGCAGGAAGAACTTCAGGATGCGCGTGCCGTTGCGGTGCAGGTGCGCCTCGAAGTCCACGATCGAGCGATAGCGCGACGACCACACGCCGTCGGCGGCGCGCATCTCGTCCGGCAGGCGCTGCGCCGCCAGAATCCCGGGCTGCACGCGGACGATCAGCACCTCTTCGTAGTACGAGCGGTTGAAGATGCCGATGCGCCCGCGCTCGGGCAGCGCCCTCGTGGTGCGCCACAGGAAATCGTGATCGAGTTCCTCGGCCGACGGGTGCTTGAAGGTGAACACCTGGCAGCCCTGCGGGTTGACGCCCGACATCACGTGCTTGATGGCACCGTCCTTTCCGGCGGCGTCCATCGCCTGGAAGATCAGCAGCAGTGCGTAGCGGTCGTGCGCGTAGAGCAGGGTCTGGCGCTGGCTCAACGTCCGGACGTGGTCGGCGAGCAGGGCCTCGTAGTGCTGGCGCGAGTCGTAGCAGGCCGGCACGCGCGTGGGCCACTTCTTCAGGTCGATCTTCTGCCCCTGCCGGGCCCGGAACCGAGAGACGTCGAGTGCCATGGCGACACACTACTGCCGACTGGACCCGTGCGTCGAGCCTCCGGCGCGGCGCTCTGCGCCCGGCCGGGTTTCGGGGTCGGCGCAGACGAATGTCTGCCGCCACGGAGACCTCGGGCCGGCATCGGCAGGGACTGCCGGGTGGACGGGTGGTCTGGTTCCTGCAAGACTTTGGCAGGACGCCGTGCCCAACCATCGAGACACTGACCCCATGCACACTACTGCCGATTCCGGAACGTCATCCGCTCGTCCTTCGCACGTCGACTGCATCGTGATCGGTGCCGGCCCGTCCGGCCTCGTGGTCCTCAAGGAACTGAAGGAACAGGGGCTCTCCGTTCTCGGGTTCGAAGCACAGGCCCAGCTGGGCGGTGTCTTCCGGTCCTCCTATGACTTCCTGCGGCTCGTCACCAGCAGCAACCACGTCTTCTTCAGCTCGCTGCCCCATGGCGACGAGTCGAACCCGGTGATCTGGAGCAGGGTCGCCTACCTGGACTACCTGACCCGGTTCGCGAACCACTTCGGGCTGATGCCGCACATTCGGTTCTCGACGCGCGTCACCGACGTCCGGCGTGACGACGGGGCGCTCTACACGGTGACGACCGACGACGGAGCGCGTTACACGTGCACCAACCTCGTGGTGTGCTCGGGCGTCCACACGGTGCCGAAGCAGTTCACCGCCCCTGGCCTGGCGACCTTCACCGGCGAGGTGATGCACTCCGCGAAGCTGCGCGACGGCAAGAGCCTCGCCGGCCGACGCGTCCTCATCGTGGGACTCGGCGAAAGTGCGTCGGACATCTCCCTGGAGGTGTCCAAGCACGCGGCCGCGACCTGCATCTCGTCGCGCGGCGGGCCGGGATTCGTGATTCCGCGGCACTTCGGCGGCACGGTGACCGACCTCGACACGAACCGCTGCTACCACTCGCTGCCGTACCAGGTCTTCGACAGCTGGCCCGTCCGGTTCAAGGTGTGGCTCGAGGGCTTCTACGCCACGAAGACCGATGACCACCGGGTGCTCGAAAAGACCCGCGAGTTCAACCGCACCAACGGCCGCCCGTGGAAGATGCGGACCAGCACGAAGTCGACCTCGTTCGTCGAGGCAATCCTCTACCACGGTGCCGAATACCGAGGGGCCATCGATCGCATCGAGGGCGACCGCGTGATCTTCGAGGACGGGTCCGAGTTCCAGTGCGATCTCATCCTCGACTGCACGGGCTTCCGCCTCACGTTCCCGTTCCTCGAGGGCCTGCCCGGCCAGGTAGCCCGGCGCGTCGAGAAGCCCCGCAGCCTGTATCTGCGGATGTTCATCCCCGAGGTCGGCCCGAGCCTCTCGTTCGTCGGCTTCCTGCGACCGGCCGTCGGGGCCATTCCGCCCATCTCCGAACTGCAGGCCCGGTACCTGGCGCTGCTCTTCACCGGCCAGCGCAGCCTGCCGCCGATGGCCGAGATGCAGGCCGACATCGCCTGGCACGACAGCCAGGACCGCGACCAGTTCCCGTACCACTACGACAAGGTGCCGTGGTTGAGCGACTACATCCGCTTCCTCGACGGCACCGCACGCCAGATCGGCTGCCTGCCGCCGATGACGCGGCTGTTCTTCACCGACCCGCGCCTCTGGTGGAAGACGATGTTCGCGACGCTCTCGGGCGTCCAGTACCGCCTGGCGGGCCCGGGGCAGGACTACGCCACGGCGCGAGCCACGCTGCTCAAGATGCCGACGATGCCGGCGCCCGTGCTGCTGACCGAGCTCCTGATCAAGCTCGCCTGTGAGGCCTATGCCTGCCTGCCGGGCGCCTCGTTCGGCATGGCACATCGTCCGGCGAAGGTCGTGCCTGCCGTGATGAACAAAGCCACCATGACGTCCGAGTAAGGCTCCCGATCACTGGCCGGGCGGCCCCGGGTCACGGCCGGTTCGGCGGGACTCCGCCACGAGGCGGTCGCCGTCACGCGCGCGTCGGACGGAACCTGACGCGGGCTCAGCTCCCCTTCTGGACCCGGAAGTTCAGCGTGCCGGTGACCTCGGAGATCTGCACGTCGATGCGCCACGGCCCCGCCGCGCCGCGCGCGCTCGCGAAGGTGCCCGTGTTCCTGAGCGACCGGGTATAGACCTGATTGCCGGCGCCGTCGCGCAGGGTGAGCGTGGCATCGCCGGCATCGATGCGGCCCGACTGGTTCACGTCCGCGAACGTGCCCGTGTTCGTCCAGGTGTAGGTGAGCGTCTGCGTCGTCCGCGAGAGGCTGGATGCCTGGAACTGGAAGTTGTCCGGACTGTTGCCGATCTCGGGCTGGTTCGAGGGTCCGATCGGATTGGTCGTGGCGCCACCGCCTCCGCACGCCGCCGTGCCCACCACCCCGGCCAGACCCACCAGCACCTGTCGCCTGTTCATGCCCTGCCTCCCGCCGTCCTTGTGCGCGTCACGGCACCGTCAGCAGCCGTGCCGCGCATGTGGAACTACGCTACCGCACAAACAGCCGCGGCGCCGCCCGCAAGTGCGGGTGACAGGCCCCTGCGCATGGTGCCAGTGGAGGTGGCGACAGCCACCCTCCACCAGAGACAGACCCACCTCCGGCGCAGGCGAGTCCGCAACAGGGCCGAAGCCGCGACAGGGGAGAAGCATGGTGCCGGAGGTGGGAATCGAACCCACACGGGGAGTGAACCCCACCGGATTTTGAGTCCGGCGCGTCTGCCAGTTTCACCACTCCGGCACGAGTGGGGGTGGCGGCCCACGAGGGAGCCGCCGAGAATGTTCAGTATACTGCCTGCATCCGGTTCACGACTGCACCCATGACGCACATCGGTCAGACACTGGTCATCATCGGCGAACTCGAGAGCTCCGAGGACATCACGATCGACGGCCGCGTGGACGGCGACATCACCATACGCGACGCCACGCTCGTCATCTCGGCGAGCGGCGCGGTCGCGGCCGACGTACGGGCCGTCAAGGTCGTCGTGCACGGCCAGGTCAAGGGCGGCATCACGGCCACCGAGCGGATCGAGCTGACCCCGACGGCCCGCATGGAAGGCAGCCTCAGCGCCAACCGCGTCGTGCTGGCCGACGGGTCCCGGTTCGACGGCGGCATCGACATGTCCCAGCGGACGATCGCTGCCAAGATGGCCCAGCACCGGGCCGAGGCGACGGCCGCCGCTCAGGAGAAGCGGTAGATGCACCGTCTCACGGGCGCGGCGCGCGCCGCGACGCTCGGTCTCCTGCTGACCGCGACGGTCGCGTGCGGCGGCAAGCTCCAGGCCACCAGCATTCAGCTCGGCCGATCCCTGAACTCGGACAACAGCGTCGGCAACCACACGACGAGCTTCAAGTCCACGGACACGATCTACGCCGCCGTCGAGACGTCGGCGTCCGGTTCCGGCGTCGTGTCGGCCCGCTGGACCTACGAGGGCCGCGTGATCAGCGAGCCCCAGAAGAAGGTGTCGTACCGCGGGGAGGCCTCAACGGAGTTCCACCTGCAGAACTCGGGCGGCTTCCCTCCCGGCGACTACGAGGTGGAGTTCTTCATCGACGGCCAGTCGGTCGGCACGCGCAAGTTCCGGATCACGCGGTAGTGCCCTCGCCCGACCTCACACCCGTCACGTCGATCGACGAGATCGAGCCGCTCGTCCAGGCGTCGTTCGAGCGGCCGGTCGTCATCCTGAAGCACAGCCGCTCGTGCGGCACGAGTGCGATGGCGCTCGACGAGGTCCTGGACCACCTGAGCCGGACCCACGGCGCGGGCGCGCGCTACGCGATCGTCACCGTGCAGACGCACCGCGACGTCTCGACCACGCTGGCCGCGCGGCTCGGCATCCGCCACGAGACGCCGCAGGCGCTGGTGCTGCGCCACGGCCGCGTGGCCTGGCACGCGTCGCACTACCGCGTGACCGCCGCCGCAATCGAAGCGGCCGTCGAGAAGGCCGCGGAGGCCGAGCAGCCCGCCTGAGCGAGCCCTGCTACGGGAGGCGGCGCGCGACGACGCCGGCCACCATCCGACCGTCGAACTCGCCCTCCCGCTCGGCGAGTATGGCCATCGGCGGCACGGGCACCGTGCCGGGCCACTCCCCCGTGACGCGCCCCCGCAATTCCCCTGGCTCCAGCAGGAACGCGGGATTCGTCGGCCTGCCCCTGGCCGCCTGCGCGGTCGTGAACGTCTCGTAGACGAGCACGCCGCCCGGCCGCAGCGCAGCCAGGATCTGCGGAAAGAGCGCCCGGTGCAGGTAGTGGACCACGACGATGACGTCGTAGGCCCCTGGCTCGAGCACCGACGCTCCGGTTTCGAGGTCCCGCTCGCGGACGTCGATGCGCCACCCACGGGCAGCGCCCAGGGCCCGGAGGGTCTCGAGGGCCTGCCCGTCACGATCGATCGCGTGGGTCCGAAACCCCTCGGCCGCGAGCCACAACGCGTTGCGGCCCCGGCCGCACGCCAGGTCCAGGGCGTCGCCGGAGGGCGGCAGCAGGCGCCGGTTGGCGACGAGCCACGCCGACGGCGCCGACACGTCGCGCGTCGCCCCGTCAGTCCCGTCCATGGGCCACCTCCGGACGCGGGCCAGCCAGCAGGCGTGCCACGCCGTGCCCCGCGACGAATCCGCTCGACCACGCCCACTGGAAGTTGAAGCCCCCGAGGCGGCCGTCGACGTCGAGAATCTCGCCCGCGAAGAACAGGCCCGGGCACACGCGCGAGGCCAGCGTCGCGTGATCCACTTCGTCGAGCGGCACGCCGCCCGCCGTCACCTCGGCGTACCCGTAGCCCCGGCTGTCCCGCACGTCGAGCCGCGTCTCGAGCAACTGCCGCACCAGGCGCGTCCGCGCCTCACGGGAAAGATGCGCCATCGTCGCATCGCGGTCGACGGCGGCGCCGACCAGCCACGCATCCGCGACGGCTGCCGGCAGGCGGCCCGCCAGCACGGTCCGCACGTGCGCCCTGGGCCGCAGCCGTGCCTGCTCGGCGAGCCAGGCCGTCAGGGAGCCGGCGGTCTCGCCGGGGCACGCGTTCAGCCGCACCTCGACGGTCACGGGGTCGCCAGGCCTGGCCTCCAGCATGGCCCGGTGCCAGTGGCGCGAGAGGTCGAGCACGACGGGCCCGCTGACGCCGACGTGCGTCCACAGCAACGAGCCGGTCAGCGTGATGGCGGGCCTCCCTGCGACCAGCAGCGTCAGGGCCGCCGGCATCGCGACGCCGGACAGGGCGGGATGACGGTCACCGGAGAGCACGAGCGGCACCAGCGCGGGCGTGGTCGCGACGTACCCGTGGCCCAGGCGCCGCGCCAGTTCGTAGCCGAAGCCGTCGCTGCCGGTCTTGGGCAACGAGCGGCCGCCGGTGGCCAGCACGACGGCGCGCGCGCGCCAGTCGCGTCCGCCGGGCGCCGACGCCTCGGCGGACCCGCGCGTGCGCACGACGAAAACGCCGGCCGTGCGCGCCACGGCCTCGACCCGTTGCCCCGTCTCGATCGACACGCCGACCCGCGCCGCTTCCCGCAGCAGCGCGTCGAGCACGGTGCGCGAGGTGTTCGAGTCGGGAAACAGCTTGCCGTGTTCTTCCTCGTGCAGCGTCACCCCGAGTTCCGCGAAGAACGCGGCGGCGGCCTCGGCCGGAAACGCGCGGAGCACGCGCTGCACCGTGCGGCGGGACCCGCCCCAGAAGTCCCCCTCGGTGACGCGGCGGTTGGTGACGTTGCAGCGCGACCCGCCGCTGACGAGGATCTTCGCGCCGACGCGGCGCGCGCCGTCGAGCACGACGACGCGAAGACCGGGGTCGGCGCGCGCGGCGAAGATCGCCGCCGCCAGACCGGCGGCGCCGGCCCCGACGACGAGGGCGTCGGCGTCGTGCTCGGGCACGGTCACGCGGGCCGCCGCGGCGTACGCACGCTCACTCCGGCCGCGCGTGCTCGCGTCCGGGCATCAGCACCACCAGGTCCGGCTGGTGGTCCGGGCGCGGGCACCCCTCCCCGCGCGCGACGATCGTGCCGACCACGCGGCCCAGGAAGTCGCGGCGCGTGCGGACCTGGCACCCGCAGGCGAGGCGGGCCGGCTCGGTCGGGGGCGGCGCGTCGGGCGTCACGTGGGACATTGTAGCGGGCCCGAGTACACTTTCTGGGTACGGCCGTGACACCCGAACCCACCGATCCCACCGTGCTCTGGCGGATGACCCGCGGCCGTTCGGCCGCGCACGCCACCGTGTTCCCCGGCGAGGCGCACGCGACGGTGACGTGGTATTTCGACGGCCGGATGGATCGCGCGGAGAACTACGACTCGCTCGACCTCGCGCTCGCCCGCGCCGAGCACATCCGCGGCATCCTGCTGCGGGACGGCTGGAAGGAACAGTAGAGGACGCTCGATGGCAGCGACGGTGCGGCTACACAAGACGGTCGGCGTACGCGTGGGACGCGTGCAGGTGGGCGGCGGCGCGCCGGTGGTCGTCCAGTCGATGACGATGACCGACACGGCCGACGCGGCCGCGACCGCCCGGCAGTGCATCGAGCTGGCCGAGGCCGGCTCCGAGATGGTGCGCGTGACGGTCAACGTGCCCGAGGCCGCCGCCGCCGTGCCCGAGATCAGGCAGCGGATGCTCGACGCCGGCTGCACGGTCCCGCTCATCGGCGACTTCCACTACAACGGTCACCTGCTGCTGACGCGCTATCCCGACTGCGCCGCCGCTCTCGACAAGTACCGCATCAACCCCGGCAACGTGGGCACCGGCAGGCGGCGCGACGAGCAGTTCGCGACGATCTGCAAGGTGGCCATCGATCACCAGAAGCCCGTGCGCATCGGCGTCAACGGCGGCTCGCTCAACCAGGAGCTGGTGCTGGCCCGGATGCAGGAGAACACGGACCGGAACCTCGGGCGCACCTCGGAGGAGATCCTCAACGAGTGCATGGTGATCTCGGCGATCGAGTCGACGGCGCTCGCCATCGAGACCGGCCTGCGGAAGGACCAGATCATCATCTCGTGCAAGGTGTCGCGACCGCAGGACCTCATCGCGATCTACCGCGCCCTGGCGCGCCAGACCGACCAGCCGCTGCACCTCGGCCTCACCGAGGCCGGCATGGGCCAGAAGGGGCTGGTCTGGTCGTCGGCCGCCATGGGCATCCTGCTGAACGAAGGCATCGGCGACACGATCCGCGTGTCGCTGACGCCGCGGCCCGGCGGCGACCGGCGCGAGGAGGTGTACGCGGCCTGCGAGCTGCTCCAGGCCCTCGGCCTCCGCAGCTTCGCGCCGAGCGTCACCGCGTGCCCCGGCTGCGGGCGCACGACGAGCAGCACCTTCCAGGAACTGGCCGAGCGCACCCAGGAGTACATCCGCGAGCGGATGCCGTCGTGGAAGGCGCAGTACGAGGGCGTGGAGACGCTCACCCTGGCCGTGATGGGGTGCGTCGTCAACGGGCCGGGCGAGTCGAAGGCCGCCAACATCGGCATCAGCCTGCCGGGCACCGGCGAGGCGCCCCACTGCCCGGTCTACATCGACGGCGTCCACGCCACGACGCTGCGGGGCACGTACGACGAACTCGCGGCCGGCTTCCGGTCGCTGCTCGACACGTACGTCGAGACGAAGTACGCGCGCCGCCGCTGACGCCGGAGCGCACGGTCGCAGCCATGCCCGCGCGGCCCCCGGATCCCCCCTCGACCTTCGACCGTCAGCTCGAAGCCTGGCGCATCGGTTTGTGCGTACGGTGCGCGCACGGGCTCCGCACACCGAACGACCGGGGCTCGGTGTTCTACCGCTGCGGACACGCGGCCGTGGACGCGCGGTTCCCCAAGTATCCGATCACGCCGGTCGTCCGCTGCCCGGCGTTCACGCCGTCCCCGCGCGACGCCTGACCACCCACGCCTCTGGACCGCACGCCTCGAGACACCGCGCCTACGTCCGCGGGCCGTCGTCGGCTCCCGTGATCAGGCGTGCGCCGCGCTGGAAGGTCAGGTACGCGATCGCCCACTCGACGAGCACGATGACGCGGTTGCGGAAGCCGATCAGCATCACGATGTGCAGGAACAGCCACGACAGCCACCCGACCAGCCCCGTGAGCCGGATCCAGCCGAGGTCGGCAACCGCCGAGGCCCGCCCCACGATCGCCATGCTGCCCAGGTCACGGTAGACGAACGGCTGTGACGGCTCGCCCCGCAGCCGCCGCAGGATCGTCCGGGCCGCGTGGGCCGCGCCCTGCATCGCCGGCTGCGCGACGCCAGGCAGCGGCGTCCCGCCCTGGTGCAGGAAGGCCGCGGCATCGCCCACGACGAACACCTCCGGGCGCCCCGGGATGGACAGGTCGGGCTCGACGATCGCGCGACCGGCGCGGTCGACTGGCGCGCCGAGCGTGCGGACGAGCGGCGAGGCGGCCACTCCGGCCGCCCAGACGACGGTGCCGGCGCTCAGCCGCTCCGGCCCGCCGGGCCCTTCGAGGTCCACGCCGCGGGCGTCGATGCCCGTCACGCGGGTCTGCTCCCGCACCTCGACGCCGAAGCGCGCGAGCGACGTGCGCGCCGCGGCGCGCAGGTCCTCGCGGAAGCTCGCCAGGATCGTCGGCCCCGCCTCGACGATCACGATGCGGGCGCGGGCCGTGTCGATGCGCTTGAACTCGTCGCGCAGCGTCTGGCGGGCGATCTCGGCCAGCGTGCCGGCCAGCTCGACGCCGGTGGGTCCGCCGCCGACGAGCACGAAGGTCAGCAGCGCCTGCCGGGCCGCGGCCTCGGGTTCACGCTCGGCGCGCTCGAACGCGAGCAGGATGCGCCGGCGGATCACCAGCGCGTCGTCGAGGGTCTTGAGTCCCGGCGCATGCGGCTCCCAGTCGTCGCGGCCGAAATAGGCGTGGCGCGCGCCGGTCGCCACGATCAGGTAGTCGTAGTCGAGCACCTCGCCGTCGGTCAGCACCACCCGCCGCGCGGCGACGTCCACGGCCCTCGCCTCGCCCAGCAGCACGCGGACGTTTCGGGCCCGGCGCAGGATCCAGCGGATGGGAGCGCCGATGTCGCCCGGCGAGAGCGTCGCCGTGGCCACCTGGTAGAGCAGCGGCTGGAAGACGTGATGGTTGCGGCGATCCAGCACCGTGACCCGCACGTCGGCGCCCGCGAGGGCCTTCGCCGCCGAGAGCCCCCCGAACCCACCGCCGACGATCACGACATGTGGCGCCGCCATGCGTCGATCATAGCCGCGCGCAGCGGGCCACCGCGTCGAGGCCGGAGCGGGCTCGCGCGGCCGGATCGAGGGACGGGACGCAGTACACTAGATGCCCCATGAAACGAGATTCGCTCGGCGCGCAGCACACCGTCGCGACCGTGTGTCCGCTCGACTGCCCGGACAACTGCAGCCTGGCCGTCACCGTGCAGGACCGGCGCATCGCGGTGGTGGACGGGTCCTCGTTGAACCCCGTGACCGGCGGCTACATCTGCGCCAAGGTGCGCCGCTTCCCAGAACGCGTCTACGGCCAGGACCGCGTGCTGTATCCGGCCGTCCGCAAGGGGCCCAAGGGGCACGCGCGGTTCGAGCGGGTCTCCTGGGACGACGCCCTCGCCCGCATCGCCGAACGCCTCGAGGCCGTTCGCCGCGAGTTCGGCGGCGAGGCGATCCTCCCGTATTCCTACGGCGGGTCGAACGGCCTGCTGACCCAGGACACGAGCGACGCGACGCTGTTTCGCCGGCTCGGCGCCTCCCGCCTGGCGCGCACCGTGTGCGCCGCCCCGACGGGCGCCGCCAACCAGGCGCTCTACGGCAAGATGCCGTCGGTCTCGTACGAGGATTTCGCCGAGGCGCGGCTGATCGTGCTCTGGGGCGCCAACCCCTCGGCATCGGGCATCCACCTCGTCCCGTACGTCCGCGAGGCGCAGCGGCGGGGCGCCCGGCTGGTCGTCGTGGACCCGCGGGCGACACCGCTCGCGAGGCAGGCGGACCTCCACCTGGCGGTCCATCCGGGCACCGACCTGCCCGTCGCGCTGGCGGTGCACCGGTACCTCTTCGAGCAGGGCCACGTCGACCAGGCCTTCCTCGACGCCCACACGACGGGCGCGGCGCGGTTGCGCGAGCGCGCGCTGCCGTGGACGTTCGAACGGGCAGCGGTCGAGGCGCGCGTGCCCGCCGGCGACATCGAGCGGCTGGCCGAGTGGTACGCGCAGGCGTCGCCCGCGCTCGTCCGGTGCGGCTGGGGCCTCGAGCGCAACCGGAACGGCGGCAACGCCGCGCTCGCGGTGCTGGCGCTGCCGGCGGTGGGCGGCAAGTTCGGCGTCCGCGGCGGCGGTTTCGCCATGAGCAACACCAACGCGTGGCGGATCGAGCGCACGTGGATCGGGGCCCAGGAGCCCGCCACCAGGCTGGTCAACATGAACCAGCTCGGCCGCGCGCTGACCGAGCTGCACGACCCGCCGGTCAAGGCGCTGTTCGTCTACAACTCGAACGCCGCCGTCACCGCGCCCGATCAGCGGCGCGTGCTCGCGGGACTCGAACGCGAGGACCTGTTCACCGTCGTCTTCGAGCAGGTGATGACCGACACGGCGCAGTACGCCGACATCGTGCTGCCGGCCACGACGTTCCTCGAAGGCTACGACCTGCCGCGCGGCTACGGTCCGATCAGCCTCCGGCTCGGGAAGCCCGTGATCGAGCCGGTCGGCGAGGCCCGGCCCAACGCCGACGTCTTCGGCGAGCTGCTGCGGCGGCTCGGCCTCGACGAACCCGACGATCCCAACGGCGAGCTCGAGGAGATGCTGGATGTCTTCCACAGGCTGCCGGGTTCGCTCGGCGACGAACTGCGGGAGCACGGCGCTGCCACGCCACCCTACGGCGGCCGGCCGGTCCAGTTCGCGGACGTGACGCCCTGGACGCCCGACGGCAAGGTGGACCTCTACCCCGCGCACCTCGAGGCCCAGGCGCCGGCAGGGCTCTACGGCTACCAGCCGGACCCAGGCAGCGCCGACTACCCCCTCGCGCTGATCTCGCCTTCGAGCGAGCGGTCGATCACGTCGACGCTGGCGGAGCTGCCGCGTCCGGAAGTGCGGCTGCTGATCCACCCCGCTGACGCGGCCGCGCGCGACATCGCCGACGGCGACACGGTGCGCGTCTTCAACGCGCAGGGCGAGGTCCGGTGCACGGTCCAGGTGGGCGCCTGGACGCGGCCGGGCACCGTCGTGCTGCCGAAGGGGCTGTGGCGCAAGCACACGGCCAACGGGCTCACGGCCAACGCGCTGGCGCCGGACACGCTGACCGACCTCGGCGGCGGCGCCTGCTTCAACGACGCCCGCGTGCAGGTGGCCGTCGTAAGGACCCTGCACTGACTTTCTGAACAAAGATTCAGGGAATCTTCAGCATCGGGCCGCGCGCGGGATCACGTACCATCGGCCCCGTCCACGCACGAAGATGACCCTGAGCTTCCACACGCTGTGGCTGGTGTGCGCGCTCGCCGCGGTGGTGTTCACCACCGTGGTCGCCGCCTCCCGCCGCGGCCTCATGGTCCTGGCGCTCGCGTTCGCGGCCTCGTCGGCGTGGTCGTTCCGCGCAGCGCCGCTGCCTCCCGAGGCCATCGGCCTGCTGACGGCCGGCGCGGCGGTGGGACGACTGACCGGCCCGGCCCGGGTGACGCTGCCGGCGCTCGCGGGCGGCGTGCTCGGGGGCTCGTGGAGCGCGCTGCTCACCATCGAAGGCGTGCCGGCCTGGTCGGCCCTGCCCGCCGCCCTCGCCCTCGTCGCCCTCACCGTGACCCTGACCACCCGCCGCCCGGCCTTCGCGCCCGCCCGCCTGCAGGAGGACGGCCTTGCGTTCATCGCCGCGCTCGGCGTCTGCGCGGCGGCGCTGCCAGGCGTCAGCGAGGGCTGGCGCGCAGCCACCACCTTGAACCTCGAAGGCCCCGCGCCCGCCACCGAGGCGGTGCCCGCCTGGGCCATCGCCGTGGGGGCGTCGTCGGTGGCGCTCGGGGCGCTCTCTTCCCTCTGGAGTCGCCGGTGAACCTGCTGCAACTGCTCGAGAACGGCCTGTTCGCGCTGGGACAGGTGCTCCGCTTTCCGGTGATGGCCCTGTTGTGGGTCTGCGTGGCGGCCGCCCTGTTCATGGCCGGCAGCGCGCTGCTCGAATGGCTCGCACGGCAGCGCGAGCGGCGCGGCTTCGACGTGAAGCGGTGGCTGGCGGGCGGTCCCGTGCTGAGCGCCGATGATGCACGCGCCGCAGCCCTGCCGGCCGCGCTGCGACGGACGCTGCGCGAGATCGACCAGGCCAGGCGGGCGGCGACGCTCGACCACGGCGGCCTGGAGCACCTGCTGCTCGAACGCGAAGAACACCTGCGGCATTCGCTGTCGAACGCCCGGATGCTCGTCAAGGTGGGCCCCAGCCTGGGGCTGCTGGGAACGCTCATCCCGATGGGAACGTCGCTCGCCTCGATGGCCACCGGCAACCTCGAGGCGATGGCCGGCCAGATGGTCGTGGCCTTCACGACGACCATCATTGGCCTGGCCACCGGCACCATCGCCTACGTCGTGGCCGCGGCACGCCAGGCGTGGATCACCGAGACCATCCGCGAGCAGCGCTTCCTCGTCGAGCGCGTGGCAGCCGAACTCGGCAACCGGGGCCTCGAGGACGAACTGTCGCGGAAGGTGGGCTGATCGTGGCGCGCTACCTGCACCTGCCGTCGCCCGAGGAACCACTCGAGGAAGACCCGCTCTCGGGCATCGCCAACCTGTTCGACGTCTCCGTCGTGTTCATCGTCGGCCTGATGATGACGCTGTTCTCGGTCTACAAGATCGGCGACCTCGTCGACGCGCAGAGCGAGGTCACGATGGTCAAGACCAACAGCCAGGGCCAGCGCGAGATCATCGTCAAGAAGGGCAACACGATCACGGCCTACAAGGTCAGCGGCCAGACGGCCGCGGGCGACGGCGAGCGCCTCGGCACGGCGTACCGGCTGGCCGACGGGCAGATCATCTACGTCCCGGAGGGCGAGGATGCGCCGGGCCGGTAGGGCGGCGCTCTTCACGATCGCCCTCGCGCTGGCGCTTGCCTCACCGGCATGGGCGCAGTCCGTCCGGATCGCGTTCCTCTACTCCGACGGCAATCTGCCGGCGACGCTCAAGGCCTACAAGACGGTTCTCGAGGAGCGGCCCGATCTCAAGGGCAAGGTGACGCTGTCGTTCCTGACCGAGTCGATGTACGCCGACGCCAGGGTCGACGAGCTCACCTCGGCCAACGTGCTCGCGCTCGACACGATGAACCAGCAGATGCTGGACCGGTTCAACCAGCAGCATCAGGTCGACCTCATCGCCAGCGTCCGGCGCCGCGGGCCCGTGTTCGCCATCGGCGAAAGCCTGCTGCCGCGCGAGCGCTACACCAGCCAGGGCGCGGTGTTCGACGAGACGGCCCGCGCCTTCTGGACGCACGGCGGGTTCAACAACCAGGTCGGGCTGCTGAAGTACCTGCTGACCCGGGCGGGCGTGACGGGCCTGACGGTCCCCAGGCCCGAGCCGAGCCTCGACTTCGGCTACTACTACCCGGACGGCGCCAGCGGCCGCGTGTTCGCCACCTGGGACGAACTGGCCGCCTGGAAGCAGGCGCACGGCAAGACGAGGCCCGGCGCGCCGCGCGTGGCGCTCGGCTTCTACAAGTCGTCGTACTACACCGGCGAGACGGAGCTGCTCGACGCGATCATCGCCGACATCGAACGGCGGGGCGCCGAGGCCGTGCCGTTCTTCGGGTATCCGGACGCCGCCGCGGCGTCGCGGCTGCTCGTCGACCCGGCGGGCAGGCCCCGCGCCGACGTCGCGCTGGCGCTGCTGTTCCGCTTCGCGGGCCCCGAGGCCTCGCCCCTGCTCGAGAAGCTCGACATCCCCGTCATCAACCTGATCAGCCTCTACGGCCGCACCGAGCAGGAGTGGCGCGGCTCGACGACGGGCCTGTCGTTCTTCGAGGGCACGTTCCAGGTCGCCG